>DATMNP010000111.1:0-64969 GCA_035568935.1 Opitutaceae bacterium | reverse complement strand
GCTCGGCGGGGCGCTGCTGGCCTTCTACTCGCGGGCTTTGACGACGGGCCTGGCCTGGGCGCTGCTGTTTATCTCCGTCGCCTTGGGGTTTTATGCCGCCAATCTGTTTCATCCGCTTTACGGCACCCTGTTCCCATCGGTAACCTGCTTCCTGCTTATTCTCCTGCTGCCGACTTTTTTTGCGGGCTACGTCTATCTCCAGTACCTGCATGGGCTCTCGTCCCAGGCGGTGCTGCAGATGCAACTGTGGAACCTGGTCGGCGGCGCCATCGGCGGGTTGGCGGAAGGAGCGGTGATCATCACGGGATTCCGCAATTCGCTCTGGATTGTGACCGCATTTTACGTGCTGGCCTTCCTGGCGGCGCAAATGAGGACAGCGAAGCTGGCGGAGTGAACATCCAACATCGAACGCCCAACATCCAAGTCTGAGGCGGAGGGTGAACGTTGGGTGCTAGCGAATGGCGGCAGACCGACCGCTACACTGATCCGCAAAGCATTCCGCTCTTTGGAGAAATGGAAAAATTGGCCACGATTCTGCCTCCACTGGGAGCTCCACTAAAATCCGGGAAAATCGGCCAAAATGGGGCAAATGTTGTTCAGGCCGATTTTTCGTCCGCGAACAAAAAAATCGCGTTTTTCAGAGGAGAAAGGCCGGTTTTAGCCAAGGCCGCTCCGAGTTGGGAAAGCGTAAAAGAAATGCCCGAGGGGGGACTCGAACCCCCATGCGGTTAAGCACAGGCTTCTGAGACCTGCGTGTCTACCAATTCCACCACCCGGGCGCGGGCAGGAGGGTCAAAAGACACGCTCCCGGCACCCGGCGCAAGAAATTTCACGCATCTCCCATTCGACAGGCTCAGGGTTAAACAATGAGATGCGTGCCCTCCGACTTGTCCGCCGTAGCCGTTGGCGAAGGAGGGGAGCTTGGCTGAACACCGATCCCTCTTTGCACGATCTGAAAAAACGGTGGACGTTGGGCGTTCGATGTTGGACATTGGGCGTTAGACCTGTCCGCCGTAGCCTTGAGCCAGTCGATGGGCGAAGGCGGATGTTGGCCGGTCAGCATTTTCCCATGAAAAAAGACGCCATCCTCGCCAAGTTCAAAGCCGAGAAGGTCATCGCCTTGATCCGTGCCGATTCGCCGGACGGGTTGCTGGATTGCGCGAAGGCGCTCGCCGCGGGCGGGCTCACCAGCATCGAGCTCACCATGACCACGCCTGGCGCCATCCGCATGCTCGAGAAGGCGACGGCCGAACTGCCCGATTTCCTCTTCGGTCTTGGCACCGTGCTCGACGCCGAGACGGCCCGCGCGGGCATCCTTGCCGGCGCGAAATTCATCGTCACGCCCGCGCTGCGGCCCGATGTCATTACGCTCTGCCGCCGTTACAGCGTGCCGGTTTTCAGCGGCGCGCTCACGCCGACGGAGATCGTCAACGCCTGGGATGCCGGCGCGGATGTGGTGAAGATTTTTCCGGCGGAGTTTTTTGGCCCGGCTTACATCAAGTCGGTCAAGGCGCCATTCCCGCATATTGACTTTGTGCCGACGGGCGGGGTGAACCCGGAAAACGTGGGCGAATTCCTGAAGGCTGGGGCATTTGCCACGGCGGCGGGCAGCTCGCTTGTCGAAGCCAAGGCGTTGAAGGAAAAAAACTGGGCTGCGATCACGGCGAAGGCCAAGGCATTCGCTGCGGCAGTCGCCGCAGCGAAGTGAGGTTCAACCCTTGGCGTTTTCCTGCGCGGCCGACCCGGCTTTTAAATCCGAAATTTCCAGCAGCGCGGCCTGAAGGCTTGCGATGCGCATCGGTTTGCTGATGCAACGATCCATGCCGGCGGCGAGGCAAAGGGCGCAATCTTCACGCAGGGCATTGGCGGTCATGGCAATGATGTGAAGGTTGCGCAACCCGGTGTGCGTGGCCTCCCATTGGCGGATTTTCCGGCTGGCCTCAAAACCATCCATGACCGGCATCAAGCAGTCCATGAGAATCACGTCGTAAGGCGTCTGCTTGGCCTTGTCGACAGCGTCCCGGCCGTTGCCCACGGCGTCGGCGGGACAGCCAATTTTTTCGAGCATCAAGAGGGCAATGCGGCGGTTGGTATCGTTGCCCTCGGCGACGAGGATGCGCAGCGGGTGCGGCAATGGGATCACGACAGCGGAGGAAGAAAGGTCTGCGCCGGAGGGTGCCTCGGCCGGCTTGGTCTTGCCGTATAACGAAAGCAGGCAATTGAAGAGCTGCGCTTGCTTGACGGGTTTGAAAACTTCCCCGTCAAATTTTTCCTCCGAAAGGAGCGCCTGCCTCCGGAAATCAGTAATGGGCCGAAGCGCGGCGGATTTAAGACCGGCCAAATTTGGATCGGAATGAATGTCCCTGGCCAATTCCGCCCACTGAAGGTTGGGCTGTTTGGAGTCCACCAAAAGAACCTGGAACGCCTGGCCGGGATTTTGGGCGGCTTGGCGGAGGCGGATGATGGCCTCAGCCGGGTTGGCGACGGTTTCGCAGGAGAGATTCAAGGAGCGAAGGATTATTTCGACGGCCTGGCGGGTGGCAGCGGAAGCTGCGAGGAGGAGAATATGCACCCCGGCCAGCGGCTGGGTGTCAATCGGAGGCGAATCTTCCGGGCTGACTTCGAGTTTTACTTCGAAGGAGAAGGTCGAGCCCTTGCCGGGCTCGCTTTCCAGCCCAATCTTGCCACCCATGAGTTCGACCAGGCGGCGGGAAATGGCCAGCCCGAGGCCGGTGCCGCCAAAGCGGCGGTTCGCGGAATAATTGACCTGGGTAAACGGTGCGAAAAGCCTGGCTTGGTCTTCTTTGGTGATGCCGATACCGGTATCGTGAACGGCAAAGCGCAGCCGGGCGAACTTCCCGGTTGTTTCGAGAAGATCGATGCGGAGGACGATCTCCCCGTGCTCGGTGAATTTGATCGCGTTGCCGACCAGGTTGATGATCACCTGGCGGAGGCGTCCGTCATCGCTGTACAGAAGACGGGGAACTTCCGGGGCAATGATAAGGGCGAAATCAAGGCCCTTGTTGAAGGCGCGGGGTGAAAGCGAATCCATCAGGTCTTCCACCAGCAAGTAGAGGTCAAATTGCTCGACCTCGAGCTTGAGATGATTGGATTCGATTTTGGAGTAGTCAAGGATGGCGTTGATGATCTCGAGCAGGGCGTCGCCACTGTTACGGATGGTCTGGACAAATTCCTGCTGGAGACCGTCGAGCTTGGTGTCATGGAGCAGGTCGGACATGCCGATAATGCAGGTCATGGGGGTGCGAACCTCGTGGCTCATCACGGCCAGAAAATCGCTTTTGGCGCGAT
Organism: Opitutaceae bacterium; assembly: GCA_035568935.1. Classification (GTDB taxonomy): domain Bacteria; phylum Verrucomicrobiota; class Verrucomicrobiia; order Opitutales; family Opitutaceae; genus DASRHD01. Next base: position 61,660 of record DATMNP010000111.1, on the reverse strand, counting down.
TGGCAGACTCGGCCTCCTCGGCCAGTTCGCGGCTACGGGCCGCACTTTGCGCCAGCTGTTCAGCCGTCTTGTACCGGAATTCCTCCAGCACGAGCACAATCATGCTGACGGCAATAAACAACTGCAGCACTGCCGCCACAAAGAAGCCGGTGCTGTAAAGGTCCTCGTATGGCGTGGTCAGCGGATAAGTGCCCAGATAGACCCCCCAGAGCATGAATCCAAAACCCAGCATGCCGGCACCGACAAAGGGCATGCGGAAGCGCAACCGGTAGAAACACACGCTGGAGAAAATGCTTCCAGAACCGAGTAGGACGAACACCGGCATCTGGACTTGCAGCGCGTTGGACACGTAATGCGGCACCGCAAACGTCCAAGCCAGGAGAAACAATATGAACCAGACAAACAGGTTTTGGGGCACCGGCAGGTTTACAAACCGCAGCGTGCCCCACAGCAGAAACGCCGCTGACATGACAACGCAGCTTTGTTTGAAGATGGCTTCGATATGGGTGAACTCGGTGCTGGGCAGCTGCAGGCTCAAGGTCAGCCACAACGAGTAAAACAGCCAGGCCACGGTCCAAATGGAAAAATAATCCCGCTTGGTGTAGCGATTGAGATAATAGAAAAGCCCGGCAAGAACCCAAACGCTCAAGAGCGAAACCATCAGGGCCGCCTGGAGATATTCGTGGGGAAAAAACAGATCCATAACGGCGTGCTGCCCGGTGCAAAAGCTAAGCTTAAACTGTCACAAGCGGCGTCGAACGCGGCAATGGATTTTCAAATGGCACTCTCCGGCTGTCAAACGGTAAACATACCCCAATCTGAAAAGCTTAAGTCCTCACTTCCGCCGTTTTTTTACCGTCTGGCTCCGTGCTTTCCTCGGTGAAATGGCCTTGGTTTTTTTGCGAACAGGCTTTGCACGCGCGGCATTCGCATGGGTTTTGCCGTGAACCGGTTTGTGCTTCCCATGAACCGGCTTGGGGGGCGTGGGCCCGGTCGTCGCCAGCAATCCCGTTTTCAAATTAACCGACACGGCATCCAAAACCGCCACGGCGCCGCCGCCTGACGGCGAATAGAACTCGGAAGTCAGCGTGTTCCCATCGCATGTGATCGTGAGATAGCCGAATTTCATGATGGGATCGATCTCCATGGTGTCATTTCCCACCGTGACTGGTGCCGGCCCCACATTAGTTTGGGGTGGAGAGACGGCGAAACCGCCGCAGCCACAAATAACGTATGGGAGCTGCTGCGCGTTGTTATTCACCCGCTGGGTGAAGCGCTGGTAAAGATGCGCATGTCCTGAAAGGACCATGTCAGGCCAGAAGCCAGCCGCCTGGAAAGTGGTGTCGAGATCCTGCGAAAGCCCCGTGGAGCCACCATGAACGGAATCCACTGAGAGCGGCGGATGATGGAGGGCGACGACGATCGCGCGCTGGCCCGCCTGCCGCGAAGGCTTCAGCCGGAGCAGCTCGTTTTGCAGAAAACCCAATTGCACGTCGCTGACCGTCGGATATGCGCCTTTCTGTGAAGAGATGACGCCCGGGCCCTCGAGCACGTTGCTGTAAAGGCCAATGATCGAAACAAAGGGAGCGTCCAGCGTGAAGTAGGCGCCCGGCTGGGTCATGGCGCTGCGAACCATCCCGCCGGCATCGGGCGACGGCCCGGCCGACGCGGCGCAAAAGTTGTCCAAGTAAGCCTGCAGCGTGGGATTTTGCGGGGCGCTCGAGGTTGGCCCGAAGAGGGAGCCGTCGTGGTTTCCCGGAACCGCAAAAATGGGCCGGTCGTATGCCCGGTAGGGTTCATAAAACTGGTCATAATAATACTGGGCCTCGCCAAAATGGTAGATGATGTCGCCCAAGTGAAAAAAGAACGCCGGCGGATTCGCGCCCGCCAGGTCGTGAGCCATGGCATCGGCTACGTTGGCCTGGTTGGCCAGGGCGCGCGCGACGGTTTGCTGGTGGTCAACCTTGGCCGCGCCGGTATCGCCGACTGAATGAAAGGCGATTCTTCCGGCCGATTGAATGGCCGCAATCATCTGCGGCCCGACGAAGTCATCCAACTTTAGCTGCAGCGCCGCGCCGGCGCGCGCCGGCGGAATGGGCAGCACCTGGTTTTTGTGCAGCAAATAATACGGCGAATTATAGTAGGCGGAGCTGGTGTTGTTGACGCGAAATGAAGCCTCATCACTCGACGGCTGGGGCTCGCCATAAAGCTGTCCGCCCGGGCCGATCAATTTGGGTGTAGCTGGCATAATAGGGCGTATAGCTATTGCCAATCACTGGCGTCAAACCGAATTTGGTTACGTTTGGGTATCGCACTGTGGCCAAAGGTGAACGTTAAACATTGAACCGGGCATGGGCTCGGCTTTGGACTCTATCGTTACTTTTCCCGCCGTGACCATTTACACTTATTCCAACTGCAGCACGTGCCGCGACGCGGTGAAATGGCTGCGCGCGCAGGGCGTGGCATTTGTGGAAAAGCCCATCCGCGAAATGCCGCCGTCGGTCGCGGAATTGAAGCGCATGCTGGAATTCCAAAATGGTAGCCTCCGCCAGTTGTTCAATTCTTCCGGGCAGGATTACCGCGCGCTCGGGCTTGCCGATAAACTTCCGGCGATGACCGAAGCGGAGTCGCTGGCGCTGCTGGCCGGTAACGGCCGGCTCGTAAAACGGCCATTTGTCCTTGGCGAAACGTTCGGGCTGGTCGGCTTCCACCAAGCTGAGTGGGCGAGGGCCTTCGGTGAACCTCCAACGTCCAACATCGGCCGGCGAATGACCAACGACTGACTACCCATGGCCAACGCCCGCCGGCAATTTTCTAACGCGTACCATTCGTGGTAGATTTCCGGCTCCGAACCGTCTTGGGCGCGGCGGGTTTTGAATTCTCCGGCGAACATCCATGGAATTCGAAGAAGAAGTTTTCGTCGACGGCGTAAGTGAATAAATTTTCTGTCACAGGGAGCACGGAGCGCACGGAGAACGATCCGAAAAAATCCTTTTCGCTGACTTCGCTTCTTTGCGAGAAATCATGATGGAGTTTTCCTGAGAAGAAGCAGAACGCACAGAGATCGAGCAAGTGTTTCATGTAAAAACGAGGGGTTGGGTTGGCCGCGGGGTCTTGCTGCTGGCGGCGAAGTCAGAGAGAAGCAACTAACCTCATTAATTACAAGATGATGCATATAAGGAGAATGCCCTCCCATGGCTGAGTATAGTTGCCCAGCTATTTTGTTTGTCCTTGGCGATTGGCGGAGGCCGCGAATGGCCAACATCCATCCTTCACCATGGTGATTTTAGCTTTGCCAAGGCTCAGTCGGACAAGACGGCGGGCACGGCTGACAACATCCTTTGCTGAAGCTCGGATGTTGGGCGCTGAATGTTCATTGTGTTCTTTGGTTTGATTTTCCTGCTTTCTTGCGTTCCTCATTTAAGCCAAGACCACAACCCAAACAAACAGGGGCAAGTCATGGCCAAACTCATCACCCGCACTGGCACGAAGGAGCACAAGGTCGTATCGCCTGAGAAATGGCTCGCCGCCCGCCAGGCGCTGCTTGTTGAGGAAAAGAAGTTCATGCGGCTGCATGATCGACTGAAAGAAAAGCGCCGCAATCTGCCGTGGACGAAAGTGGAGAAGGCGTACGTCTTCGACGGCCCGGAAGGCAAGGAGACGCTCGCCGGGCTGTTCGCCGGCCGGCGCCAGCTCATCGTTTATCACTTCATGTTTGGCCCGGATGACACCGAGGGTTGCCCGCATTGTTCATTTTGGGCCGATCACTTTGACAGCGCCGGCCTGCATCTGCCGCAGCGGGACACGTCGCTGGTCGTGATCTCGCGCGCCCCGCTCAAAAAACTCGCCCGCTTCAAGCGGAGGATGGGCTGGAAGTTCAAGTGGGTGTCCTCGGCCGGGAACGATTTTAAATATGATTTCCAGACTTCGTTTACGCCGAAGGACATTCGCGCAGGAAAGGCGATCTACAACTACGTGAAGTTAGGCATGGACATGGAAGACCGTGAAGGGGTCAGCACGTTTTACCGGGACAAGGACGGCGCGGTGTATCACACCTATTCCACTTTCGCGCGCGGGATCGACCTGCTCAACGGCACCTACAATTTCCTCGACCTGACGGCCAAGGGCCGCGACGAACATCCGGACCACGCGCAGGACTGGGTGCGCTGCCACGATAAATACCGGGTGCGCGGATGAACATCGAATTTTGGATGCTGCTCTTGCGACGTTAAGGTGTGGCGGAGTTCACCGGTGTATTTGCAGGAATATCCGGCGGGGTCTTCATGAGTGCTTCCACGATGGATTCCTTTAGATCTTTGTGCCAGCCGTGATAGTATTCGACCGTCACGCGTTGCCCGTCGTCCTGCACTTCATGTCCTTCCGGAGCCATGAGAATCGCGTGATCGGTAAAGGTGAAGGTGCACGTGGCTTCTTTTTTCCCTTCACGATACACGCCGACCATGCGATCCACAGTGTTGGTCGTCAGAACCCACTCATTATCCTTAAGTCCATTTGCAACCGCAAGCCGGGCTGCTTGCCTTGAAACCCCAGCGGGTATATCGAGTTCGTTTCCTTCGGGCACATAGGATTGTGCCGGGCCGTTGGGACTTAGAAGAAGGGAGCCGAGTGATCGTTTTTCAATTTTTGTGTCCGTCAGGCCGGCTTCGGACAAAAAAATGGGCACGCTTTGCCTGGCCAAGGCATCGAATTCGCGGGTCAACGTTCGCTGTTCATCCGGAGTGTATGCGTCCCAGCTATCATGCCAGGACACGTCGGGAAGCACTCGTGATTGCTGCACCGCATCGCCGCCGGTGAAGCGACCTGTCTTGCAATCAAAAACGCTTACCCAGAAGGCGCCATACACAAAATTTCTCCCAAATGATAATGGCGCATAGTGCCCAAAGCCTTCGATGCGCCGATCAGGACTCGTAGCAGTCATCCCGGTTCCACGGATCCAATCATCCGAAGACGTCGTTTGAATAAGAATAATGAGGTCAACCTGCCATTCCCGGCCGAGCGCGCTCAGTTTTTCCGTCAATCCGTCCGGTGGTGAATCGATGAAGATGGTATCGAGATACTCGTTTTTCAGAAGCAAGCCCTCGTCCTTGCCGTTCACAAGTTTTGCGTCCCGATTGAGATTCACTTTGACGGCATTGAGAACGACGGCGTTCACATCAAACCCTGGATGCTCCGCGGTCCAGTTTTTGAGTTCAAAGATGGTGAAGCCGACCTTATGCCCATGCATCACCGGATCGATGGCGGAAATCACCGCTACTTTTTGATCGGGTGAGATTTTTTCGATCGAACCGGTCGTTGCGCACCCGCTGAGAAATGTGACCAACCCCATTACGAGTATTGGCAATAGACGTTGGTTCATGTCCTGAAACCTAGGGGGAAGAAAGAAATTTGCTCAAGGCATTTTCTTCACTTGAGATGCCAAATTGGCACCTCAAGTTTGCCTCCATTGCCTGAGCTTTCGTGGTCCTTGCGGCCTTAGCGTGAAAAATGTCTCCGCCTGGAAGTTGAACGTTCGACCTGTTCTGTGCAGCCTTGGCGAAGAAGGAGATTGGAAGTTGGTCGATTCTCGTGCGACGCTGCGGATGAACGATGAGCGCAGATCAACAGCAGGTTTTGTTGGGACTGTTTTCCCCGGTGCCGGGTGCGTCCAGCGCGCCGCCCGTGGAGACGCTGCGCGCGGGTGAAGAAATTATTTTCCAGCGCAGCGCCCGCGCGCGCCATTATCGGCTCGCCTTGCGGCGCGACGGCACGGCCGTGGCGACCATTCCGATCCGCGGCTCGGAGCGCGAGGCGCAGCGTTTTGTCGAGCGGCATCGCGACTGGCTCAAGCGCGCGCGCGAACGCCAAGCCCGCCGGCCGCGCAGCGCCGGCGTGTGGACGCCAGGCACGCGCGTGCTCTGGCGCGGCGAATTGGCGGAGATCCGGGTGGCCGCAGCGGGCGAACGCCCGCAGGTGTGCCTGGGCGCGGATGTATTTCGCGTGCCTGGGTTTGACGACGATTTGCGCGCCGTGCTCGAGTCGCATTTCGCGCGGCGGGCGAAGATCGAGCTGCCCGCGCGCACGTGGGAGCTGGCGGCGTTGAGCGGGGCGGACGTGCGGCATGTGACGGTGCGCAACCAGCGCTCGCGCTGGGGTTCGTGCTCGGCCAGCGGGACGATCTCGCTCAACTGGCGGCTGGTGCAGACGCCGGAAAGCGTGCGCGACTACATCATTTACCACGAGCTGGTGCACCTGCGGTATGAGATGAACCACAGCGACCGTTTTTGGGCACGGGTGGCGGAAGTGTGTCCGTGGTGGCAGGAGGCGGAACACTGGCTCAAGCGCAACGGCAGCCTGCTGGGACTGTGACTGGCATTTTCAGGTTAAAGATGTCTTTCCAAAAATCCTTGAGTTTGTGGAACTCGCCGCGCGCGAATTGCGCTGTCTCTGGTGGCTTGTTCTCATCCTCATCCTCGGCCTGTGGCGCGCGTTTTTCATGGGCAGAAACAAAGAGTAGGGCGGGGCGGCAGACCGATTTGAAATTTGAGATCTGAGATTTGAAATGTAAGCAGGCAGGATTTTTCTGCCTGCTTACCGCGTGCGCACGGCTTCCAGTTCTTCCCAGCGGGCGAGGGCGGTGGCGTGCTGGCGGTCCAGTTCGTCGAGGCGGGCTTTCACCTGCGCGGCGGCGCTGCGTTCGCGCTGATAAAAAATGGGATCGGCGAGTTTCGCGCCGAGTTCGGCCTGCTCGGTTTCGAGCGCGTCGATTTGCGCTGGCAGCGCGTCGAGTTCGCGTTGCTCTTTGTTCGTGAGCTTGCGCGTGGACTTCACCTGTGGCGCGGGCGTGGCGGGTTCATTCGCCGCGGCGCGGGCGGCGGCGGTGGCTTTTGCGGCGGCGACTTTTTCCTTTTCGTGCACCCAGTCGGCATAGCCGCCGACATAATCGCCGATGCGTCCGTCGCCTTCGAAGACGAGGGTGCTGGTGACGACGTTGTCCAGGAAATCCCGGTCATGGCTCACAATGAGGAGCGTGCCTTGGTACTCGACGAGGAGGTCCTCAAGCAGATCGAGCGTCTCGGCGTCGAGGTCGTTGGTGGGCTCGTCCATCACGAGGACGTTGGCCGGTTTCGTGAACAGGCGGGCGAGAAGCAGGCGGTTGCGCTCGCCGCCGGAGAGGACGCGCGCGGGCGTGCGGGCGCGGTCGGCCGTGAAGAGAAAATCCTGGAGGTAACTGATGACGTGGCGCGTGCGGCCCTCGACGGTGACGGTTTCATTGCCGCCGGCGATGTTGTCGGCCACGGTTTTTGCGTCATCGATCTGGGCGCGCATCTGGTCGAAGTACACGACCTCGAGGTTGGTGCCGTGCTTGATCGTGCCCGCGGTCGGCGCGAGCTGGCCGAGGAGAAGTTTGATCAGCGTTGATTTGCCCGCGCCGTTGGGCCCGATGATGCCGATCTTGTCGCCGCGGGTAAACGTGTCGGTGAAATCGCGCACGAGCAGGCGGCCGTCGGGGTAGGCGAAGGACATGGCCTCCACGTCGATGACTTTCACGCCGGAGCGCTCGGCCTCGGTGAGGCGGAGGGTGACGTTGCCGAGGCGCTCGCGGCGGGCGGCCCGCTCGGCGCGCATTTTCATGAGCGCATGGATGCGGCCCTGGGCGCGGGAGCGCTGGGCGCGCACGCCTTTGCGAATCCAAACTTCTTCCTGCGCGAGTTTTTTGTCGAAGGCGGCCTGCTGTTTTTCCTCGGCGGCGGAGACTTCCTCCTTGCGGATGAGATAAGTGTCATAATCGCAGGCCCAGCTGGCGAGGCGCCCGCGGTCGAGCTCGACGATGCGCGTCGCGAGTTTGCGCAGGAAGGCGCGGTCGTGGGTCACGAAGAAGAGCGTGATTTTCTCCGTGAGCAAGAATTCCTCGAGCCAGAGGATCGACTCGAGGTCGAGATGGTTGGTCGGTTCGTCGAGCAGCAGCAGGTCGGGCTGGCCGGCGAGGGCGCGGCCGAGGAGCGTGCGGCGTTTCAACCCGCCCGAGAGTTCCTCAAATTCGGCTTTGGGCGCGAGTTGCAGGTGCTCGAGGAGGGTGTCCACGCGCACGTCGCGCTCCCAGTCCTCCTCGTGCTCGGTTTGTGGGCGCAAGCCGGATGCGATGATGTCGATGACCGTGCCGCTAACGTCGGAGGGAACCTCCTGGTTGAGCCGCGTGAAGACGGAGCCGGGCTGACGGAAAACATCGCCCGTGTCGGGTTTCATTTCGCTGGCGATGACGCGCATGAGGGTGGATTTGCCCGCGCCATTGCGCCCGAGCAGGCAGACGCGTTCGCCGGGATCGACCTGGAAGTTGACCTTGTCCAGGATCGCCGGGCCACCGAAGCAGAGATTCACGTCGAGCAAGCTGAAAAGCGACATAAGCGCCCCAACGTGGGCCAGCGGCCCGCCGCGTGCAACACTGTAGCTTGCTTTACCACAGAGACACGGAGAGCACAGAGATCGGTCCCATTTTGATCGGTCTCCGTGTCCTCCGTGCCTTTGTGGTTAATTACAATGGTTTTTCCCGTCGCATTTGTGGCCGGCGCGTTCACCTTCATGTCGCAAATGAAGCCGTTGCAGCCAGCGAGCCAGACGAGAGACTCTCCTGCCAAAGACAGTTGGCTGCGGCAGGTTTGGCCCCGGATGCGCACCCTGTGGGTGGCCAAGGTAACCGGCACAGTCGTGAGCATGCCGGTGTTCTTTGTCGTTTATTTCTGGCTGCTAAACCACCGGTTTTTTCCGGTAACCATGGTTCCGCTCACTGCGGTTGACCGACTGGTTGGGTTTTGTCCGGAAACGTTCCCGCTCTATGTTTCCCTGTGGGCCTATGTTGTGCTCCCGCCCATGTTTTTGAAAAACCGCCGCGAGCTCGGGTCCTACGGCCTTGCGGTGGTCGGGCTCAGTGTGATCGCCTTTGGATTTTTTCTTTTTTGGCCGACGGGGGTGCCCAAGTCGGAAATTGATTGGTCGCAACATCCTTCCGTTGCTTTTCTCAAGACAGTCGATGCCTCGGGCAACGCCTGTCCTTCCCTGCACGTGGCCTTTGCCGTGTTCACGGCCATCTGGCTCGAGTGCCTGTTGCGCGAGATGGGCGCTGGGCGCTTTGTCCGTGCGCTCAACTGGTTGTGGTGCGTGGGCATTCTCTATTCCACGATGGCCATCCGCCAGCATGTCGCGGTTGACGTCCTGGCCGGAACCGCGCTCGGTGCCATCGTGGTGGCCCTGCATCTGCGCATTCTCTACGGAACATCCAGCCGACCTCGTCCAAGGCTCCAGGTTCAACGTTCAATGTTGCCGATCGATCCAGAAGTCTAATCTTGAACCTTGGACCGGGAGCCTTGAACCTTAACCAAGGATGGACATGGACAAACCACGTTTTACGACCCTGGCCGGCATGATCTTTTTGGCGGCGGCCTCGCGGCTGATTCCGCACCCGCCGAATTTCACCCCGTTGGCGGCGATGGCGCTTTTCGGTGGCGCCTCTATTTCCGATAGGCGCCTGGCGTTTGGCCTGCCTTTGGCGGCGCTGCTTTTGAGCGACGCCGTGCTGGGATTCTACCATGGCATGATTTGGGTCTATGGAAGCTTCGCCCTGATTGTGTGCCTCGGCTGGCAACTGCAGTCGCGGCGCCGGTTGCTGCCCGTCGCCGGCACGGCCTTGGCCAGTTCGGTGTTGTTTTTTGCCCTCACAAATTTCGGCGTCTGGGCTTCAGACGGCATGTATCCGCGAACGCTGGCGGGTCTCGGGGCCTGCTATGTGGCGGCCATTCCCTTTTTTCAGAATACGATCGCGGGCGACCTGTTTTACGCGGCGCTGCTTTTTGGCGGATTTGCCCTCGCGGAAAAGAAATTCCCGGCCCTGCGCGCATCGTCGGCAACGCAGGCGGCTTGACGGGCGTTTCTACGACTTCAAGAAGCAATATGAGCGGTAGGAGAGCGTCCCGCGTTGCAGGGCGACGTACACGCGCGAGTCCCGGACGCCGGCGAAGTCCCGGCCGAGCCGGTGGATGAATTTTGGCAGGTGGCGCACGATCAATTCCTGTGAGCGTTGGGAATTCCGATCCATGCCGCGCAGCACTTCGGCGTTGATGACGCGCGAATGGAGCTGAGTCAGCGGAGCGGACGCGAGCGCCTGTTCCCACTCGGCGAAGCGCTCGCTGAACCGGAAGTCGGCATAAAGAAAATGTCCGCCGGGCCGGAGCACCCGCGCGACCTCCGACAGAAAACGCGGGAAGTCTGGGTAGCAGTGCGACGCTTCGAGGTTGATGACGGCATCAAAAGTGGCGTTTGGGAATGGCAGGGCTTCCGCGTCGCCCTGGACGAAGCTGAGTCCGTTTATTTGGTGGCGTTGCCGGCAGAACCGGATGCCGGCGGGATTCAAGTCGAGGCCAGTGTAGTGCGACGGTTGCAGGGCGCGCGTGAGATAAGATGCGCCGCCACCGTGCCCGCAGCTCACCTCCAGGACGTTTTTTCCGCGCAGCCCCACCTGCGTTGAGACGTGGTGATAGAGCTGGATGCAGGCGCGATTGGGCTCGTCGGCGGGCAGGAGCGGCAGGCCCATCGGCGGATCAGTCTCAAAGGCGTAGTTGAGAAAAAGAATTTCCTCGCCGTGGAGCCGTCGGGTGAGGAAGGGATACCAGAGTCGCCAGATGGCCTTGCGGATCGCCCCGATGGAAAAGAGGTGGTCGATAAGGGGCATCGGAATTTTTCAACAATCGGTCAGGGCAAAAGGGGCGGTTCTTTATGCAAAAATCGTCATCTCAGGCTAGGCGGAAATCCTTCGCCACGCGGTTGGCTTCGGGTTGGTTGACACCGGCTTCTCGGGCGAAGGCCGTCCAATTTTCAACGGCTGCTTTCACTTCACCGAGCAACGTCGCGGGGTGGACGACGCTGAATCGATCCGCGACGGTGAGCAAATCCGCCCGGCCGATGTCATCGAACTTCCCGTTCACGCTCATGAGGTGCTGGCTGGTCCACTCGCCTTTGGGATTGTGCGCGTGCGTCATATCGTAGGCGGGGGCCAATTCCCACCGGCCGCCCCGCTTGAGGCGGAACCCAAGGTTCTTGGTGTGATCGTCGCAATTGCGGGCCATGACGTTGAACGTCATCCGGCGAAAGGCCTGCGCCAGTGCGTCGTCGCCCAGTTGAAGCTGGCTGATGGCGAGGAAGTATTGTTCGTAGGCATGGGTCGCCCGCTGCCGGTAGTCGAGGTGCGACAGGGCGCAAAGCGACTGGATGTGATGCTTGGCGTTCGCGTCGCGATCAAATCGCCGGGTCATGAAATGGGCGCGGCTATTTTCCTCCAGCAGCCGGCAGGGGGACATGACGATCCCGGCGGCGGTCGCCATGAGATGATAGGCAAACTCGATGCGCCCATAATCGGCGGAGGTGCCGAGTTCGTGATCCTTGCCCACGCCGTCGAATTTCAGGAGCCAGTGTTCAAATCCGTCAGCGAGGTCAAATTGCCCGCTGCTAATTTCACGCGTGGCCGGATTCCACGCGATCACCGCCTTGGCCCGCGCCCCGCCGGCGGAGGTTCCGACCCGGATGATGTTGGCCAGCGCGGCCTGGGCGTGTGTGTCGCTGCTGAAGTCCCCCTGCATCACCTTGCGCGCTGTTTCCACGAGGGATTTCATTTCCAGCGGCAGCGCACTTTCCTTCGCGGCGCTTTTGCTTGGGCGAAATTCCAGCGCGCCGAGGCCGCGTTTGCCCATGTACGCCAGCCGGTCGAGCGCGGTGACCGCCGACTTGTCCACGCCATGCCGGGCCATCCAGGCATCGATGAGCCCGTTGCCGAAATCGTCGGGCAGGGCATCGGCCAAAAGCCCGGGCAAGCCATGGAAGGAGGGACCCAGCGTGGGAAAAGCGAAGATTTGTTCCGACGCCGTGGTCGGCATCATCAGCGGCGCCAGCTCCACGCCCGAACGGCGCCAGCTTTCGTCATATTCGAAAGCATGGCAGCCCAGCGACGGGTCGGGGGCGACTGCCCCGACGAGCGTGTTCCAGATGCGAACTTCGATGACTTTAGTCGAACTCATGTAGGTTAACCGCGAATAGGATGCTGATAATTTTTTCCGCGGATTGCGCTGATGGCCGCGGATCCAGGCACTTTAACCACTGATGACCGCTCGTAGGCTGCTGAAAAACCCTGCTGGCCGTCGTTGCGAGCAGAAAGCACTTCGGAAAAGCGCTTTCTGGCTCAACCCGCCGGCCACGCGGCCTTGGGCCGGGTGCTGCGCTAGCAGCAGTTTTTCATCAGCCATTCGCGTCCAATCGCGGTTAAGAATTACTAAGTGCCAATTAAGTGTTCATCAGTGGTTAAATGCCATCCGTGTTTATCCGCGCTATCCGCGGGAAAATAGCATCAATTGGCGACTGCCCTTCGTCTGACCCGGCGGGGCACAGCGCCCATCTTCAGCAAGGTGAGGGGACTGACCTTGGGTTGTGGCACCAAGGCTTCGATCGCGTCGACCGCATTCAGTGCTTTCAAAACCCGCAGGAAAGTTTCGATGGTCGAGCCCGAGCCAGCTTCAAGGTTGTGCAAAGCGCGCAACGAGACACCCGCTTTGCCGGCAAGTTCACGCTGAGAAAAATTACGGCTTAACCGGAGCGCCCGTAGCCGCTCACCGAGCACCGTCTGCAACTCAGCGGGGGTTTTAAATGAAATCGACATAAAGAGCATTTTTATGCATTTAATTTTAAAATCAAATAGTTTTATTATGGAGAGATACACCCGTTTTATTGGCAATTTATCGATTACTTGAGTGCAAAAGTGCTATAAATTCAAAGAAATGCATAATAATTTCAACACTTTTACATTAGTTAAAATGCATAAAAACGCATATATCGATAATATAATTTAAAATAGAGGTAGGAAATATAAAAACAGCTGATGATCAGTTATATCTGTTAATGTCATTCCGAGCCGTGCGAGGAATCTCCATTTGGATCTGGAGTCGACCAATGATGTGAGATTCCTCGCACGGCTCGGAATGACGGGGGCTTTTTGAATGGGCGCTTCACCCATCTTACAGGCGGCAACCCGTTTCTTGCGGCCTTCTTCAATTGTAGGCGGGGTGCCCTCACCCCGCGTCGGAGTGCTTCTTCGCGTCCTTTGCGCTAAAGATCAGAGGCCCCTCGGCTTTTCCGCGGCGTAGGCGCGGGAAAGCAGGACGACGGGATGGACGATCTCGACCTTTTCGCCGGCCTGGCGGAATCCGTTTTCAAGCTGGATGTGGCAGCCCGGATTGGCCGTGGCGATGATGCTCGCGCCGGTCGCGCGCAGGTGCCCGAGCTTGCGTTGCTGGAGCCATGAGGAGGTTTGTGGCTGAGTGATATTGTAGATGCCGGCGCTGCCGCAGCACCACGTGGCCTCGGCGCACTCTCGCAATTCGATGCCGGGGATCGCCCGCAAGATTTCTCGTGGCTGTGCGGAGATTTTCTGTCCGTGGCAAAGATGGCAGGCCTCGTGATAAGTCGCGATTTTCAATCGTGACTTATCATGAACATCGAACGTCGAACACCCAACGTCCAACACCGAAGTTTTGATTGAGTTGTCCGAAGTAGGTTTGGGCTTGGACGTTCGATGTTCGACCTGTCCTCCGTAGCCTTGGTGAAGGAGGATGTTGGATGTTCGATGTTCTGCTGGCGGGCGGAAGCCGATTTCGACGAGGAATTCGGAAATATCCTTCACTTTTTGTGACCACGTCGCGGCGCGCTCGGAGTAAGTTGAATCCCCCGCCAGCAGGCGGTCGTAATGCTTGAGGTGCGAGCCGCAGCCGGCGGCGTTGGTGATGATGGCGTCGAAGTCGGCGGGATTGATCGCATCGAGCTGACGGCGGGCGAGCTGGCGCGCCGTTTCGAGATCGCCGTTGTGCGCGTGCAGCGAGCCGCAGCAAGCCTGCGCGCGCGGGGTGACGACTTCGCAGCCGTTGGCGAGCAGCACATCGACCGTCGCGCGGTTGATGTCGGAGAACACGAGGTCCTGCACGCAGCCCGTGAGCACGGCCACGCGGTGCTGAAAATCCTTTCTTGCCACAGAGGACACAGAGATCGCAGAAGAAGACTTTTTTATTTTATTCTCTGCGTCCTTTGCGTTCTCTGTGGTGAAAGGTTTGGGATATTCTGTCTCGGCGATGAGCCCATCGGAGAAATGCCGGGCGATGAGTGGCGTCTGCGGCTCGAGTTCGCGCAGGCTCCGCGGCAGCAGGGCGGTGAGTTTCAGCCGGCGCGCGAGCGTTTGCAGTCCTGCCGCCTGATAAAGCCACAGCCACCGGCCGGCGGCGCGCAGCGCGCGCGGCCGCGTAAAAAGAAAGCGCAGCGCAAACCAGCGGATGAAATTTCGCTTGGGCGAAGCGACGATGCCGCTTTGCTCGACGTGGGCCCGGGCAGTTTCGAGCAGCGTCGTGTAATCGACACCGGCCGGGCAGGCGGTGGTGCAAGCCAGGCAACCGAGGCAATAACTCATCTCGTCGGCGAAACCGCGCGTGGTTTCGAGTTCGCCATCGGCCACGGCGCGCATGAGCGAGATGCGCCCCCGCGGGGAATTCCGCTCGTGGCCGGTCTCCACGTACGTCGGACACGACGGAAGGCAGAGTCCGCAGTGCATGCACTGCTGCAGAACCGAATAATCTAGCGACGCTAGATTATTCGGTCCTGCTGAACGCTGAACGTCGAACGCTGAACTCTGAACGCTCAAGTTTCCTTTGTTAGACGGTTGTGTTGTGCGGTGCGGATGCTGGCAGTAAAAATACGAATGAGCTCCTCTGCTTCGGCGATCAGCGGCCCCAGCAACTCTGGTTGAGTGATTAAAGGAGTGACCCGTACCAAACGTAGCCAGCGCCTCGCTTCGCGAAGTTCCTTGTGACAGATGCGCAGTTTATGAATAAAATCCTCGCGTGATTCTGCTGATTCAGCTTCGCCGTGATGCCCGTAGGGCGAGGATCCGGAGCGCAACAGTTGATCCGCGACATATCGGCCAGCGGTGGAGCGGGGCATCTTTTCTGTTACGCGAATCACGCGCACCGTATAATTGAGCAAACGCTCCTCGAGATTATAGATGGGCTTGTTCATTTGAAGCTCAGTGTTCAATGCGTGGAGTATAGCATTCAATCTTCAGCGTTTTGGGGTCGATTTTGATGTCTTGCCTTCGGCGTTCAGCGTTCGGAGTTCGACGTTCAGCGTTAAATCTGTATCAAAGATTTTTCCAGGGTTCAGTAAATTGTCCGGATCGAGCGTGCGCTTGATCTGCTTGAGCAACGCATAGGACTGTTCGCCGAGTTGTTGCTTGAGAAACGCTTTTTTTGCGAGGCCCACGCCGTGCTCGCCGGTGATGGTGCCGCCGAGCGACAGGGCATGTTCGAAAATTTCCTTCATCGCAGCCTCGACGCGGTGCATTTCGTCGGTGTCGCGTTCGTTGGTGAGGAAGGTCGGGTGCAGGTTGCCGTCGCCGAAGTGGCCGAAGGTTGCGATGTCGAGTTTGTGCTTTGAGGCGGTTTGCTCGACGAAGCGGATCATCTTCGCGAGCTCGCTGCGCGGCACGGTGGCGTCTTCCAAGATTGTCGTGGGCTTCATGCGGGCAAGGGCGCTGAAGGCGCTCCGGCGCGCGGCGGCGAGCCGGGCGGCTTCCTCGGCGTTGGCGGCGCGTTTCACCGAGGTGGCGCTGTGGGCGTGACAGAGCTTTTCGATCTGCGCGGCTTCGTCCGCCACGGCGGCGGGATGGCCGTCGGTCTCGATGAGCAGCAACGCCTCGGCGTCGGTCGGCAGGCCGACATGCGTAAAATCCTCGACGCAGCGGATGGTCTTGCGGTCGAGAAACTCCAGCGTGCACGGAATGATTTTCGCGGCGATGATGGCGGAGACCGTCTCGGCGGCGGCGTCCATCGCGGCGTAGGTGGCGAGCAGGGTCTGACGCGCGGCGGGCTTGGGCAGAAGTTTCAACAGCACCTGGGTGACGACGCCGAGCGTGCCCTCGCTGCCGATGAAGAGGTCGCGCAGGTTGTAGCCGGCGACGTCCTTCACGCACTTGTTGCCGAGCGAACAGATGTCGCCGTTCGCGAGCACGACTTCCAGTCCCATGACGTAGTTGCGGGTGACGCCGTATTTGAGGCCGCGCAGGCCGCCGGCGTTTTCGGCCACGTTGCCGCCGATGGTGGAAACTTTCATCGAGCCGGGATCGGGCGGATAAAACAATCCGGCCGCGTCGGCCGCCTCGTAGATTTTCTGCGTCACCACGCCCGCCTCGGCGCGCAGCGTGAAGTTGCGCGGGTCGAGCTCGAGGATTTTATCCATCTTCACGAGGCAGAGCACGATCGCTCCCTCGACCGGCACGCTGCCGCCGCTGAGGCCGGTGCCGCTGCCGCGCGTGACGACCGGTGCGCGATGCGCGTGGGCGAGCTTGAGCACGGCGCTCACGTCCTGCGCGTGGCGCGGAAACACGACCACGCGTGGAAGCTGTTTCAACGTGGCAGTGCCGTCGAAAGAGTAGGGGATGATATCCTCTTTTTCGGTCAGGACGTTTTGCGGGCCGAGGAGTTGGGTGAGTTCGGCGATCACGAGATTTCAGATAGTCAAAGCTCGGGCTCAGCGCGAGGCAATCATCGGCGTTAGGAGGCAATGGTTCAATTTGCCACGCACAGTTGTAGGTCGGGGTTTATCCCCGATGTGTCGGGCGTAAAGCCCGACCTACAAGTTCGGCAAGGGGCTTGCAGCCGGCGGATCAATGTGAATAGGTGCTATTCATTCAGCCATGAAGAAAGTCCTCTCGTTTTTGGCCGTCCTGATTATCATCACGGTCATTGTGTTGCTCAAGCAGCACGATATAATTTCTGCCAGCTTGGTCATGCTTGTAATCTAATCAGTCCTGCTTATCGGGTAACGTCTTTTTCTCGTGGATTGGAATGTCAATGCACTGACTCAAACTGACGCCGTGGCGTGTCAGTTTGCCCGCTGATGACACAGGGCGATGAGAATGGCGGCGCTCTTCCCGAAGGAGGCAAGGCAGTTGCGAATCTGGCGCAGAGCGTGCAAGAATGGATGACATGGACTTTGCCAAGCTTACCCAGATGTCGCGTCAGGCCGTCACCGACGCGCAGGCCCTAGCCCGTCGCCTCAATCACAACGAGGTGGACGCGTGGCATTTGTTGTCGGCCTTGCTCACGCAGGAAAACGGCATCGTTCCCGGGCTCGTCGAAAAGCTGGGCCTGACGGTCGGCGCGATGCAGTTCGCGGTCGATCGCGAACTCGAGAAGCTGCCGAAGGTCACGGGTAGCGTGGATACGTCGAAGGTTTACGTGACGCAGGCGGTGAACGACGTGCTCACCCGCGCCGAGGACGAGGCGAAGTCGCTCAAGGACGAATATGTCTCGGTCGAGCACCTGTTGCTCGGCCTGCTCGAGGTCGGCAAGCCCGATGCGCTCAAAAAACTTTTCAAGAGCTTTGGCCTCGATCGCGCGAAGGTCCTGAAAACGCTGAAGGAGATCCGCGGGTCGCAGCGCGTGACGACCGACAATCCCGAGGCGACCTACGAAGCGCTCGAAAAATATGGCATCGATCTCGTCGCACAGGCGCGGAAGGGCAAGATGGATCCCGTCATTGGCCGCGACGAGGAGATCCGTCGCACGATCCGCATCCTTTCGCGCAAAACGAAAAACAATCCCGTGCTGATCGGCGAGCCTGGCGTCGGCAAGACCGCCATCGTCGAGGGCCTCGCGCAGCGCATCCTGCGCGGCGACGTGCCCGAGGGCCTCAAGGATAAGACCATTTTCTCCCTCGACATGGGCGCGCTGGTTGCCGGTGCGAAATATCGCGGCGAATTCGAGGAACGGCTCAAGGCCGTGCTCAAGGAAATCAAGGACAGCGACGGCCGGGTTATTTTATTTATCGATGAGCTGCACGTCATCGTCGGCGCGGGCAAGACCGAAGGAGCGATGGACGCGGGCAACCTGCTCAAGCCGATGCTGGCGCGCGGCGAACTGCACTGCATCGGCGCGACCACGCTCGATGAATACCGCAAACACATCGAGAAGGACGCCGCGCTCGAGCGCCGCTTCCAGCCGGTGCTGGTTGACCAGCCCAGCGTCGAGGACGCGATTTCGATTTTGCGCGGTTTGAAGGAACGCTTCGAGCTGCACCATGGCGTGCGCATCCAGGACAATGCGCTGGTCAGCGCCGTCGTCCTTTCCAACCGCTACATTGCCGACCGTTTCCTGCCCGACAAGGCGATCGACCTCGTGGACGAGGCCTGCGCGATGATCCGCACCGAGATGGACTCGATGCCGCAGGAACTCGACGAGCTCACGCGCCGCGTGCTCCAGCTCGAGATCGAGGAGACGGCGCTCGCGAAGGAAAAGGACGATGCGAGCAAGCGCCGCCTCGAAACATTGCGGAAAGAACTCGCCGAGGCGCGGGAGAAGGCGAAGGCGATCAAGCTCCATTGGGAAAAGGAAAAGGCCTCGGTCGGCCGCGTGAGAAAAATTCGCGAAGACCTCGAGGCCGCGCGCCTCGCCATGGAAAAAGCGGAACGCGCCTACGACCTCAATACCGTCGCCGAGCTGCGCCACGGGAAAATTCCGCAGCTCGAGGCCGAGTTGAAGAAACTCGAGAAGGCCGGCAACACCACGACGCTGTTTAAGGAGGAGGTCTCGCCGGAAGAAATCGCCGAGGTGGTCGCGAAATGGACGGGCGTGCCCGTCACGCGCCTGGTCGAGGGCGAGAAAGAAAAGCTCCTGCGCCTCGAGCACGTGCTGCACGAGCGCGTGATCGGCCAGGACGAGGCGGTGACGCTCGTCACCGAGGCGATCCTCCGCGCCCGCAGCGGCATCAAGGATCCGCGCCGGCCGGTCGGCAGCTTTATCTTCCTGGGCCCGACGGGCGTGGGCAAAACCGAGCTGGCGAAGACTCTCGCAGAGACGCTTTTCGACACCGAGGCCGCAATGGTGCGCATCGACATGTCCGAATACATGGAGAAGCACAGCGTCGCGCGGCTGATCGGTGCGCCGCCCGGCTACGTCGGCTACGACGAGGGCGGCCAGCTCACCGAGGCCGTGCGCCGCAAGCCCTTCGCCGTCGTGCTCTTTGACGAGATCGAGAAAGCGCACCCGGATGTGTTCAACGTCCTGCTGCAAGTCCTCGACGACGGCCGCATCACCGATGCGCAGGGCCGCACGGTCGATCTCAAGAACACGATCATCATCATGACCTCGAACCTCGGCTCGCGCCATCTGCTCGAAGGCGTGACGGGCGCCACCATTCCCGAAAGCGTGCGCGAGAGCGTGATGGCGGACCTGCGCAAGGCCTTCCGGCCGGAATTTCTCAACCGCATCGACGAGACGATCCTCTTCAAGCCGCTCACGCTCGACGAAATCACGAGCATCGTGGACCTGCTGCTGGCCGACCTGAACAAACGCCTGGCCGACCGCCGCGTAACCGTGGTGCTCGACGCGAAAGCGAAGGAATGGGCGGCCGAGAAAGGCTACGACCCGGTCTTTGGCGCGCGGCCGCTCAAGCGGTTTCTCCAGCGCCACATCGAGACGAAGCTGGCCCGTGCGCTCATCAGCGGCGAAGTGGCCGAAGGCCGCGAAGTGAAGTTTTCGGTCAAGGATGATGAGCTCATAATGAAATAAATCTGAATCGGCTCACGCCAAGGCGCGGAGGCGCAAAGAAAGTTTATTAGGAAACCATGAAGCCATGAAGAATTTTCCTGGCTTCCTAATTGAAAAAAGAGAGGCTGGATTTCTGCTTTGCACCTATGCGGCATGGCGTGAAACTTCTCGCTGAATGAGTGCTGATCCGTCTCTCCCCGCCCCGCCGGGCTTTGGCTTGGGCACCGCAGAAGTCAAACGCCGCCACATCTTGCCGAAGGCGCTGCTGGTCGGGTTGGTCGCAGGATTGCTGGCCTCCGCTTTTCGCGAGTTGCTGCAATGGACCGAGCTTCATCGCATTGCCGCCTTGCACAGGTTGTCGCCATTGAGCGGCCTGGCGTTTGCTCTGGGTCTCGGTGCGGTCGGCGGCGGAATTGGCCTGTGGCTGGTGCGGCGGTTTGCGCCGGAAGCAGCGGGCAGCGGCATTCCCCATTTGAAGTCGGTGGTGCTGGGCGAGAGCACAATCAACTGGCGGCGTTTGCTGCCGGCAAAATTTTTTGCGGGGCTGGCGAGCATTGGTAGCGGGCTCGCGCTCGGGCGCGAGGGACCGACGATCCAGATGGGCGGAGCGACGGGCCTGATGGTGTCGGACTGGTTGCGCGTGAAATCGGGCGAGGGCGAGCGCAAGGCGCTGATCAGCGCGGGCGCCGGGGCCGGACTCGCGGCGGCTTTCAACGCGCCGCTGGCCGGCATGATTTTTGTGCTCGAGGAATTGCAGGGCAGTTTCACGCCGGTGATTTTTGTCGCGGCGTTTCTCGCTTCGGTCGTGGCCGATGTGGTTTGCCGCGTGCTCACGGGAGATACGCCGGTGTTTTCCTTGCACGCCTTGCCGGTGCCGTCCTTGCACGCGCTGCCGGTGGCGCTGGTGCTGGGTGCGCTGTGTGGCCTGGGCGGGGTGATCTTCAACCGCAGCCTGGTGAGAAGCCTCGATCTGTTTGACCGGTTGAAAGCCTGGCCGCCGTTTGCGGTGGGCGCCATGGCGGGAATCTGGGTCGGACTGGCGAGTTGGTTTTATCCCGGGATTGCGGGATCAGGCGCGGGGCTGGCCGAGCGCGCACTGATGGGCGAGATCGCGGTGAAATTCCTGCTGCTGTTCTTGATCGCGCGATTTTTCCTGACGATGCTGAGCTATGGTTCGGGTGCGGCGGGCGGGATTTTTGCGCCACTGCTGGTGATTGGCGCGCTCGGCGGCCTGGCGGTGGGGCGAGTGGCGCATGGCATCGCGCCGGCGTGGGCGGAGTATCCGGAAGTGTTCGCCGTGCTCGGCATGGGCGCGCTTTTGACCGCCATCGTGCGCGCGCCGCTCACCGGCATCGTGCTGATGATCGAGCTGACGGGAAAATACGATTTCATGCTGCCGCTGCTGGTGAGCTGCTTGGTGGCGTACGGCGTGGCCGAAGGCCTGGGCGATGTGCCGATCTACGAGGCGCTGCGCGAGCGGGCGAAAATTCGGACACAAGCTGATGGATTAATTCGGAAACCATGAAACCATGAAGCCATGAGTCATCTTGGATTCCTGGCTTCTAAATTTAAATAAGGGCGGCTTGGTTTTTCTGCTTTGCGCCTTTGCGGCTTGGCGTGAGACTTTTCGGAACATGCCCGCCGAGCCGATCCAATTCTACGACCGCCACCACCAGAAAATCGAGACCGAGAAGATCTACGGCGAGCCGTGGCTTCGCTTCACCTACGAAAATCCCGTCGGGCGTCTTTTCCTGGGACTGTTCGTGCGTCGGGCGATCTTCTCGCGCCTTTACGGCTGGCGCATGAACCGCCGGGCGAGCGCGCAGAAGGTGCTGCCGTTTATCGTACGCTACAATCTCGACGTGGACGAATTTGCGAAGTCGGCACTGGCCTATCGCACGTTCAACGAGTTTTTCTTTCGCGCGCTCAAACCTGGCACGAGGCCGATCGCGCCAGGCGACAACGTGGCCGTGCTGCCGGCGGACGGGCGGCACCTGGTTTTTCCCAACGTGGATGCCTCCAATGGGTTTTACGTGAAGGGCGAAAATTTTTCGCTGGCCGAACTGCTCGGCGACGCCGAGCAGGCGAAAAGTTTTGCCGGCGGGGCCATGATCATCTCGAGGCTGGCGCCGGTCGATTACCACCGGTTTCATTTCCCGTGCGCGGGTACGCCGGGCCGGGCGAGGCTCATCAACGGCTGTCTTTACTCGGTCAACCCCGTCGCGCTGCGGCGCAACGTGCGCTACCTTGTGCAAAACAAGCGCTATGTCACGCTGCTTGAATCACCGGGTTTCGGCCCGGTGGCGATGATCGAAGTTGGCGCAACGGCCGTGGGCAGCGTCACGCAGACCCACGTCCCGGGGCGCGCTGTGGCGAAAGGCGAGGAGAAGGGATTGTTCAAATTCGGTGGCTCATGTGTCATCACGCTGTTTCAAGCCGGGCGCATTGCCTTCGATGGCGACCTTGTCGAACAGAGTGCGCAACAGGTCGAGACCTATGCACACATGGGCGACCGATTGGGAGAAGGACTGAAAAGCTGAAGGGCTGAAAACCTGAAAGATCTTCTTACCTCGTTTGCTGGTTTTCTTCAGCCCTTCAGTTTTTCAGTCCTTCAGCCTTTCGCACTCTCCGCTTGCGTCCACCCCGTCGAAATCGGCAATCTTGGATTGGAAATTCGTCCCCGCCCGGGTGGTGGAATTGGCAGACACGACGGTCTTAGAAGCCGTTGCCGAAAGGCATGCAGGTTCGAGTCCTGTCCTGGGCACCAACAACAACTTACAGAAGTTAGAAAAATCAAATTTTGACTTTTCTATACTGCTCTTCTATACTGAGGCATGAAATTCACCAAGACAACGGTGACGAACCTCCTGAAGGGCGAAAACGGCACGTATTACCTGCGTGTGCGTGTGAGCGGAAAGCTTATCTGGCGGTCGCTGGAAACAACGACCTTCTCGGTCGCGAAGCTGCGGCTTGCGGATAAAGTGGCGGAATTGCGCAGCGCCGTCGGTGCTGCACACGCTGAAAGCGATGTCTCGCCCAAGACCACGTTCAGCGAGGCGATGGAACTCTACAAAGCTGAGATCAAGGCGCATCCACGGCTCAAGCCGCGCGCGAAGGAATTCCGGTTGCGGTCGGAACTGACGCTGCGACGTACCTGGCCCTCGATTTTCGACATGGAACTGCGGCGGATCACGCCGGAGGCGTGCAAGGTCTGGCTCGCGCGTTTCGAAAACGGCGGGTCGAAGTTTGTCCCGCCCCGTGCGGTGAAAGCCCGTCGAGGCAACAGTCCAACGACGGTCAACGCTGTCATCGCCTTCCTGCGTCATGTTTTCGATGTGGGCGTGAAAGCGGGTCTGATTTACCGCAATCCCGGCAAGGCGCTGATGCGGAAGTCGCCGACGAAAAAGCTGCTTCGTCTGCCGAATCGGACGCAATTCGCGAAGGTTGTGGCGCACATCCGGGTGCAGGCCGGCTGGGGTCCGGCGGCGTCTAACTTGGTGGAAGGGCTGGCCTATTCGGGGATGCGGATAGGCGAGGCCCGCAAAGTTTGCTGGGAACATATCGATTTTGAAAAAGGCCTGCTGACGATTCCCGGCGAGAAAACTGAAAGCGCGCCGCGCATCGTGCCGATGACGCCGGCGTTCCGGACGCTGGTTGAGAAAATGCGCGGCACGGCAGCGCCCGCGAATGATGCGCCGGTGTTCCGTATGCAAACCGCACTCGGCTCACTGGCGACCGCGTGCCAGGTCGTCGGCGTTTCCCACATGACGCACCATGATTTGCGACATCTCTTCGCCACGACGTGCATCGAAGCCGGCGTGGACATTCCCACTGTATCCCTCTGGCTTGGACATGCTGACGGCGGCGCTCTGGCCATGCAGACCTACGGCCATATCCGGCCCGAGCACAGCGCCGAGGCAGCGAAGAAGGTCAGCTTCGCACCGCCCGCCAAATAGACAGTGGCCGGCTGACACAGCGGCGCGAGTGGTAATTCGAGCTTCAGACTATGGGCTAGTGCGAGACGCAGGCTCGCGCGCGGGGAAAGACCTTTCCCTGGCCTGACAGAAAAGTCGACGAGAAGGAACAACGCCGGGCAAAAGTCGCCGTTCCCTCAGGCGTTGCGATTGACGATAGTGATGCGCGAACGAATCGTTTCGCGCAAAAGATTGCCGATGATGTGTTAAACCTCGGCGGCGGAATCAAAAACGGGCGCTCTCATTTTTTTCGCGAACGGAGAAAGGCGAGATACTCGCCGAGGGCGTCGGCTTCTTCGTCTGTGAGATTTTTTTGGCTGTAGAGCGCGGCGCCAGCCAGACTGCGCGGGCCGGTCGCTTTCTCCGGCTGTTTGAGATAGCCGGCATTCTCCATCAAAACCTCGTAGGCCACGTCATACAGGGCGGCCAGTTTCTGGAGAAAATGCGGTGAAGGTTTTTTGACCTGATCGTTCTCCAACTGGCTCAGGTAAGCGTTGGAGATCCCGGTCGCTTCCTCGACTTGACGTTGGGAGAGTTTTTTCACCTCCCGAGCGGTTCTGAGTCCTTGTCCGAGTGTTTTGGTGGGCATGGCTAAAGAGATTTGAGAAACACGAAGCTATCTGAAATGCCAGGCGAATTCAAGCGCTGCTTGATAAAAAAGGCAAAAATCAATCACTGCTTGATGTATGCTTGACAAATCAAGCATAGCTTGAAACAGTGTGGGTGCGATACCGGAAACGGCGCTCAATCAAATTCAAAATGAACCAAAAAAATCAGATTCATCTCTACGGAGAGGGGCAGCCTTCTCCTGTTATTATCGAGGTCAGCGAGCAAGCGACGCTCGCCGAACTCCTCAGCGCCGCACAATGCGCTGGAGTGCTTGCGGGGGACGTATCCCTCAAGGAAGTGCTGGTATTCGTCCTCGACGAAGAGGAGCCGCTCGGTCACGACAAACCGGTCGTCCGGAGTGACAAACGCCAGAAGTTCCACTGCCATCGCTGCCGGAAGGTGCAGGTGTCGGTGACGTTCAACCTCGATACGAAGTCGCACGGCTTCGCGCCCAGCACGCTGGTGTCGAAAGTCCTCAAGTGGGCGCTGCAAGAGTTCAAGCTCAAGGGCGCAGACGCGCAGAACAAGGAGCTGCGTCTGGGCGGCCAAAACGGTCAGGTGCTCCTGGACGACGCGCCCATTGGCAGCTATATCCGGCACCCGCACTGCGACTTGCTCGTGTATCTCGTCGACGCCGTTCAGGTCCAAGGATGAACACCGACGCTCCCGATCTCAGCCTCTTCAACAAGCACCTTGGAGAAGCTCCTTTTCTTGCCGGCGCGGACGAAGGCCGCTGGGGCCTGCTGGACGGGGAAGAACTGAATGACTGGCCGTATTGCAAACTGTGGATCAAATGTGATCCCGCCTTCTATCCATCGGGCATGTTGGTGCTGCGCTTTCACCTGGATAATTATCCTGCGAGTGCGCCAACGGCTCAGCCATGGCAACCGCTGACGAACGCGCCGCTCGGGGCGGGCGAGTGGCCGAAAGGGGCTGGCAACGTAAGCAAAGTGTTCAACCCCGGGTGGAATGCTTCCGCGCTCTACGCGCCGTGCGATCGGCTCGCAATGGTCGGCCATGACGCCTGGAAACAGGTCTTCCCACAGTGGTGGTGGACGCCAGAGTATACGATCGTGCAGTACCTAACCTTTATCTACCGGGTCCTCAATCCGACGCGCCATGAATGACCGATTGAACATCTCGAGGGCACTGTGGCTCTCTCTCATCCTTGATCTGCGGCGGCGCGGCGGTGCATACCGCGAGAGTGGTGCCTTTCTGCTCGCCCTGCCCGGCCACCGCGAGATCACAGCGCATGTTTGCTACGATGATCTCGATCCTTCCGTTTTGGACGAGGGGATCATTGTCTTTCACGGCGCTGGTTACGTTTCCCTTTGGGATTTGTGCCTCAAACGTCAGCTGCGCGTCGTCGCTGACGTCCATACGCATCCGGACGACTGGATCGGGCAGAGCCACTCGGATCGGACTCACCCCATGATTAGCATCCCGGGGCATGTCGCGCTCATCGTACCTCATTACGCGCGGTTCAATGAGGAATCGTTCAATGGCGTTGGCATGTACAAATATCGGGGGAATCACCGGTGGAAGGATCGCACTAAAAAACCTTTGATAGAATTTCACAATGAATCCGTTGCTTCCGTCCGTTGACGAACTGAACCGATTGGCGAAAGCCATCATGCAACGGCACCGCTTGGGGTATCCAGAGGCCATCGCGTTGCTGAACGGCCTTCGGCTGCGCCTGATAGTGCCCGCGCGGTTCGCGCGCCGGCCGCAATATCAAGCAGCGCTGCTCACCGCGATTAACTGCGGAAAGCGGGCTTTTCTGGGCGGGGTGTCGGTTCGCCTGGAGGATGATGCCGTTTGCTCGCTTCCCGGTTGGAACGGCGACAAGCTGTCGAAGATTGTCGCAACGCTTGGCGGCCAGCTCGCGAGCACCGAGGACCGCGCCGACCGGACGATCGCCATCGGCGGCCTGAGCGCCGGCTACCATGCCGACGCCATGCTAGTTGGGGACTCGTGGCGCGGCGGGATCTTACCACCGGGCAGCGAAAACCCATTCGCGGACGATGACGCCATTCCGCTCGGCTTGGTCTTTGCAGCGGGACTCGGGGTCGGCCGCGCCTTTCTCGACGTCACTGGTATTCGAGCCGGAGCGTTGGATGAAGCCTTCGGATTGTCGCTCTGGCGTCCGGGCGTGAACTGGCTGGAGGCCATGGCCGTGGGGCCCATGGTGAAGCGCCTGCCTGAGAAGCTCTGGCTGCTCGGGTTGGGGCATTTGGGTCAGGCTTACTTGTGGACGCTCGGATTCCTGCCATATCCGCAGGAAGCAAAACCGCTCGTTTTCCTTCACGACTTTGATCGCATCACCACGGGGAATTGGTGCGCGGGTTTGCTTTGCGAACCGGGAACCGTCGGGCGGTACAAGACGCGGGTGTGTGCCGCGTGGGCGGAAGCGCGTGGGTTCAAAACCGCGTTGATTGAGCGTCCGTTCGATGCCAATACGCAGGTGAATCCGGGGGAACCCAAAGTTGCGCTTTGCGGGTTTGATTCGGTGGCGGGTCGGCGGGCGCTTGAGAAAGCGCGTTTCAACCTGATTGTGGAAAGCGGGCTGGGGTCGTCTCTCGATCACTTTGACCGGATCATCCTTCACACGTTTCCGGACGCCACGAAACGTCCGGAGGAAATCTGGTCCGACGCTGTGGTGCCGGACGCGACCGACTTCGATCGCGGCCTTTTCGCCCAAGACGAACAACTTGGCGAGTGCGGCATTCTCCTGGACGATCTCGTGCGAAAGCCGATCTCCGCCTCCTTTGTCGGGGTGACTGCGAGCGGGCTGGTGATAGGGGAATTACTCCGTGGCTTGCACGCCGGCGAGCGGTTAGAATTGCTCAACCTGCATTTACGTTCAAATTTGGAGCCGCGCGTGCTGGAGCGCGAAGAGGTCTATGCGCAGCGGCACGCAGTTAACGGCGCGATTGCAATAACCTGATTCCGTTGTGCAATCGAGGTTGCGGGCGAAGATGACGCTTGTCTTTCGCCGATGGTTGTGACGTTATTTCAAGGTTCCCCCCGTCGTGCATCCTCTACCGACTGGTGTTTTGAGTTGGCGCGCTCCCTCCTCAATCGATCGGCGCGGTTCCTGCTATCCCATTTTCGTGTGTTCTACCGACAATAACTAGGGTTAAGACCTGATTGCCCCGGCCGATTATTGTGGACATGCTCCGAGACCTTAATCTGTTCCTTGTGTCTATTTTTTATTGCGTCGAACGCAGTCTGCCATGCCGTCCTACAACATCCCAGCCATTCAAGCGCTGACCAACGCCTTGCAAGAGGCGACTAGGTCGGAGCGCGGTGAATTCGGGGCCGCCGGCCCTGCGAAACCCAAGCCAGCGCCCGCCAATCACTCGCGTCCCGTTGAGAAAGCAGTTGAACGGTTCATCAATGAGCACCGCGCCTATGAGAAAAAGGCACGAAAGGTGATTGTCGGCAGTTATTGATCTCTTCTAGGCTAAGGGCATGAGTTTTCGTACCGCGGTTGGGCATCAAGTGCTTCACGTGGACACTGGCCCGGCGTACTCCTTCTTCTACCTCGTCGATACGGAGTTTCGCTCGAGCATGGTGATGCGCCGGATCTTCTCGCTCGCACGAAAGGCCGGGTACGGCTCGTTTGTTGTGGACGAAATTGGCGAGGCAGATTGTCCGCTATTGGTGGAAGAGAATGTCGCATTGCGGAAACGGCTTCCCGAATACTCGCATTCGCGCGTGCGGAAGATTTCGTTTTTCGCCACGCCCAAGGCAATCAGCCCGGTGCCCACCAGTGCGTTTCTCGGTTATGCCGTGTTCAAAGAGGATTTCGTCACGAGCCAGCCAAACCGACCGAAGGCGGCGCACGTGTTCGAGGCAGTGATGAAACCGTTCCGCCAGAAGGCCGAGAACAATTTCGTGCACTGCTGCCGCAAATACGCAGTGCGGACCTCGGTCGGCGACTTCACAACTGAGGGGGTCCTATACGCGCAACAGAACGACATCACTTTCGTCTGCGCGCATGTCTCGTTGCGCACGGCGCTCTCGACCGTGTTGCCCGCCGGTGATGTGACCTACCAGGAGATGAACAAAACCCTAGGCATCGACCATACCACGCGTCGGGTGGGCGGAGGCATCGGTCTTGGTCCGGACGATATCGAGGCCGTGCTGCGATCCCACGGGATCGTCTGGCGTACGTACATCCACGAACCTAAAGCACGCGTTAACCTGAAGCAGGACTACCAACGGTACCTCTATGGGTCGATCGAGTGCGGGATGCCCGCGCTGCTCGGCTTCGAGACGCGGGCGGAAAAAAAAGGCAAACCGGCGGACCGCCACATGATTTGTGCGTTCGGCCACACGTTTAACGAAGATGCGTGGGTGCCGGCGGCGCATCCCATGTATTTTTCAGAGAGCGACGGTTATTTTCCGAGTGAAAACTGGCTCAGCACGTTCGTCATTCACGATGACAACGTCGGACCGTATCAATGTGTCCCGCGACACTACATCACCAACAAACACTTCCGCCTGTTAATCGGGCTGCAGCGGCAAGCCGCTTCGCTTTACTACATTGAAGCGGAAGCTGTGGCGTTCTTGGCGATTACCCGCATCCGGGAAACCGATCAAAGCGACTCCGTTTCCTCGCAGGATGATTACTGGTACCATCGCTTTAAAATTTTTGCGCGATTTAACGGAATCGTGATCCGCACGTTGATGTTGAAGCGCCAAGAGTATATTGATCACCTGATCGCAATCGATGCGTGGAACGAAAAGCTCAGCACTGAGCATCTCACGCTCCTGAACTCGGCGTTGCCGGATTGGGTGTGGGTCTCCGAAGTGAGCACGCTAGAGCTGTTTCAAGCGAGTCGACGCAAGTTCGGAGAAATCATCATGCGATGCGATCCGGGTAAGGGGAAAACCACGTTTGAAAAATATTTTATCGCCGCGCGACTTCCGCGCCGGCTTTTCATGTCGTCGAAATCTCTGAAGAAACCAGAGATTACTACGGTCAAGAGCCACGCCATGCTTTTCAGTTTCTGACACGAGGTTGCCGGGGAGTTCTGTTGTTCGCTGGACAGCCGGAGAAACTCCGAAAAAACGGGCGAGAAGCCCCGGCTTCACTAAGTCGACAACGCACCCCGCTCATGAGTCCAGCGAAAATAAGGCGAAAAGAATCGGACTCCCGATTCTCTGCGGCGAAAATTTGTGCGCTGACGTCACATCGTTGTGCACCCTTACGCGGAGCGAACTGATCCGAGCTGGAGCAGGAATCCAATCTTCGCCTACGGCTTGGAGTGACGACTGAAGCGGCCCTTGCCGTTATAGCCCCAGAAACATTACCCGCGCAAAATGCGGACAAATCAGGCTCCACGGTTAGGGCATATTCACTTTTGCGCATCCGTGTCAAAGTGGGCTCATGAACTCAGAAACCACATTGACTGCTCCCAGCGGAGCCGAAGTCGCCCAGCCGACACTGCCGCCGCTTGAATCCCTCACTTATTCCGTCACCGAAACAGCCCTTGTGCTCGGTGTCTCCCTGCCGACCGTTTACCGATTGATCGCACGGCGGCTGCTCAAGCCGCTGCCAGGCCTCCGGCACAAACGGCTGGCGAAACGGCAGGTTCATGCCTACATCAACAGCGGACAACTGCTGTCGGCGTGATCCCATGGGCGAACAATTATCGACCGTCACAATCCATCACCGCCCATGAGCGCCGCCAACAAAGACCGCATCAATCGCCTCGTCCTTGAATTGCTGGCCGAAAACCCCGACGACGCGGCTGTCGCGTTGTTCACCCGGCTGTGCCGCCAATCGCCCAAACTGCGGGCGTGGTTGTGGGATGAATTTGCCCGCTCGCCGAAGACCCGCGAGGAGTTTGCCCGCATCCTTGGGCAAAAGGGCGTGAAGGCCGACAATCTCACACTCGCGCACGCGGCGGGCGAAGACCAGGCGCGTGACTTGGAAAGCGCTCGGCTGCGCGGCGACTGGCTCACGGCGTCCACGCTCCAGCCTTATGGCGGACTCAGCCGCCCGCAAGTGGAAGACTGGATTCAGCGTTACCAATCCGGCTCGCTCCATCCGGCCACGTTCCAGCTCGTGCTTGCATGGCGACGCACGCGCGGGACGGAACCGGCGGACGCGGCCTTGGTGCGTGCCAGTGCGGCGTTTTTGGCGGAAGCCTTGGGCCGGAACAATCGTGGCCTACTGCGCCAGCTCGTCCGCATCGAACGATTCTTTAGCGCCCGCGAAAAGTTGGGCCGGGCGGCCTACGGACACCTGCACCGCTGGAAAGTCCAGACGCTGCTTTATGTGCTGAATCATCCGAAACCGAGCTACCGCACAAGCGAACTCACTGCGCATCTCGCGACCAAAAAAATCCAAGTCTCGGGCAAGCTCATCCGGCGGTTTTGTGTCAGTCACGGCATCGTCCGCGATACCCGCCCCGGCCGGCCACGCGGGCGCGCCTAAGGCCGCCCGTTTCTGCCCATCCCGAGACCGCGAACGCCGGACAGGCGAGCAACGCGGTTGCGCATCAGGAAACCTACGTCTGCCCAAAACCATGCGGCCTATTTCCATCAACCGTCAGTTCTCAACGCGCCCCATAACCGTGACCCAAAGGCGAAGCGCAAGGTGGAGCGCAGGAACGAGCAAGACCTTGCGCGAAGCCAACACAATCTCGGGGCCGGGCGCGCTGATCCTGCCTGTATTACGGCAAGCGATTATTGCCGTTGGCGGCGATTTCTTAGCCGAAAAAATGGCGCGGCAATTGCGCACTGATTCCGCAAGTGTCCGCATTTCGGCGGCTGCGTCCGCAGCCTCGCCAGTGCGATTCGTTCCGGCGTGCGCAGAGTCCCGGCCCGCGAACGATTACAGCCGGGCCGGGAGCCGGTGCGCGACCACCCTCTGGCGGCCAGCGCAGGCGGACAGCGGGCGAAGCGAAAGAGCGCGTCCGGGGCTCTGCACCCGTGCCATATCGTCCCGCCACTCCGCGAGGGTGGGCCGGTGCAGCGCAGCGCGACCCGCCTTCGGGTCATTCGGTCATGGGCGCAGTGGCCGCCGTCCTTATTTGGGCGGTGGAGCAAATTGCGGCCCGGTTGACGGGTTTATGTCGGTGCCCAGGCGCGTTACTTGCGCGATTCAAACCTTACGCGAAAGCGTTAAGGGGAACTGCGTCCCCCGGATAGAAAATGCGACTGCATTTTCATAAGTGCTTCCGCGAAGTCGGAGATTTTTTATGCTAAGCCCTAAGACACAATTGAGTTTGAATAGTGCGAAGGAATACTTTCGCGAGCATCTTTGCGTGGGTGATTATTACGCGGAAGGTCAGAAGATTTCAGGTGAATGGTTCGGTGAGGCTGCCGAGAAACTGGGACTTAAAGGCAGAGTCGGTGAAAAGGAGTTTCTGGCGTTGTGCGAGGGATTGAACCCGACGACGGGTGAATGGCTGACGATGCGGAAGAATTCAACGCGGGTGGAGGATGGCAAGGTCGCGCCGAATCGGCGGGTTTTTTATGACTTTACGTTCAGTCCGCCGAAAAGCGTTTCGATCGTCGCTCTGTTTCAGGATGTCCGCATTATTGAGCTGCACGACCGCGCGGTGCGGGCGGCCATGCTTGCACTCGAAAAGTTCGCGGAAACGCGGGTACGGAATGCGGGACAAGACAGCGACCGGGTGACGGGAAATCTGGTCGGGGCCATGTTCCAGCACGACACCAGCCGGGAACTCGACCCACAGCTCCACACGCATTGCGTGATGATGAACGCGACGTTTGATCCGGCTGAGAATCGTTGGAAGGCGCTGCAAGCGGCGGGCATGTATCGGGCGCAGAAATTCGCCGAAAACGCCTACTATCACGTACTCGCTCAGGGCTTGCCCCTGCTCGGTTACGAACTCGAAAGCAACAAGCGGGATTTTGAAATCAAAGGCGTGCCCGCGAGCCTGATTAAGCTCTTTTCCAAGCGGCACCAACAAATTGATGAAGAAACGCAAAAGCGGGTCGAAAAGGAGGGTCTGCGCGGCAACGTCAAGGAACTGCGCAAGCAGGTGGCGCATGATGAGCGCAAGCGGAAGATTAAGGACTCGACTGCCGACCGGTTGCGGCCGTCCTGGGCCAAGCAGATGACGGCGGATGAGCGGTCGGCGCTGATCGGATTATGCGGACTCAAGCCGCAATGCCCAAAGCAGGCGGATATCGCGGCCATCATGGCATGGGCGGACCAACACCTGTTTGAGCGCCGCTCGGTCGTTCAAGAGCACGAACTGCTGTCCGCTGCCCTGGCGCACGGCCGTGGGCAAACTTTCGATCTGTCGGCACTCAAACAGGCCATTGAGGCACGCGACTATGTCCGGGATGCCGACACGCGCCAATTGACCTCGCGTGAGACGCTGCGCTGCGAATTGGGCATTGTGATGGCCGCCCGCGACGGTCGCGGTCTTTACGCTCCGTTCAACCCGGATTACGCGGAATCATCCGCCCTGTCAGCAGAGCAAGGAGCGGCGGTGAAGCAGATCCTTGGGAGCGAGGATTTCATCACCCTATTTCGCGGCGGCGCGGGCACGGGAAAAAGTTTCGCCCTTAAGGAAGTCGAGCGCGGGCTGTCTGCGGCGGGCCGTCCGGTCGTCGTCCTGGCCCCCCAGCGCCAGCAAGTCAGCGACCTGACAAGAGACGGTCTGCCCGCACAAACCGTGGCGCAAATCCTTACAACAAAGCAGCTTCCTACGAACACGGTCGTGATCGTGGACGAAGCGGGCCAAATTGGCGGGCGGCAACTGCACGAATTGATCCGGCTGGTGAAAGCCCAGCACGGGCAGCTGATCCTTTCGGGCGATACGCGCCAACATGGCGCGGTAGCGGCATCGGACGCTTTGCGGGCCATCGAACGATATGGCTATTTGAAGGCGGCAGAGATTCAGGAAATTCGCCGGCAAAATCCTGCGCTTGGAAAATCGAACGCGGAGCGCTCTGCCATTCACGAATACCGTGCCGCCGTTAAAGCAGCCGCGGCCGGCAACGTGGTGGAATCTTTCGACCGGCTTGACCGCATGGGCTGCGTCCGCGAACTGAACGAGCACGATCGTCGTGACGTGCTCGCCAAGGAATACGTCGAGGCCGTCGCTCGAAAGGAGAAGCCGCTGGTCGTCGCGCAGACGTGGAACGAAGTGCGGGCCGTAAACGAGGCCATCCGTGAACAATTGAAGACGGCGGGAAAACTCGGCCCCGGCAAAGTATTGACTGCCTACCAGACCGTTGACGGAACCGAGGCGCAGAAGCGCGAGGCTCGGTTTTACGAGGCCGGCCAGAGCGCCTATTTTCTGCAACGCTATGGGCGCTTTGCAAAAGGCGATCTTTGCGAAATCAGGGGTGCAACCGAGCGCGGCGTAGTGCTGGTCAAAAATGGCCGCTGTTCCACGTTGAGCTATCGCTACACGGATCGGATCGCCGTGGCGGCTTCATCGAAGGTTGAAATCGCTCCCGGCGACCGCCTCCAACTCAAGTTTAATGGCAAATCCACGGAAGGTGCGCCGCTCAACAACGGCGAACTCGTCACCGTGCATGGCGTGCGAAAGAATGGCTTGTTGGTTGTCGAGGACGAAGCCGGAACGCGCAAGACTCTCGCGCCGTCGCAACGGCTGTTCAACCGGGGCTACGCGGTCACGTCCTACGCATCGCAGGGCAAGACCGTGGACACGGTGTTGATTGCCGATGCGGCGAACCGGGCTACGACCAACCATAACCAATGGTATGTGGCGATTTCGCGCGGGCGGAAAAACGTAGTCGTATTCACGTCGGACAAGGAAGAATTGCGCGCCAGCGTGCAGCGCACCGGCGACCGCAAACTTGCGCTGGATTTGAAACCTACCGCCAGCGTGCCAGCAGAACCCACGCGCCAGCAGGTGCGGCGAGGGTCCGCCCGGAAAAACCGCGCTTGGGAGACAATCCAAAGTTTTCAGCGGCATCAGTTCATTAAAAAAGCCAATTTGCGGATGCAACCCGCACCCGCAGTCGCACCGAGCGTGCGGCAACGATACATCCAAAGCCGCTAGCCGGTAGTCTGAAGCGCGAGTAACCACTGAGATCGGTGCGCCCTGCTGAGTTAACCCAAACCGGCGTCAATACCATGCCGGGATCGTCCTGAAAAATGGCTAAATAATCCAAGACATGACCGCCCGTTTGTGGTAGATTTCGCTGAGATGAGCATGGACACCGAAAACTCCATCGAGATCGACGGCATGCCGTTGCCGGCGCTTTTGATCGAGAATTTTGAGAAGGCAGAGCGCAACCTTCGCGACATCTATGGCAGAAGCCCGGCGGCTCCGGAATTGTTGCGCCTCTGGATCGCGAAAGCCACGTCCTGGGAAATCCAGGCGGAATTTGAGCACGCCATACTTAGGCTCAAGTCCAGCATGGCCCAGCCGAATAAGGAGGGACAATTTGATGAAGACAGTTTTGAGTTTTGATCGTTGTTCCCAAAGGAAAGGAAATCCCAATGCCACCCGCTGATGATAACGCCAAGAAGGAAAAGCAAGAGCGCGATGAGACCGTGCGCCGGACTGAATTCGAGGTTAAGGCGATGACCAAAGAGGAACTTATACGGGACATAATACTTTCGGAAATCAAGATCGAGCGTGCCCAGGCCATAGCCCGCAGCAATGAAGTGCTGGAGCAGTGGGTGATGGAAAACCCGGATATCATCGCAAAAGTTGAGGAGCGGGTCAAAGTTACGGCCGCCAACCCCCGCGAGCGCGAACTCATCGCCCGAGCCATGCCGGCGCAAGAGAATCAGGGAATTCGGGCTTCCAGAGGCATTAGGCCTTAAGTCGGTTCAGACCGGCCATAACGTTAAACTACGTAACGGCGCTCGACATAGTCTGAGGCGGCTTTGCACTTGAAGTGGCCCTTGACGGGGCGTGTATCCTCCTGCGCCATGACACCGTTTCCCGCCTGCATTGTTTCCGGGGGCCAGACCGGCGCAGACCGCGCCGGGCTGGACTTCGCCATTGCGAACAGCCTGACGCACGCTGGCTACTGCCCGCGAGGCCGCTTGGCCGAAGACGGCGCAATCCCTCTGCGCTACAACCTGACCGAGACCACGAGCGCAGAGTATGCGGTGCGCACCCGCCGCAATGTTGCGTTGGGCGACGCGACGGTGATCTTTGCGCGAGTGCCAGCCCAGGAGCTAATGCGGCAGCGGCGCAGCGGCTCGGGCCTCACCGCTCGGGAGGCCGAGCGCACGGGCCGGGCGTTCCTTGTGCTCAGCCACTTTCCCGACGTGGCGGCGGACGCCGCCGAGCTGCGGGCATTTTTTGAAAAACACGGCCCGCGCATCCTCAATGTCGCCGGTTCGCGCGAATCCGCCCAGCCCGGCATCCATGCCCACGTCTTTGCCGTGCTGGCGACCGTGGCGGGCATGATGCCCTGGCCGGTGAAACCGGCGGTGTATCCCAAAGACGTTTTTTCCGACGAAGAAATAGCCGAGCTTACACAGGCCGGAGCCAAGCCGGGTTCCTTCGCCAAATACGCGAAGAAGTGACCGTTAAGAGAAAGAGCGTAAACCCTGATTAATCTTTAGTCTTTTCTTTGCGCAGCTGAAGAGACGACTGCGCTGATACCCCGTCAAACAGCCATTGGACGGAAACCTTCAGCACCTTCGAAAGGACGATGACTTCATAATCTCGCAGGTATCGCTCGCCATTCTCGATTCGAGTAATAGTGGGCCGGTCGAAATCCAGGCCCAGCACCGAAAGACGCGCCGCAAGATCCGACTGACTTACCCCTGGCTTGATAGCCAATCGGGCCTGTCGAATGCGCTTCCCGATGGCATTGAATCCTCTTTTATGGCTCGAACGTTTCAAGTGGTGTCGATTTGACACCCATACACATATCGGAAATGGTTACCGCGTGGGTGTTAGTTTGACACCTCCTACGGAAAATGACGAAAGAAAACATCCTCGCCAAAAGCATAGATTGGATTCGCAGTCACCCTGATGCAACGACCCACGATGTCCCTCAGGAACTCGTGAAGCTTTGGCTGTTTGATTCGGGGGAAGACTTTAGCCCGGTGGGAGCAGTCCTGCCAGTTTTCGTATTTGGATACACTGACTGTATGGCGCGCAAATCGATCGCAGCCACGGGGCGAGCCCCAAAGATTGAGCACCGTCTCGGTGATCTCGTGGAAAAGTTTCAACTCTGGCAGTTGAAGCTCAGCTTGGTTCAGGTTGAGCAAAGCCGCGGAATGAAGTTTCAGCCAATGCCCCTCTTTTCTTTTCCTGACGGGGAAACAGCGGAATTCCGCGCCGCTTAGTCCGGACCAATGCGGCAGCAAGTCACTCCCTTGCCACCACCGTGTCGTATAACCCGTAGTGTGTGAGCCCCTCGTGGCTCTCGATGCCCGTGTAGGCCAGCGAGGCATCCTCATAACGGCGGAAGGCGAATACGGCCTGATTCATCTTCACGGTGTTGAACACCCTGAGCTGCACCAGAAGGGCGAAATCCTTTACCGTCAGACCGGTCACGGTGAGAAACAAGTCGGTTTCAATCTTGGTAATGACGTCCTGGAGCGTGTTCTCTCGGAAGTCGGTCAGATACATGAATGCCGGAATGCGCGTGGCGAACTTGATGAGCTTCTCCTGCACCATCTTCCGCTTGGACTTGTATTCCCTCTCCTCGTCGGTGAGTTGCTTTTTCTCTTTTGCCGACAAATCCTTCTCCTTCGCCTTGTTTTTGAGGTCTTTGACCTGCTCGCTCTTGTTGATGATGGTTTCGATGATGTTATCGCCGAGCGAGCGCCAGCCTTCGATGCGCTCCACGGCAGCCATCGCCTCGGGGTTGTCGAGGACACGGCGCAGGGTGTCGTTATCCACGTTAACCAGCATGGCCGATTCCCACTTGCGGGCGAGCAGCGTGGCCGAAGTGCCGGCCATCGCCATGTCAAGGATGCCGCCCGCATCGATCTGTGTCATGTTCGCGCCGTCATAGGCCAGCACCGGCAGGAACGATACGAGGTCCTTGACCGCGATCTCGGGATTCGACTCGCCGGGCGAAAGACCGATCCCGTATTCGGAAAGCTGCCGCAACGCGCGCGTGGGCGCAAAGTCGAACACGAAGCACACCGGCTTGAGAATTTCCTCCGCGTTCGGGTCGTCACCGTTGGGGTTCTTGATAGACCACGGCGATTGCACGCGGAACGCTGCCTGAAAATAGGTCTCCGGCGACTTGAGATTGCGCAGCATCAGGATGGATGACCACTGCGGCACCGTGATGCCGGTGGTGAGCTTGCCGCAGGAGAGCGTGATGGTCTTGGTGTCGAAGCCGCTACCGATGGCCTTGCGGACGGGCGGAAGCGCATCCAACCCGATTCCTGCCGAAGAGCCGGCGGCGACGACCGCATCGTAGTCGTGCCAGAAAACGTTTTGTTTTTCGGCCAGCAGATTTGCCATGGCGTGACAGGCCGCGACGTTGGGCAGGAACCAGAACGAGTGCTGGAGATACGGCAGCAAGCGCACGTCCGAATACGGAAACGGCGGCCGGGTGCCGGTCTTGAGCTGCTCCACCGCCCTCGGCGCATACCCGCCGCGGATGATGTCCAGCCACTTTTGCACATCGCTCTTGTGCTTGAACTGGGCCAACACGTCCGTGCCCGAGGCCTCGAAAAATGCGTTAAGGTCGAACTCGTCGAACTCCCCGGCGCTTGCGATGACCACCAGCTCTTCTGGCATCTGATAGGTGAGCAGCCGCATCTGCGGCAACGCGCCATACGGGTTCCACTTGCCGGGGTTCTTCAGCGCGAACTCTTCCTTGGCGCGCTGCTCGTCGGTGTAGGTCCAGTTGAAAATCTGCTCCTCGATGAACTCGCCCGTGGCCAACGCCTTGAATGGCGTGCCGGAAAGGTAGAGGTAGGCTTTGGTGGTGATGGGCAGGAACTCGGTCTCCTTCTCTGAAAGTTCGCTGAGGTCCTCGTTCACATGTTCCAAGCTGGCGGCATATTCGAGCTTGGCCTCCTTCTTGGCGATCGTCTCTTCCTCACCTTCAAACAATTCCTTGGCCGTGTCGCGCCACGCACCGAAGTGGTATTCGTCGAAGACGACCAAGTCCCACTTCACCTTGTGGAGCCACGTGTTATTCGGCTTGATGTTCCCCACGTCGTCACGCCCCAGCAAGTCCTGGAATGAGCCGAAATAGACGAGCGGCTTCTTGGCGGAGACTTTCGTTGGATCGCTGTCGGAATTGCGGGAGAGGTATTGCCAGCCGTCGAAATCTGCGTGGGATTCGATATCCGTCTGCCACGCATCCTCTACTGCGGGTTTGAAAGTGACCACGAGCACGCGCTTGGCCCCGAGTTTTCGGGCGAGCTGATAACTGGTGAAAGTCTTGCCGAAGCGCATTTTCGCGTTCCACAGGAAGCGCGGGACGGCGTGCATATCCTCCTTCCAGATGGAATGGAAGTAGGCGTGGGTCTTTTCCACGGCGGCGCGTTGCTCGGCGCGCATGGCGAATGTCTCGGAGTGCGTACCAGTGAACCGATGCCCTGTGCGCAGCTCGGTCAGGACAGTCGTCACGTCCTTAAGCGTGCAGCGCATCCATTCCAATTCCGTATTCTCGCAGCCCTTCTTGGCGAGGGCGGCGCGCACCTCGTGGTCGGTGAACGTCATGCCGTCGTCGCGCTCGGCTATTTCGTCCAGCTCGATTTTGTAATTCTTGATGTTGGCGGTCTTGAGTTGCTCGGCGACGCGCTGCTTCACGTCGCGCGTGGTCTGGCCGACCTTGAGCAGGCCCGCGTGCGCCCTGTCCGCGATGGAATAGGCGTAGATGCGCGGCCGGGCTTCCGGCTTGGGCGCAAGGATTTCTTCGATGGTTTTACTCATCTTCTGAATCCCCGCTGAGATCCATCGGGCGGACAACCTTCTCGATGAATGCAATCTCACTTTTTGAGATTCCATATTTCGCGTAGAGATCTTCGTCTGTCCACTGCCTTGTCCACTTCTGAATCGGCACGAATGTGTAAACCTTGCGCGTTGTGTCTTGGGATGGCTTATGCAAAAGAATCAAGAAGCGCGTCAGCCGACAGGATAGGTAGGACAAAGCGCTTTCAGCATGACTCTTCGAGTCGAACGGGCCGATGCAAAGATAGGTTTCCGAAGAGATGGTGCCTGCCTCCCCTACAAAAGGCGTGCTGATGATCCTGTGCGGATACGTGTCTCTGTTGCCGGTGCCTGGAGCTGCCCGGCCCGTGAAAATCTTCCACTTATCGATGAAGTGTTTACCAGTCGAGATTGAGCTTCTGGCGACGTATCCCGTGCCGCCGTTCTGATACACCATGACATCACCTGCTCTTTTGGCTGCTTTACCCTTGAACATTGTATCTAGCCCGAACGGCTTTCTGGAACTGACCATTTGGTCGAACCGCTTACTTTCAGGCAGCGAAAGCGAGTCCGATTTTCCGCTCTCAACAGCAACGACCTTCTTGAGGATCGACAGGCCTTCATTGAAGCGGATGAACACGTCAACGCCGTTTTCAAGAAGTGGTCGGCTTGCGGTCGAGACGGGCCAGTCCTTGAAGTGAGTCGTGACTTGGCAGGAGCCGGGATTGTTACGGTCCCAAAGGAAGTAGCAAACGCCTCCCTTGAGACCTACACCTGGAAAGACGTCCGCCGCGCTGAGGTAATCGTCAATTGAACGCAGGCGATTATCCGCGAGCATCGACTCTCGGAATTCATCCAGTCCCTTGCCACCAGCGAACCAACGGGCTGGAATGACCAGCGAAAGGTAACGTGGCTCCAGTGCTTTCGCTTGCTCTACGAAGTGGTGGTAGATGGGCGCTGCACTCGTTCCAAAGCCATCATCGTTTAATTGATATGGCGGGTTCCCAATGATTACGTCGAATTGCATGTTGCCTCCAAATATCTCGGATAGCCGAGCTTTAATGTTGTCGGTGTGAATGAAAGCATAGGCGTGGGTTTCAAGGTCTTTAGCCCGGTCGAAAACGGATCGTGCGGCCCCGCAAAATTTGCACCGGTCACCCGCCCATTTGTGCTTCGTGCGCTGGAACCAGATGTTGCCATCGTCGCTGGTGAAGGATTTGACGATGGAGTGTTTGCCGGTGGCGTGCTTTGAGCAATACACGCTCCGCCGCGCCAGCAGGCTGGTGATTTGCGTGATGCCGATGCCGAACACCTGCTTCATCAGGATGTGATCAACGCGCTTCTCCAAATCGGGAATCTCCTGCTCCAGTCCCTTGGTCAGGCGGCTAGTGATCTCGCGCAGGAACACGCCGGATTTGGTGCAGGGGTCGAGGAACTTTACTGTCTTATCCGCCCAGATGTTCGCACCATCGTGGTTGGCGGCCCATGCTTCGGCCAGCGTGTCCAGCATCCGGTTGGCAAACTCTGGCGGGGTGAACACCTCGTCGTTGGAGAGATTCGCGATGCACGTCAAAACATCCGGGTTGCGGCTGCGCAACGTGAAGCTGGCCTGTGGAATCATAGGGCTGGCTCCTGCGTAAAGGCGATCAACTCACTCACGGTCATGGGCGGGTAGGACTTGGTGGGCGTAAATATCTCGTGCTTGGCGAGTTGGGCGAAGAGCGACCCCTCGGCGCTGAAAGCCGACGACTGGGTGAGGCTTTTCAGGCTGAAGTCGCGTCGTTGGAACTGGCCTTTCCAAAGATAGGCCCACTCCGCAAAAGTTATCGGCGAACCATCCCAGGCGAGCATCGTCCGGGCGTCGCCGTGGACGAGGTTTTGCGAAAGCACGTATAACGCGGCGCGATACAGGTCGTCCGACAGGGCGAGGTTCAGATACTCGGCGAAGATTACGAGCAGGTTGGCGCGGCAATCGGCAATGTTGTCCGGTAACAGTTCGATGCCGTAAATGCACATCAGCGCGAGCAGCGCGTAGTGGCGTCGTTCGAAATCGGACCGGCCGTATTTGAGTTCCACGGCAGCGAGCTTGCGGCGGAGAACCTTCACGAGGAAGTTGCCATTGCCACAGGCTGGCTCCAAAAAGCGCGAATCAATGCGCTCGGTCTCGTCTTTCACCAGGTCAAGCATGGCCTCAACCATCCACGCGGGGGTGAAGACCTCCCCATGATCGGCGACGCGCTGCTTGGATTTGACGAGGGTCATGGGAGTGAATGCAGCCAAGGAAGCAGAATGTGCGGGCCAAGCCGGAGGGGGTCAAACCCAGCTTTCGGACATTGGCAATCTCGGGAAAGTTAAACATCAGAAAACAGGGCCCACTCGTTTTCAGGCCCCCCTTAGGACGAATGCCGCCTTTGATGCGCAAGGAGGAACTGCGGAACGCTCAGGTGATGGGCCGCAGCCTTACGCGCTGTTCTGCGAGAGCACGACAAAAGGCGATCCGAAAAGGTCAGGCCGTCAAGATTCGAAAATGCAAAGCCGGCGAGGCCGCTCGATGGGGTTAGGTTTCTAGCAGTTAAATACCGGCTGCAAGATCGATTGGGATTTAACTCTTAGAAACCCCGGTTGCCTAGCCTTCATTTTGCCGGCTTGCTCCGCGCCCGATACTCGACAAGCATATGCTATCCACGCAAAACCCACCCATCGCAATGTCCGCCCACGTAATATCACTGCTTAATATGAAAGGAGGCGTCGGCAAGACGACTCTCGCGGTGAACCTCGCTTACCATATGTCGCACCGGTCGGGGAAAAAGGTCCTGCTGATTGATTTTGACCCACAGTTCAATGCGACGCAGTACGTGATGCACTTTACAGCGTTCGATGCCCATCGGAAAAGCGCCGGCACAATAGCAGACCTTCTTATAGACCAGCCTCTCCTGCAAGTTTCTTCGAAGAAGAAAAAGAAGGATGTCCGAAAAGTAATTTATAATTTGTACGATAAGCCGGCGTCAGGTGCTCGTTTGGATCTTTTGCCAGCGGAACTCACGCTGGCATACATCGTCAAGAATCCATCGCAGATGGATTCGAGACTGATTAAATTGCTGGAGCCGATTCGCAAAGACTACGACTTCATCTTTATCGATTGTGCGCCTACAGATTCAGTACTGACAACTATGGCGCTTAATGCCTCAAATTTCGTTCTCACGCCGATGCGGCCAGATAGGTTCTCAATTCTCGGCTATTACAACCTCCGCGAAACGATCCAGACGTTTCGGGATAACTGCACCAACCCAAATGACGTGAAAGAACTGGGGATCGTTTTTACCCAGGTGATGGACAATTCAACGGTGGAGCGGCAGTGCATTTCGGAGGTCAAAGCCGCCGCCGCCAAGAGCGGCGACTACGTGTTCACGAACGCCCTACAATATTCCACTTCCTTTGCGCGATCGATCAATGATCGCACTCCAATTTTCGCGACTGCGTATGCCCGCGATGACGTGAAGAATGCATCACGTGATATCGCCGACGAACTCCAGACCCGGATCAGCACTCTTACTCCTTCTGTCTAATGAAACGAAACCATAACTTTAGAATCCTTCGGGATATTTTTCACATATTGAGCTACGCCACCGATGACGATTTGGTGGAAGCGAGCAACCAAGGGCACATCTCGCCGCACGTTACGGCGGCGCTTAAAGCGTTGGCCCTGGAATCTGCCGGTCCAGGCGGGAGAAAAAAAGCGTCGAAAAACATGGATCGAGAGTACCCGCGGCGCGTTAGCGAGAGCGAATTCAGTAAACCACTATTAGCCTCGCCACTTCTCCGAGATAAGAACGCGATTCTGTCATTTGCCAAGCAACTAGGGTTGAAGCTGAGCGCGAATCCAAAGGACAGCCATTCGCGCGTGCTGTCACGGTTCATGGGATTGCTGAAAGCAATGCCAGAGCAGTCGCGCATCGACGTACTCCAGCGATTGCAGAACGAAAAGTTTTCAGAGACAGAAGGTTGGATTAATGTAATCAACCAGAGAAAGGCATAATGACTCCGCTGCCGCATAGCAGCCAGGAGAATGCGGCGTTGGCTGACTTGGTCGCGACGGCAGCCCTGGAAAACAAACGAAGCGTGGCTCGATGGGAGCACGATGGGCGCCTCAAACAGC
Organism: Opitutaceae bacterium; assembly: GCA_035568935.1. Classification (GTDB taxonomy): domain Bacteria; phylum Verrucomicrobiota; class Verrucomicrobiia; order Opitutales; family Opitutaceae; genus DASRHD01. Next base: position 18,456 of record DATMNP010000111.1, on the reverse strand, counting down.
TCTATCGCTCTTGTTCGGCAATGGATGCGATCTTGGACGGCCTGGATGACGACAAGATGCGGCCTTCGCTCCAAGCGAGCCGTTCGATCATTATACAGCTGCCTGTGTTGCTGCTCTTTTCATTTCCAGACGTTGTCTTGTTCGAACTACGACGATTTCTGGAGATCACCTTCTGGAACGTGTATTTTCACGAACATCCCGTCGAATGGAGAAAATTTAGTTCCAATACGGTGAGCGGTTATTCCAGAGATTTGGAGCAGCCGATTGCATTCTGTGCTCACCGAGAGTTGGGATTCTTCGTCAATTACGCACGCGAGCGTCTAGGAAGCGAACCGTCTGGGCTCGGTGTGGAGGCAGTGGACGAGCTGCAACGGGCGATTCGGGAGTTGAATGCTCGCGTCCACGCCGCGGCATTGGCGAGAACTCATCGGCGCGAGATTAAATTTCGTGTTTGCTCGGCCGCGGAAACGAAAGCGGCAAGTGAGCAGGCGGAACGTATTTTTAGCGCTGCCGCTATCGTTCTCTGTGCCGTTCATCGCGTGCGGTTCAATCGCTTCGGCCCGGCTGTGCGAGCCTATTTCGACCGACTGGTTGGAACGAAGGATGCAAAACGGATTCGAAGCGGCAGCTTCGGCCTTGCCGAATGAGTCCTCCGTCGAACGGGAAGCAGCCGATTGGAATGACAGAAATTGTTCGCGCTCGTCTCGCTCTCACGCCCTATTTTAACGACAGCCACCACCCCAGATGAAGATTCTCGATTTCAAACATTTCGACGATTGCGTAGTCCTTCACTTCGACACGGAAGGGAAGCAAATCAATGCCTACACGTTGGCATCAACGTTGGTGGCCCTGGCCGATGCCGCAAAAGCGGCTAACGATACCATCAACCCCGGATACGATGTCGAAGTGGTTGTTGAAGCCTTTGGCCCCGGCAGTTTTCGGGCGAAGTTGCGCGCAGTTTATCGGAAGCATCACAACCTTTTTTCGCAGCAAATTGCCCTCGCTCTCGTAATCAGCATTCTCGGTAATTATATTTACGAACGGACATTGGCAGCGAGGTCCGACGTGAAAATTCAGATTAACACCGACGAGGTAATTATTGAGCGAGGAGACGAAAAAATTATCGTTCCAAGGAAGGTATACGACGCGACACGACAGGTAGAGAAGGAACCCCGCTTCGTCAACGCCATCACGAGGACGTTCCAAGCAATCGAACGTGATCCCGATATAAAGGGCATTGGCCTTGTCAAAGACCTTGGTGACCCCGCCCCTGAGATAGTGATCTCACGCGAAACTATCAGCCAACTGGCTCTCCAGCCCGTACCAGAACCGGACACACGAATTGTCACAGAAGTAGTAGACCTACAGATTATCAAAGCTATCTTGGAACGCGGCGCGCGGAAATGGGAGTTCATGTGGCGTGGAGTAAAGATTGGCGCTGCCATTACCCATCAGGCGTTTTATGATAGCTTCGACGCCCACCGCATCACAATTGCGCCCGGCGATATCCTACGTGCTAGACTCGCCATCGCGCAGCAACGCGACCCGAAGATGGGGATCTATTCCAATATTGGGTACGAAGTGACTGAGGTATTCGAGCACGTTCCGCGGCTCAAACAGGTCGAGCTCCCAAAACATGAGTAGCTGCGAGTGTCTTTCGACAGCGCCTGGCCGCGTTTGTAGTTCCGGATCGGCCCGTTATCCCGGTTCAGCCCGCTTAGCGACGGTGCGGTGCGTCCACCTGATGATCGTAGAAGGCGCGGAGCCGCGGGAAAGTCGTCATTACTCCGAGACTGGCCTTCGCGGGGATCGCCGCTGATAGGTTTAGCTTCAGCTGTCGGTCCAAAACGCGCGCTTTGGCGCTAGAAATCGTCCTCTGTGCTGCCATGAATCGCTCCACCGCTTCACGCTCCGAAAGGTCACCTGCCCGCATTGCAGCAAATGTGTCCGCCAGATAGTGAGCGCAGCATCTCGTGAGAATCCTCACATGGCGTTCGTCCTGCCGTTCTTTCTGTTCGTGCGAGGAGAGGTTGGCGAGCTTCGCCTTCAGCATCACGTCCGGCGCTGGAACTGAGTAGCTTTTGCCATTTGCAAAGGTAATGGATTCCGTCACGGCCAGGTCGTCGTTGGTCAACCCTGTCACCGAGCGTAGCACGTCCACTTGCAACTCGGTTCTGCCTTTTTTCATCACAATGGCTCCGAGCACAGCCGAGCGCGGTTCTGGATTGTTGCGAAATTCCCAACCGGCAGCAGCGGCCACGGCCAACGCAAGATCACGGTCTTTCAGGAAAATGTCGGCGTCCTTTGACGTAAATGGCGCAAAGCCTGCGAGGACTGGATCGCCCCTGTTGGCGTAGAACGATGCCCACAGGTTAACGGCGTGTCCGCCCACAATGACCACGCCTTGCGAAAAAATCGGGTCGAAGTCCTGCGGCTGGGTCTGGTCAGGCAGGGACACGCGGGCGGAAATTGATTCTGGCCGAGCGGAAGTCCATCTCGGTAAAAGGAGAGTTCTCCCGCTGAAGCTCGGTTGTGCTTACCATTCCTGCTTCCAGCCGGCTTTCGTCGCGAAGTCGAAGCAGTTGCTTACGAAAAAAGACATTGGATGCCGTCGGCGTCTTCGGCAACGTCCGCAACGCTCGTTCGATCACTGGCACTCGTTGCTGCGCTGTCATCTTACGGACACGCGCCAACCATGCGGGACGGGAAGTAACCGCAGAGGTCTTGGTGGAACGTGGAACCATGGCTTTCAAGATACCCTAATCTATCGCCCGAACATCTTTCGACAAGACAAAGAATCACCGTTGCCAAAGGAGACCGCCCTGCATGCCACAAGGCGGCCCCTTCACCGGGTCACTCACCCAGAAAGAACATAGTTTCCACCAGGCCTCGCCGGCCTCGTGCCCTTATTCGCCTTGATCGGCTTTGGGCGTTACGGCTTATGGCGCCAAACCATTAAACTGTTTTGTGCGATCGCTGGGTGAGAAAGTAAAAAAGTCAAAGCACTTCAAGAACGGTGAGCTCCTGGAATTCCTCCAGAATTTCCGGATACCGGGTGCCGATGAAGCGCTTGACCTTGGCGTTTTCAAGCAGGCGCTTCACGTAACGCTGGGCCGCATTGAGATGGAGAGAATTCTCCCCAAAATTATCCTGATGGAGCCGGCAGTCCCGTTCCACGGCCTCCATCTCCTTTTCCATCCGGATTATTTCCTCCTCGGAAATTCCATGGACCACCTTCGATTTGCTGCCATTGATCAGCTGGTCTGAGGGCGTGCCCACGATGAGTGCCTCGGCATAGGCCCGGGTGTAGTTGTTTCCTGAAACCATGAGCTGCGCCATGTCCACCTGGCGGACAGCTTTCACTTTTTTAAAAAACTTTAAGGCCGCTGCCGTGATCGGCTTGTCCTTCAGGAGTTCGACGGCGTCGGCGTGGATGCCGTCGATCAGATTGATGCTTTCTTTGATTTTGCTGATATCGAGAGCGAGAGCCTTAGAAATCTGCTCTGGCGTTACGCCCTGTTCGACCGCACGCATGATCATGGCGTGCTCCTGAATCGCGGATAGCCGGTTTACTTTGTCGTTGTAGGTGAACGCGTCATCCTCATTGGCCACGAGGCAAACGGCTTCGTTCCGGCCAAGCTCCATTAGGGCCTTCAGCCGCATGTGGCCGTCGAGCAGAAGGTAAACGCCGCGTGCCCCCTTTTGGGGATACACCATGAGCGGCTCGATTACACCCACCTCCCGGATCGAAGCCAGCAGCGTCTTGTATTTGCCGAAAACGTGATCGATTGGCTTCACCTGGCGAATCGGGTGAATGGCTTTCAGCTCCAGCGTGATGCAATCCATGGCAAAAGCTGCCAGTGCAGTGGTTTTCATGCGACTTTCCTCGCCCTCTCCGCCAAAAATTTTGGCATGGTTTCAAGTTTCTCGGCCCGCAGCAGGTTGACGTAATCCTCATCCTTCACGAGCACCTTGCATGCTGCTGACACCGACAGTAAACGTGCTTCGCAAAGCTTGCCCTTCTTGACCATCAGCTTCTGGCGTTGGGTTTCGCGTTGATAGGCCCTCACCATGCTTTCGGCGCTCGTGCGGCCACTGCGCTGGCCACGCGGGCCATATTTCCGGCCAAAGTGGCGGCGTTGGTCGATGACGCGCTTAAAGGACCCCAGGGTCTTTTGGTTCATCTCCTTCCGCTCGTAGGCTTCCATCAGCAAACGCTGGGCTTCCTCATCGGATGCACCTGATATCCCGATTGCGATCGTGATGGGAATTCTGCCGTGGAGCACCGCCTCAAGGAGCCGTTCTTCTCCATTCCTGAGCATGCCGAGAATGCCCTTGATGTACCCTTCCGTTAATCCTGTCTTGCGGGCAATGTCCGCGTAATCATGTCCCTGATCTTTCATCCACTGGATCATTCTTATCTGATCCAGCGTCCGGACACGTCGGCGGGCGATATTTTCGATCAGGCTTGCGAGCAGACTGTCAGTTTTTGACAAACCGCGAACCAACGCCGGGATTTCCTTGTGCCCGAGCTTGATGACCGCCTCGAGGCGCCCCTGGCCACAGACCAGATCGAACCATTCCTCGCCGTTGTCCCCGGGTTTTCCAATCGTAACGGTGATCGGTTTTTTGAGACCGAGCTTGGCAATGCTGTCCACAATCCTTTCATGCTTCTTCTTGTCTCTTGCCCGTGGATTAATGATCCGGATCCGATCGACCGGGATCAACCTGACGCGCGATTCGGCATCGGAGATCATGCGGCATCCTCCACGGAAATCCGTTCGGCCATCTGAAAAAAGAATTCGAGATCGTCGAAACGATACGTGTCCAGCTCGGCCTGATTGTTCTCCGATAGGCGCAGCTTGGCATCGGTCAGATCGATGGCCGGAAAGAGGTAGTAGTCTTTGATTGCCTGGTTTGTCTCATCCATCCGGACCGAAATCGTCAGGTCTGGCCTGAGCCCCTCTTCGAAACGCAGCAGCCAACGGGATGAACCTGCCGCTGTGCGCAGGCAGCGGGACAGAACGAGCGACACTGTTAGCTCATGATCCAGGACGAGGAGTTCGGTCGCTGGGTCGCGTTCCACCGAAACATCCATGGCCGCCAATCGGGTGATGACTTCCTGCACCACCTCCGGGTGCTTCCCGCGCAGGTACCGGTTGATTTCGATGAATGAATAGTCTGTGCGGGGCGTATAGCCAACCAGCTGGTAGGCCCGGATCAGGCTGCCGAAGCGGTGGCGGAAGGCGGCGGTTGAGGGCATGCTGTCCTGCTCATCGATCAACAGCCCTGAAATGCGCCCGTGCCGGGACCACAGCGCCTTCAGCGTCTGGAGCATCTCATCATTGGAATACCGTTTGGCCCGCGCCAAAATCGCTTCTTGGACTTTGATGAAGACCTCTGGATCAACCACGGCCGGGAATGCCTGATCAGCCCGGATCCACATCTCCGGCGGGTTCTGGACATGCTTGCGCTTCAGTTTGAAGGACGTGCGATGGTAGAGGTTGTTGCCGATGTATTTTTCGTTGGTGAGAATTTGGTGGACGGTGCCGCGAGTCCACGGCCGACCGAGATCGGTCAGTATTTTCCGTGAATTCAGGATTTCGGCGATTTGCCGCTCGGTTTTTTGCTCGTTGAGAAACGTGTGGTAAATCCAACGGACAGTTTCCTGTTCTTCGACCGGCCCTGGCTTCAATACGACCCGGTCGGTCTGGAGGCTTTTGTGCTCACCCACCTTCAGCGTGCCCTTCGGCTGGCCGGCCTGGTCGATCAATACGCGCCGCAAACCGTAGCCAGCGGTACCGCCTTGTTTAAACCCAAGCTGGATCAGGCGGCATGCACCCTGGAAAACCTTCGTGGAAAGTTCACGGCTGTATTCCCCGGCCATCGACCTTTTGACGCTTTTGATGATGTTGGAGGTGGGGCTGCCATCGTTCTCGAATTGCTCGGCGCAATAGTGGACAGAGATCCCGGCGCGCTTGCAGATGTATTCGTAGTAGCCGCTTTCATCGGCATCTTGGAAACGGCCCCAGCGGCTGACATCGTAGACCAGGATGGCTTTGAATTTGGCGTTACCGGACTCCACTTCAGCGATCATGCGTTGAAGGCCTTCGCGGCCCTTCATGCTGAGGCCGCTCTTCCCCTCATCGGGGAAGACGATGATTATCTGCATGCCACGGCGGGCGGCGTATTCCTTGATCCGGTCGAGCTGGTTCTCGGTGGAATACTTCTGATGCTCCGTGGACATGCGCACGTAGGCCGCAACCAGGATGAATTCGGCGGGCGGGACTGGAAGATGTAACTGGTGCCCGCTCATTTTGGATTATTCGATCCGCCGCTGGAATGTGAGAGGACGCGGGATGCGATCGCTCGCGGCCTTGTCCGGTTTGTTGTGAAAAATGACATATCCGCGCATAATGAGCCGGAGCACTTCTTTGGCTATCGTATCATATAACGCATGATCTGTGCGTCGTGGGATTAGGCCGATTTCTAGAGCGAGACGCGTGTCAATCGTATCATATAACGCAACGTATCTCAGCGCGGCAGAAAGATCCTTCGTCAGCACAAAATTCGCGTTTTTGAGCCGTTTGGACGGGCGCTTCCGTTTCCAATATTCCGGGTTCCGCTGGCGCCAACTACGGACATCATTCACATTGTCTTTTGAAGTGTAGTGGCTCCTGTAGTCGCCGTTCTTCCAGAATTTTTTCTGCGCGACACAGTGGCTGACTCGCGCACACTCTGTTTTCGAACAATAACGGTGGCGGTTGCCGAGGCGGGGATTGACGTCGAAGGACTGGCCACAATGGGCACAGAGCCGGGTAGTGATCTGGTGATTTTTTGTTTTCATCACCAGATGAATCAAATTTCGATCACGTAAGAGCGGGGCCGAAAAGAGGGGAGCTGCTTCCACACTTAGCTGCGAGCGGTTTTCGCCACTGCTCCGTCGCGTTTGTGGTTGAGCTGTTTAGCGCCACCAGTATAGAAAGAAAGTATAGAATTTTTCGTCCAGCAACGGTGCTGGTAGCCGTTGTCCCTGGGCAGGCCATTTTTTCTATACTGGCTGCTATACTCGGACGTGAAAAGTGGGCCAAAATCGGATTTGTTGAGAAAAGAAAAAATCGCGCAACACTTTTCCAAGTGTCAGGTGAAGCGGGTTTAGCCAAGTTAAGAGAAGTTTGGCAAATATCTGAAAATAAGCATTTTACGTCTTAGAAGCCGTTGCCGAAAGGCATGCAGGTTCGAGTCCTGTCCTGGGCACCATGCTTCGCTCCCAGGGAGCTTTGCATGGCACGGCCACAAATCGCAATTGAGGTGCAGAAATGTATTGATACAGCCAATACATCATTCCAAGTTATAAATGTCTCCCGATAACCAGACGGCTCCTCAGGTTCTCTCATCTAACGTTAGATAAGGAAAGCTTGGCTCCATGGAAACTCCACCCCTGTCAGCTACCCGAAGAATTAAACGCATTGCCCCGCTTCAGGCCGGGAAAATGTTGGCCCTGCTTTATGGCATCTTGGGCTTTATTTTTATCCCGTTTTTCCTCATCATGTCTTTTGCGGCGCCAGCCCAACAGCGGGTCGGCATGATGGCATTCGGCGCCGGGTTTGCGCTATTTATGCCGGTTATCTATGCCGTTATGGGATTCGTATTCGGAGCCATCAGCGCATTTATCTACAATATCGTCGCAAAATGGGTTGGCGGTATTGAAGTTGAAGTCGAGTAAGTGAAAACGAGCCTGGCCGGCCAGAACCAACGCGGCAAGCCGACCTCCATTTATCTTTACTTCAATTAGTCCCGGCCAAGTTGTCAGGGCCCTCGGCTCCCTGCCTTGCGTTTGAACCCGGCCAGCCAGGCGCCGGCCGGAACCGCCAGCAGGGCATCGAGAGGAAGGCGATAGCGTGTCTTGGTAAAAGTCAGCGCGTGGACCGTGAGAAACGAGAGAAAAACCATCACCATCCACAGCCCAAAAAATGACCGGCCGTCTTTGCGACACAAAAAATATTTAAGGCCGCCGCAGGCACTCACGAGCAACAGGATCACAACCGGAGTGAACGCAAGCTCCTCCCAATCCGGGCGGAAGTTTTCGATGATGGGTCCGCGGTCGGTTTGCTTGAGTGTGCCTGTGCCGAGAGGGATGGGCAGCGGGGAGACAAACTCGACCGCGCTGAACATTGACCGGTAAATGACGGTGGTGGGGCTTTTGCGGATCAGGCCGATGGCGATCTGCTTGAAAACTTTATCCGTCGCGCGTTCTTCAGCCCCTGGAATTGTCCCGGTTAATTTACGGAGCCGGGGATCAAGCGAATCGGCATCGATCCAGGGGGACACCACGGACAGTTCCGTATCGGCGCCCTTGGCGAGGTTATACCCGCTGGAACTGGCCGGAAAAAAGCCGGGAGCCCCGAAGTTTCGGTAAGTGAACACCTGCCAGGGCGCAACCAGGACCGCGCTTGCGACGAGGGTAATCGCGAGCCCCTGGATGGCGCCGGTCTGCAAGCGTATGGCCTTCCCCGCCAAGAAAGCGATGGTCACGCCGCACACCATGAGTCCGGTGGGACGAAGCAGATAAAGGCTCGCGAGAAGACCACCGAGGAGGATGGCATTTGCTGCATGCCGTGTCCATTTGAGGAGGAGCCAGGCAATCCCGAGCAGGGCAAGGGTGAACCAAACGGTTTCGCGCAGGCTCAGCATTTCAAACATGAATGGTCCGTGAATGGCCAGCAACCCCGCGCTCAGCCATGGGGCCCGCGACTGCGGCCAGACCGCCCGCGCAAGGCCGAATACAATCACAAGGCACATCGCGGCGCCCACGGCCTGAAGGAGCATGGTGGCCAGGAACCAGTGATCTCCGGTCACGTACATGGTTGCTGCAAGAATGAAGGGATAGAGCGGCGGCCGCAGCGCGGTGGGGTGCGTTCCGTCCAATGAATACCCGTGGCCGATCAGAAGGTTGCGAGCGAGCAGCGCATAACTTTCGCTGCCGGGCCAGTGATCGATACCTCCGAACACCCAGAAAAACGCCACGACATAAATTGCCGCCGCGGCAAAAGACCCGATGAAGACAAGCCGCGGGACATGGGCCCACGGACATGAGTTTCCGGAATTGTCCGTACGGAGATTTGGGATGTTCGAGGAAATAGGGCGGAGTTTTGAAAAGCCTCGCCATTCGACCGTCCGCCGCGAGGCAATTCTAACCCGGAGGCATCATGCTTTTGTCAGAACTGATGCATCCGCTTGCACTCTGCCGGCCAGCAGGGCCACGTTGTTGTATAACACGATCGAAACGAAACAAAGTTCGCCATTAGCCGGGGCCGCGCGTATGCTTAAGGAACGCTTATGGCCCAGTCACCCGCCACACCCGGAGCGGAACACGACGAGTTTTCACTCCCGCGTTTTGCCTTCATCATTCTCGCCACGCTCGCTGGCTTGTTCGCCGTGCTGCGGTTTGTCGTGCCGGGCGTCTGGATAGGGCAGTTTCTGGCGCCGATCTGGAAGGGCGTCGTGGCGTTTTTCATCGTCAGCCTGGTCAATTGTTTCGTGGAGTATTTCTTCCATCGCTACGTGCTGCACATGCCGGCGATCCCGTTTCTGCGCCGGCTTTACCGGCAGCACACGCTGCACCACGCGCTCACCCACATCGCGCGGAAGCAGACGCGCGACGGCCGCGGAATTTTGTTCATCGAAAACAAATTTCCCATCGTCGAACCCGAGCAGGGCGAGGCGTCGTTCTTCCCGTGGTATTCGCTGGCGGTGTTCGCGGCCGGGCTGGCGCCGCTGCTGGCCCTGCTGCAATGGCTGTTCCCGTCGTTCCCGTGGTTTCTCTCCGGGTTTTCGGCGCTCGCGGTGTCTCTGTCGCTTTACGAGATTCTCCATGCGATCAACCACTGGCCGTTCGAAAAATGGGAACCGCTGATCGAGCATCCGCGCTGGGGCAGATTCTGGCGCCCCGCCTACGCGTTCCACCTGCGCCACCACGCCGTGATCGATTGCAATGAATCCATTTCCGGCTACTTCGGCCTGCCGCTCGCCGACTGGACCTTTGGCACCTGCGTGATACCGCAGACCATCTATGCCGATGGCGAGGAATGGACCCCCGACAAATTTCGCCGCCCGCAACCGCGCCGATTGATCCGCTGGCTCGATGCTTGGGCCGGTCGCGTTGTCCAGCGCCGTCGCACGCACGCGGTGGCCGAATGCAACCCGGAAGTCGAAGCCGCACCGAGGGCGCCGACCATGTCCGTTTATACGCGAGGCGAAGAGATCGCGAACTGGGTGACGCACGGGATCGGCCTCGTGATGAGTGCAGTGGGACTCACGTTGTTGATCGTATTTTCCAGCCTGCGCGGCGATGCGTGGCATGTGGTCAGCTTCACCGTGTTCGGGCTCGCCCTGCTGACCCTTTATACCGTCTCGACGCTTTATCACTCCCGCCGCAGCGTGCGAGGGAAGGCAATCTTCCGGAAACTGGACCACGCCGCGATCTTCCTGCTGATCGCCGGCACCTACACGCCGCTTCTGCTCACGAATCTCCGCGGTCCGTTGGGATGGTCACTCTTTGGCATCGTTTGGGGACTGTGCGGGGCGGGCGCGGTGTTTCAGCTCTTCTTCGGAGAACGCTACCGGCTGGTTTCGACGCTGGCCTATCTCTTCCTGGGATGGCTGATTGTCGTTGCGATCAAGCCATTGGTGGCCGATGTCCCGGCGGGCGGGCTGTGGCTGCTGTTGGCCGGCGGACTTTCCTACTCAGTCGGCGTGGTTTTTTATCGGTGGCACCGGCTGCGCTATCATCATGCGGTGTGGCATACATTCGTGCTCGGCGGCAGCACGTGTCACTTCCTGGCCGTGCTGCTCTTCCTGCTGCCGCGGGCGGTGTAGGCGCGGTGATGCCGGGCTTGTCCTCGTGAGGGACGATTACTAGTGTGGGCTGTAGATGAACGTTCGGGTAATGTTGATTTTTTCAGGATTGGTTATCTTTTCGGCCAATCTATTTGCGACTCAATCGCCCGTTCAACCAGGCAAACCAGACGATAGCACGCTACGAAAAAGGATTGTCGGCATTTGGGTATCTTCGAGCGATGATGGTGATAATCCATCAATCGGTGAGGCAGAATATCGAGCTGATGGAATCGTGGTTGCCAGGAATTTTACCGATGAGTCGAGACAGGAAGACTCAGAAGTTTTTGAAGGAAAATGGAAGATTGAGAATGGGTTATTGATTATTACAGCGCGCAGGATTTTTCCAAACAAGAGCGATAAATTTGTAATGACGGAAGATCATATAATTTACATCACTCAGGAAAAAATGTGCCTGCGGGCGGTTGGAGAACAGACAGGTTATTGCAGGACACGGAAAGAGAGCTAAGCACAAGGACGTGAAGCGGGTTGCCCGCATGAAGCCCAAATTTAATTTCAATCCGGTGGCGGCGGTCGCGCACTTGCGCGCCAGCGATGCGGTGCTGGGCGCGTTGATCGACCGCGTTGGCCCGTTGGATCTTGGGCTAAAGTCGGCCCACAGCCTGTTCGAGGCGATGCTGCGTTCGATTGTTTATCAGCAGCTGCATGCCAAGGCGGCGTCCACGATTCTCGGGCGCGTGCTGGTCGAGCTGGCCCGGCATGGCGGGGCGAAGCCGGAGGCGCTGGCCCGGGTTTCCGACGCCGCGTTGCGCGGGGCCGGCCTTTCCGCCAACAAGCTGCTCGCGTTGCGCGACCTTGCGGCCAAGTGCATGGAAGGTACGGTGCCATCGCTGAAAGAAGCGCGCAAACTAGGCGACGATGAATTGGTCACGCGGCTGACCCTGGTGCGCGGCATCGGTCCGTGGACGGTGCACATGCTGCTCATTTTTTATCTCGGCCGGCCCGATGTGATGCCGACGAGCGACTTCGCGATCCGGGCCGGCTTCAAGAAACTCTACACAAAACGCAAGGATCCCACGCCCGAGACCATTTTGAAACATGCGCGTCGCTGGCAGCCGTACCGGTCGGTGGCGAGTTGGTATCTGTGGCGTTCGCTCGATGAAGAGTGATCCGCCTTCGCCAGGCTACGAAGGGCACGGCGGGGGGTGGTCGGAGATCAGCCTTCGATGTTGGGCGTTGGATTTTCGATGTTCAATGTTCAAGGGTGCCCGCCTTCGCTCTGCGAGCTTCGGCGTGGTACGCATCGCATTGCGATGCGCAATGCCCGGGGCCGGACTCGAACCGGCACGGCCTTACGGCCAGGGGATTTTAAGTCCCAAGCGTCTACCATTCCGCCACCCGGGCGCACGCCTGCGGCCATCGTTGGCGGTGACAGGCCTGAGCGTCAACAGCCTGCTAGCAATGGAGAGCCAAATATAGGCGCAACCTTGTAGCCGGGGCCGTTGACCCCGGCCCGGCCTCAGCCCATTCGACAAGCTCAGGGCCCCGAGCCGGTCGAGGGGCGCGGCCGGCTACATTTTGAAAAGCGCTAATCACCTCGAAAACGCCCAGCATTCATTGCAAAGTCTAAAATGGGGGCGTGCGGAAATGAACCTTGCCGGGATTGAGGGCATCGCCCAGCGTAATGCGAGTGAAAATAGGTTTTTTCGGCGGCAGTTTCGACCCGGTGCATTTCGGCCATTTGTGCGCCGCCCAAGACGCCTGCGAGCACCACCAGCTCGACCGGCTTTTCTTCGTGCCGGCGGCGCAGGCACCGCTCAAACCGCATGGGGTGCAATCATCAGCCGAAGACCGGCTGGCGATGTTGCGCGCGGGCATCGGGGAAGACCGGCGCTTCGAGGTTTCCGACTACGAACTGGCGAAGGGGGGGGCGAGCTACACGATCGATTCCGTGCACCATTTTCGCACGCAATTCCCGCACGACCGGCTTTTCTGGATCATTGGTGGCGACCAGCTTCCGCAGCTGCATTTATGGAAGGACATCCACGAGCTCGCGCAATTGATCGAGTTCATTTTTCTGAAGCGGCCGGGGCAGGCCGTGACAGCCGGGCCGGCCATTCCCGGCCTGCGGCTGCACCGCTGCGCGGGGCATGCGATGGAGATCAGCTCGACCGAGCTGCGCGAACGGGTGGGGCGCGGGTTGCCGCTCGATTATCTCGTGCCGCACAAGACAGTTGTCTATATCAAGGAAACCGGCCTCTATCGCCAGCCCTAACCGCCCGCCTATGAAAAAACCTGCCAAACCGACCGCTGCGATCAAACTGGCGCAGCTTTGCTGCCGCGCTCTCGACGAAAAAAAAGCGGAGGATTTGCGCGTGCTGGACGTGAGCGCCCAATCATCGATTACCGACTGCCTGGTGCTGGCGACGGCCACGTCCGAACCGCATATGCGCGCGCTGCGGATTGAGTTGGAGAAGGCGCTCGATGGGGTGGGAGCACATATCCTGGGGATCGAGTCGGCCCAGGAGAGCGGATGGACGGTGGTGGACGCATTTGACGTGATGGTGCATATCTTCACGCGCGAAACGCGTGCGCGCTTTGCGATCGAAAACCTGTGGAAAGACGCGGACGAAGTGCCGACATCAAAACGGCCCGCCGTACCCAAGCCCAAAAGAAAAACATCCAAAAAAGCGAAAGCGAAGCGATAGCGCCAGTGTACGGCCACCACAGGTGATGATAAAGGCGATGGTTTTTGCGCGCGTTGAAACGATAGCCTCGGGATGCTTTCTGGTCATGTTTGCTTTAGGAATAGAATATTATCGCAGGCTCATACCCCAGGCATTATAAAGCCCCCATAACGTTCCGCTAAGGGATCGACCCCATATGAATAATCCCTATCGCAACCACCTGTCGGATATGCTGGCGTTTTTGGTCATACCGGCGTTCAATAAGTTGCATTAGACTCATGTGCGACAAGAAGGCGCAGTTTGTAGTGAGTAAACCACCCGGGCAGACCTAATCGCGATTCGAAGATAAATGTTTAACATTTTTTTTAAACGCAAATAAGATGTGTTTTTGTGGAAATGACCAAGATTACGTAGGCATCATCGATGTGGTTCAGATGGAGATAGAAAAACTTACAGGACTTTTGGGCCGATTTTTCTGGAATAATATCGGTATTTATCCCTAGGCTGGTGTTGCATCTACGTAGCGCCTAACGTAAAATTTATGCTTGTGCTTACAAAGGCAGCGGGGTTTCATTATGTCATAGCCGCCTGCTTTCGTGGGCTTCAAATTAAGTACATCATATATCATCATAAAAAATTCAAATACTGTCATGAATAAAAATCACAAATATCCCGCGAAGGGCTTCACCCTTGTGGAAATTATGATCGTCGTGGTCATCATCGGCCTGCTGGCCGCCATGGCCATTCCCGCCTTCAATAAAGTGCGTTACACGTCGCGCTACAAGGCGATCGTCAACAATCTCCGCCAGATTTCTGCCGGAGCCCAGCAATACATGCTTGAACAAGGGGTCGCATCGATTGACGAACCGAGTCTGGTCGGCCCGAATTCGTATAATTACGTCAGGCCGATTACGACGATAAATGGAGAATCTTATACGGGCATTACCGTTGGCAATACGGTAACTCAACTCTCGGTCAGCCAAAGTGACGGCACGCTTGTAACGTTTAACATGTAATCGGTTGCTTTTTTGTCGAAGCCGTTTTCTGTGGGAAACGGCTTCTTTTTTTTGTCGAACGGCCTTTGCCTTGCCTGGGGTCTCCGCGGAATGTGGGCTTGTGAAGGGGACTTTGGCGTTCGCCGGGGTTGCCCGCCAAGCAGGGCTGCCTCAGCGAGAATTGGGCTATCGGGTTGAAACGGCACGCTGCTTCTCTCGCTGAATGGGTTCCGCGACCATATGATCCAATCGGAAATGGTCGTAACTTAAAGAGGGGAATGAGTGTGCATGCGCACCCAACAAAATTATACGCAGACGACATGCCATCCAATAAGAATACGCTGAAGGTGGTGACCGTAATGGCTGTGGCCGTCCTGGTGATGGTGGCGCGATTTTTTATTATAAGCCCATCGACCGCCAAGCGATTGATTGAAGCGTATGGCTATTGGGCGATCGCCGCGACATTCGCTGGTTTTGCCGTCTTGGTGGCAAAGCAGCTGCCGGCCAAGGAAGGAATATTGAAGCTGGTCAAAACCCATCGCGCCAGCCTGATCTGCATCCTCCTGGCCGGAGTCTATTTCCAAGTCCACGAGCCGCGCCAATTCAAGGTGCTCTATGACGAATTTGGCATTTCCGGCGTGGCGCGCAACATGCACTTCGACCGCAGCGCAACTTACCCGGGACGGGTCCACTATTTTGACGGCCGCCTTATTGTCATGGCATCCGGAGTGGACAAGCGCCCGTTCTTTTTTCCGTTTCTTATTTCGCTGGTGCATGACCTTTCCGGATACCGGGCGGAAAATGTATTTTATCTCAATGCCGGCCTGGCGGTGGCTTTATTGCTGCTGGTGTATGCCTACGGCTTTTCCTTTGGCGGCCGGCGGCTCGGATGCCTGGGGGTATTGATCTTAACCGGGCTGCCCCTGATCGCCCAAAATGCCACCGACGGGGGCTATGAGGTGGCGAACCTCGTCATGATTTTATTGTTGTATTTTTTTGGCAGCAGTTATTACCGGTCCCCGGGATCGAAAGGGCTGAACCTTTTCATCCTGACCGCGGTTTTGCTGGCCCAGGTCAGATATGAGTCGATTTTGTATGTTTTAGTGGTGCCGGCAGTCGTGCTCTGCAAATGGTCCCAGGAGAAAAAAATCACCCTGACCAGGATGGCGGCATTTTCCCCGATCCTGCTGATCGCGCCGTTGCTGGCAAACAAAGTTTTTACGTCGAATACAGTGTATTTGCAAACCATGCCGGGAGAGGCGTTTTTGTCGTTCCAGTATTTTTGGGATAATACTGCATTCGCCATTTATTATTTGTTCAATCCCAGCTTTGACAGTACCAATTCAGTCCTGTTGTCGGTCGTCGGCCTTTTCGGGGTGGCCTTTTTTCTGCTTTTGGCCGTGAAAAAAACAAAGGAATGGGTCCTGCAGCGCAATGAAGACCTTGTCCTGTTCCTGATTTTTATTGTGACGGGTATAAACACGTTGCTGGTGTTGTGTGTTTTCTGGGGCCACTGGGGTGATCCCATGGTCTCCCGCTTTTCGCTTCCGCTGCAACTTTTGATGCTGCTTTTGATGCTGCGATCCACGGCTCAGTTTTTGGAGTCCCGTCCCCTGCCAAAGTGGATGCTGGCCCTGGCGGGAGCATGGATCGTCTTGTTCGCCGCACCCACCTCCGCGCGGCTCGTTCAAACTCATAACAGCATCACGGCCCGCGAATACGAATGGTTTTTCGAGTACCTGTCGCACAAGGATCCCGCCACGACATTTGTCATGGCTGGGTCGGCCATAGGGCCGGTTCTCCATAACATTCCGGCCATTGACATCAGTATGGCAAGGTACGCCAAGTGGAAAATCAAGACCTGCCTGGACGAAGGAATTTATCGGGAAATTATCGTGATACAAAGATTTGAAATCGATTATAAATCAGGAGAATTTAAGGAAACAGGGCCAACCCAGCTTGGCGATGGGTTCAAGCTGGAAACCATCGCTGAAAAAAGATTTCACCCCGACCTGATAACCCGCATAAGCCGGGTGGTGGATGTGGATGTCGGCCATATTCCAATGCCCCCGGGCCTTGAAAAAAGGACCCATTTTCTTAACGATAACGATTATGACGCATATTTATTGAACAGGTTTCCCTAAGCCTAAGGTATATGATCCTCACGACAAAGTCGAAAATCACCATTGAAAAATGGGTGTCTCGCCTGGTCCTTGCCGCCCGAAAAACCTGCAGGCATCCGTCCTCCGGCCAGTTTTCCCGGAATGGCCTGCAGTGGTCGCTCGACTTGCAGGAGGGTATTGATTTTTCCATCTACTTCCTCGGCTCATTTGAGCGGTCCCTTCATAAATTTTATGAGAAGAGGATCCTGCCCGGGCAGACGGTTTTGGACATCGGCGCGAATATCGGCGCCCACACGATGCATTTCGCCCGCACGGTGGGGCCAAGCGGACGGGTGGTTGCGGTCGAGGCCACCGATTATGCCTATAATAAATTGTGCGCAAACCTTGATTTGAATCCAAAGATCAGGTCACAGATAAGTGCCCGGCAAGTTTTGCTTGCAGCCTCTGCCTTGTCGGCCAGGCCGGAAGCTTTGCACTCCAGCTGGCCGCTCGATGAGGGGCATGAACTGCATGCCACCCACCAGGGAGAATTGAAATCCTTAAGCGGAGCGCGCGTACTTGCCCTCGATGAACTTGTCCTGGAGGAGAAACTCACCAAGGTTGATTGGATCAAGCTCGACGTTGACGGAAATGAGTTGTCGGTTCTGAAAGGGGCGACGGCTGTGCTGGACAAGATGCATCCCCCCATTGTGATGGAATTGGCCCCGTCATGCTATCAGGATTCGCCCGGAAGTTTTGATGAGTTGCATGAATTGCTTCTCATGCACGGCTATGCTTTTTATTCGATCCCCGGGCTGCGGCCTTTGCCGTCCACGGCACCGGGGCTCAAGAAATTGATTCCTGATGGGGCAAGCATTAATGCAATGCTCATATCAAATAGGAATGGGGATCGGAGCCGATATCAAATATGATTTGCCGGCATCAGTTATCGGTCAGCAGGCAATGCACCTAGGCCTAGCGCAGCACCATCCCCCGATGCGCCGATATTTTCCTGCCGACCTCCGATGAGAGAACGATCCGGCATAATTCTTGGCGCCAGTGTTTCCCTGGTGTGGCTCGTGGCGATGGCGGCCTTCTGGCCCGTGCGCCATTTCCAGTTTCTCCGGTTTGATGACGATATTAATATATTTTTAAACCCGCATCTTGGGCGGTTCGACGGCACCACGCTGCGTTGGATGTTGACCGACACCCACGACATGCGCCGCTATATTCCGGCCGGCTGGGCCGGTTTTTCCATGTTATACGGGCTGTTTGGCCTGGATCCCCAGGGTTACCACTGGGCGTGCCTGCTGCTTCATGGAATCAATGTTTTGCTGGTGACGGCAATTTGCCATGAAGTGATTAAAAGGCTTGGGCCCCGGCCGGCCGGCGGATCATGGGCGGTGGTCTCGGCGGCGCTGGCCGGCGCCTGGTGGGCCTGGCATCCCTTGAGGGTTGAAATTGTTGCCTGGGCCTCCGGCTATTTGTATGTGCAGGCCGTATTTTTTTTACTGGGGTCCTTTTATTTGTATATTACCCGAAAAGAGGGGTCCCTGCCAGGATGCTTGAGGTTGTGGGCCTCGGCTGGGTTATATTTGCTGTCTGTCTTCACCTATCCCCTGGCCCTGGCCTACCCGGCGGCACTATTGTGCTGGGAAGCAGCCGACCAGCAACGCCGTTACCCCTGGTGGAGCCCCGGCTGGTGGCAGGGGTTCAGGCCGGCCCTGCTGAAGGTCCTTGGGTTGTTCGGCTTGGTCTCGATTCTGGGTGGCAGTGCAACGCTATGGGCCGCGTATCAAGCCGGGCCGCTTTGGC
>DATMNP010000110.1:0-5022 GCA_035568935.1 Opitutaceae bacterium | reverse complement strand
GCTGTAGACGAACCGCGTTGGCGGCGAATGACCGACATGACAGCCGTGTCCACTTGATTGCGCTTTTTCCTCCTTGATCCATTGCTCGCACGTCCCGCGCTTGTTGTAGAAGGCGACGACATTCTCGGCGGGTCTCGACATGTTGGTGACGATAAAGCCGACGCGCGGATAAAGTTCACCCGGATGCCATTCGACCTTGGCAACGACGCGACGCGGCTTTGTCCAGCTGCCCGCCTGATAGGTGAAATTTGCATAGGAACGCCGCACTTCATTCGGCAGTCGCCCGACCGGGCGGTTCAGCAGATAGCCGATCCTCTCTTGCAGGACGCGGTTCGCCGGCAAGCGGATCGCGTATTTGATCCGCTCGGCTTCGAGGAACTCGTACACTTCCGGATTGGCGAAACCCGCGTCAGCCCGGAAATAAATGCGCGAGACCTTTCCCTTGTATCGTTCGACAACCGGCTTCAGCACGCTCTCCCACCCATCGGCGCTGTGGACGTTGCCGGGACGCAGCGCGCAGCGTTCCAGATCGCCGAATTGGTTGAACACGAAGAGCGGATGATAGCAGGTGCAGGCGTAATGGCCGTTCCAGACGCTCATCTCCTGTTCGCCGTGCGTCGGGCTCACGCTCGAATCCATGTCGAGCACGACGCCTTTCGGCGGACGGCGACCATGGACGCTATCGATCCATTGGCCGGAAAGATCGGCAAGAGCCGAAAGGTTCTTTTTCGCCGTGAGCCAGCGCGTCTCAAAGCGGCCCATCTGGCTCGGCGAAGCCGCTGCATCCGAGGCCGCCTTTCCGCCGACTATCCACCGCATCGCGGGATCATGGCGCAGGCGTTGAGCGTCGTTCACATCTTCATATCCGGCAAGTCGCCCAAATATGGATTGCCGCAACATCCCGACGAGTGCATGCCGGCCATTCTTGCCAGTGCGTGCGTCTGAGAGCGCATCACCCGCCATCGCGCTGAGGCACAGCGCGTCGTCCAGTTCCCGGTATGCGAGCAAGCCTGCGTCGGAGGTAACCACCGATCCGCGAAACTGAAGCATCAATCGGCGGTCGAAATCGAGTCTGAGAACCTCGGCATTCGATTCACCCGCCGGGTTCGCCATGACAGCCTCACTCGATCCGAAATAACATGCTGATTATGTTAGCTGAATCGCGTCGACGCTGCAAATTATTGCGTCATCCGGCGTATGCGGGCTTATGGGTGCCTCAAGAATGGGAAGGAGAGCTACGCTGTCTCCGTTCCTCGAACACAACGAAGTGCGTTTTTGAGCTCGCCAATCTTCAGGTCTCTTGCCGCCGATCCGAGCAAGCATTCAAAACGAACGCCGTCGCTGGCCTCCTTCAGCTCACGCATTAACGGCAGGTGCGCCTCCTTTATCTCGTTTTCCATCGCCTCATCGTAACCAACTAACAGATCTACTTTATTTATAAACAAACAAATATACTTGAGCTGAGGTCTCGTAAACAACCCAAGTATCGCTTGAATGCTTTGACTATTCCACTCCTTTAAATTGTCATCAACTCTTTTTTGACTAAAGTTTTGGGCTTTCGGAAAAATTTCGCCAGGGTACTTGGGAGACTCCGTCACATCTACTACCATAATAAGAGAATTTAAAAATCCATACCTTAGAGGGCAATATGGTTGCTTTTGCTCAAGGAGAAATCTTCCAATCAAATCCGTTAAATTTTGCCATGGATAGTCCGCAAAGTATAGATTTGTTCTTTTAATTCCTGATGGTTCATTCCCTAATTCTTCAACATGTTTATAGAATTTGAAAGGACCTATTGTGTCCGGCTCGGCCGCCAAATCATGGGTGAGCGCTTTGATGAGGCTTGTCTTTCCGACCCCGCCAATCCCAACGAGCAGGATAGAATTTCGCGTTTCGTCAACTCTGACTGGAGGCGGCAGCTGAAGCGCCTTCAGACGCCCTTTCAGACGTTGTGACATCGAGAATAATACGGCCGCCGTCATTGATGAAGCGACTGACGTTAAAAATCCGACCGTGTCCATAACGATTCGTTCGTCTGTCAGGGAACGCGCTGATAATAATCAAGCTTGGGGTCGTTCGCAATACCGCCATTTACGACCGGGGTATTGTCAAGTGCCGATGTGAGGGACGAGACGAAGCGGCGGCAGCGCGGGCATCCTGCGCCCCCGTCAGCGCATCTTAGGTCCGTGTTGTTTCTCCCCAGTACCGGTCCAATGACGCGCTCGACCACGATTCGGTTCATATTCGCGACACGGACCTCACGTCGAAAAGACCGGCGAAGAAGGGGATGAAACAGCTAGCAGGTTTGACAATCATTGCTTCAACGCGGGATAGCCTTGGACATAAATCCAATTGGAAGCTTGCGCCGGTACATGGCAGGGAGCTAAGGCCGAAAGTTGGTGACGGCATGAAAGGGTAAGGCGGCGTATCGTGGGGGTGTTCAACGCCTCCACTTCTCCACCGAAGGAGGGATACGCCGTGACCGAGACTAACGTTTTCGAACTAACCCAGCCAGGAACATTTTCCGATCCGCTGACCGAGGTTTTACGCAATGGCGCGAGAACGCTATTGGGGCAGGCCGTCGAAGCCGAGGTTGCGGCTTGGCTCAGCACCCATACCGACAAGTTGACCGATGATGGCCGCCGGCGACTGGTGCGCCACGGGCATCTGCCCGAGCGCGAGATCGTGACCGGCATCGGTGCAGTCGCGGTGCGGTGCCCGCGCGTGCGTGACCGCGTCGGCGAAGGCGGAGAGCACATCCGATTTTCGTCGACGATTTTGCCTCCCTATGCGCGCCGATCGAAGAGCCTAGAGGTGCTGATCCCGATTCTCTACCTGAAGGGCATCTCCACCGGTGATTTCGAGGAGGCGCTGATCGCACTGCTCGGCAAGGATGCCGGCGGGCTCTCTGCCTCGACCATCGGGCGGCTCAAGGAGGCCTGGTCGGACGAGCATACGCGTTGGAGCAAGCGTGATCTCTCGGCCAACCGCTACGTTTACTTCTGGGTCGACGGCATCCATGTGCAAGCCCGGCTCGAGGAGGCCGCGCAGTGCCTGCTGGTGATCATCGGCGCCACGCCCGAAGGCAAAAAGGAACTTGTCGGACTCATCGACGGCGTGCGCGAGAGCGCGCAATCGTGGAAAGAGCTCCTCCTCGACCTCAAACGGCGGGGGCTTGCGATGGGACCCGAGCTCGCGGTCGCCGACGGCGCCCTCGGCTTCTGGCAGGCGGTCGAGGAGGTGTGGCCGAGGACACGCGGCCAGCGCTGTTGGGTGCACAAGACCGCCAATGTCTTGAACAAGCTGCCCAAGAGCCAGCAATCGAAGGCCAAGCGTGCGCTCCAGGAGATTTGGATGGCCGAGACCAAGAAGGATGCACTCGCCGCGTTCGACGCCTTCATCGAAACTTGGGGCGTCAAATACGACAAGGCTGTCGAGTGCCTGATCAAGGATCGCGACGCGTTGCTTGCCTTCTACGACTTCCCGGCTGAGCACTGGAAGCATCTGCGAACGACCAACCCCATCGAAAGCTCATTCGCGACGGTCCGCCACCGAACAGTGCGCTCCAAAGGATGTCTCTCGAACAAGACCGCGCTCGCCATGATCTTCAAGCTGGCCGAGGCCGCCGAGAAAAACTGGCGTCGCCTCGATGGCCACAACCAGTTGCCGAAGATAATTCTCGGTGTAAGGTTCACCGACGGAATTGAGGTCGTCAAGCCGAAAGCTCAAGCCGCTGCCGCCTGACCCCTTCCGTCACCAAGATTCAGTGATAGCTCTTTGCCGGCGACGACCTTGTTTTACACGGCCGTTGCCGGAGTTTTGTTCTGCGGCGGATTGCTGCCCTTTGCCGCTGTCGCGCCCGGGCTTGCCGACGCCGGCCTGATGCTTCTCCTGGGCCTCATTGGCGTCGTCAGCCATTTTTGCCTGATCCGCGCCTTTGCCGCGGCGCCGGCCAATATCATCGCGCCCTTCGGCTACACGGCGCTGCTTTGGGCGACGCTGTTCGGCCTGGTGATTTTCGGGGAAATTCCCGGCCCGCGCACGTTGTTGGGGGCGGGGTTGATCGCCGGCGCCGGTTTGTTCGTTTTCCTTCATGGACCAAAAACATGAGTTCGTGGCGGATTTGCCGCACCCCGTGCCACAACGGCTCGCCGGCGTGGCATGCTACCCAGCTTTCGTCAGTATCGCCGAGGTCCGTGCTGGTGGATTGAATACCGTGGAATCCAGGGATGGTGAACCAATGGACAAGGTGCCGCGTGGGCAAGAAAGCGCCGCGAACGGATATCCGGACATTTGGTACTCGACCTTATGAAGGTGCCTCTCGCCATCGTCGCCGCGATCGCCGAAAATGGCGTGATTGGCGACGGACGCGGCCTGCCGTGGCATTTGCCGAGCGATCTTAAACATTTCCGCGGGGTCACCATGGGCAAGCCCCTGCTTATGGGACGCAAAACCTTCGAATCGATAGGGCGTGCCCTGCCCGGGCGCGAGACAATCGTCGTCACCCGCGACCGTGCCTTCGACCCGTCACGCGGCGGCGGGCAAGCCAAGGCCATACATGTCGTGCATGAACTCGACGCGGCGCTCGCGCTCGCGCAGGCGCGGGCCCAAGCGATGGGCGCGGAAGAGGTTATTTTGGCCGGCGGCGGGAATCTTTACGAAAGTTTGATTGGCCGGGCCGAGCGCATGCACCTAACCTTCGTCGATATCGCGCCAAGGGGCGGGGTGAGTTTTCCCGCCATAGACTGGTCCAATTGGCTGGAAGTAAGCCGGGTTCGGCCACAGCCAGCGGCCAAGGATGAGGCGACATTCGCTTTTGTCGATTTTGACCGGCGGCGCTGCTTATCATTGTAGTGCACGCGGGATTCTCCTATATGAGGACACGCCCGGTTCGATCCGGGGCCGTGGCGGTTATCGCTCGCTTTCTTGGGCGTCACCTTTCAAAAGAGAATCTCATGCCGTGGAGCAGTGAAGGCGGAAATGGCGGCTCTTGGAAGCCCGGCAGCCCCGGGCCTTGGGGGC
>DATMNP010000109.1:0-8677 GCA_035568935.1 Opitutaceae bacterium | reverse complement strand
GCGAAGCGGGCGAGATCGGCACAGGTGACGGCATCGATGCGCGCGTCGTAATTCTTCCAGTCGTTGGCCGGCAGGCCATAGAGCGTGTTGAGCGCGGCGTGCATGGCCCGGGCAGAGTTGGGCTGCAGCCCTTGGCGGCGGCCGGCCTTGAGCCGCACCTGGCAGCGGCGCAGCTCGGTCTCCTCCACCCCGCCGGACTGCACGCGGGCAATCTCGGCATCGATCTCGGCCAGCACCGCGGCGGCGCTGGCTGGTGCGGTGCCGGCATAGAAATAAAACATGCCGGCCTCGAGGCCGGTCACGCGCGCGGAGCGCACGAAATACGCGAGCCCTTTTTCCTCGCGCACGCGTTCGAACAGGCGCGAGGCCATGCCGCTGAAAAGCTCGTCGGCCACCTCGCCGACGTAAAAATCATCGGCGAGCTGACCGGGGCCGGGAAAGGCCTGGAAAACGACGGCCTGCTCGCGCGGCTGTTTTTCCACGAAATCGCCGACCGCGGCGGGACCCTTGAAGCGCGCGGGAGAAACAGGCGCCGGCGTACGCGGGAATTTTTTGAGAAAGGCGCGGAGCTTGGGCGCGAGTTTGTCCGGGGAAAAATCGCCGGCGACAGAAAGGACCACATTGGGCGCGACGACGAGCGCGCGGTGGAGTGCGGCGAGGTCGGCAGGTGTGAGAGCCCGCAAGCCGGCTTCGTCACCCGTGGCATCGATGGCAAAGGGATGGTCGCCGAAGAATTTTCTGCGCAGGAGCTTCCGGCCGAGGCTGACGACGTCGTCGGCTTCCTGCTGCAACTCGGCAAGCTGGGCATCGCGTTCGGTGGCGAAGGTTTCCTTCTTGAAGGCGGGCGCGAGCGCGGCGTCGGCCAGAATTCCAAGCGCACGGTCGATGTCGGTCGGCAGGACTTCGAGGGCGAGGCCGAAGCTGTTGTTGCCGGCGAAAGGGTGGAAGGCGCCGCCAACTTCCTCGATGGTCTGCGCAACCTGCGCGGCGGTGCGCGGGCGCGTGTCCTTGGTCAGCAGCGTGGCGAGGAGCGCGGTGGCACCGCGCTTGCCGGGAGCCTCTTGGAGCGGGCCGCCGAGGCAGGCCAGGCGGAAATGAAGATTGGGCAGGCGCGGATCGGGTTGAAGCAGCAGGCGCGCGCCGTTGGGCAGGGTTTCCTCGGTGAAATCGTTTCGCTCTGCCTGAGCCAGACTGTCGGGCCCAGCCGGCGGGTTCGCGCTGGTCGGATTCAGCGAAACCGAGGTGAGGCGCGACGGCACGAGGTAAGTTTTGAGCACGCGGCGGAGATCGGCGGGCACGACCGTGGCGAGACGGGAAAAATATGTGCGGCTGTAATTGAGATCGCCCACGATCACCTCGGCGGCGCCGAGGCGGGACGCCTGGCCGGACATGGTCTGGCGAACGTTGATTTCGCCGACGGAGACCTGGCGGAGGGCTTTCTTGATCTGGGAGGCCGTGAAGCCGCGCACGGCACAACGTGCAAGCGTGCGCTCGACGGCAGCAGCCGCGGGCTCGCGTTTCGCCGCCTCGCAGGTGAACGAGATGGTGAAGAGGCCGACGCTGTCGGGATTCCAACTGTGCGCATCGATGGTGTGCACGAGGTGATCCTGCTCGCGGATGGTCCGCCAAAGGACCGAGCTGTCGCCATGGCCGAGGATGGTGGCAAGCAGGTCGAGCAGCGGCGCGTCGGGATGCGTGAGGCCGGGAATCTGCCAGGCGAGAATGGCCCGGGTGAGTTCGACGTCCTCGAAGCGATGCTGCGCGCGCGGGGCGAGCTGCAGCGGTTCGGCCAGCACCAAGGCCGGCGCGAGCGCGGCGCGCGGGGCGGCGCCGAAATGTTTCCCGATGTCGGCGCGCACGGCGGCGGGATCGATGTCGCCGACGACGATGACGGCGAGGTTGTTGGGCACGTAGCGCGTGCGGTAGTAGTTGACCAGTTCGCCGCGCGTGATCGCGGCAAAAACATCGCGGTAACCGATGATAGGATGGCGGTACGGATGCACGCGAAAGGCGGTGGAAAAAAGCGTCTCGGCGAGACGGTCCTCCGGATCGTCCTGCGTCATGGCGATTTCACGGAGAATGACGTCGCGCTCGCGGACGACTTCGTCGGCGGGCAGCGTGGAATGAAGGACCGCGTCGGCCAGGAGGTCGATCGCGACGCCGACGTGTTCGCTGGGCAGGTCGATGTAATAGACGGTGCGGTCGAAGGTCGTGTAGGCGTTGATGTAGCCGCCATGCGCCTGGACGGCGGCGGAGATTTCGCGGCCGGCGCGGCGCGCGGTGCCCTTGAAAAGCATGTGCTCGAGATAATGCGAAAGGCCGGCACCGAGCTGTGCACCTTCGTGGAGGCTGCCGGTCTTGACCCAGACTTGCACCGAAGCGAGGGCGGCGGAGCGGTCGGGCTTGAGCAGCGCGGTGAGACCGTTGGGCAGGACGAAGCGCTCGACGGGTTCGCGCCAGAATGGTTCGAGCATGCGCAAATCGGCGGCGAAGGAAATTTTGGGTGCCATGATGGATCAGCAGCCCCGCGGACGCCCGCGGGAGAATTTTATTTTCGTTGGACGGACTTCTACGCCGAGCCAACCGCCTCGGTGGTGGACGAGCCAAAGCGCCGCACGCGCGCAGGCTGGAATGGCTTCACGAACGCCTCGGTGAAATCGAAAACTTCGGTGAAATCCTCGCGGCGGTCATTCTCCGTTTTGCTGAAAACATTGTACTCGATCAGATTGAAAACGATGTCACCGAAGTCGGCACAGCGCGTGATGCCCCATTCGTTGAGCACGGTTTTTGCGAGCGGGCCATACTGCTCAAGCGCGTAGGTGCGCAGGCCATGGAGCAACTCGGCACCGGCGACATGCTGCGAACGGGCCGCGCGACTGACATCCTTTTTTTTGATTCCCTTCACCGTGTGGTCGAGACCTTGGCGGACAAAATCGTAAGCCTTGCGATCAAAGCGCGAATCTTCCTTGCAGATAAGATCGACAATTTCAGAAAAAACGAGGTCTGACATATAATTTACGAGGGTAAGTAGCAGAGAGATTCGCCTCGCGCAACTTCGCAACCGGGTCTTTTTTGAATCGTGCTACAGTTTTGCAACTTAAATGTTATTAACATGATGCAAACCATTGTCCTATTTTTTACACTCATTCGTTAAAAAAAATGCTTCTAAACAAAGATTTTACTCGCAATTGCAAAACATTGTGCTAAAAATTTACACCATCATGATTGCTACACAAATCTACCCAACAATGACAGCCGCGAAAACATCGCCAAGAACTACCTCGGCACTCGAACAAGCCTGTGCCCGTCTGAAGTCCGCTGGAATGCGCATCACGCAACCCCGCATCGCCATTATTAACGCCCTGATCAAACGCGCCCAACCTGCAAGTATCGAGCAAGTGCACACCGATCTGGCCGACAGCTCGTGTGACCTCGTCACGGTGTATCGCTGTCTGGCCGTGTTTGAGGAACTTGGTTTTGTACGCCGCAGCTTCCTGCACAACGGCACGGGACTTTATGAAATCAACCTCAACGGTACGAACCATTATCACATCGTTTGCAAAGACACGCACCGGGTGGAGGAAATCGATGCGGAGACCACCACCGAACTTCGCCGCGTGGTCAAACAAATCGAAGACGTGCTAAAAAATCGTGGTTACAACGATGTGACCCATGTGGTCGAATTTTTCGGCGTCTCCACTTCCACCCAGAAGAGCTCCGAAGCCTCCGCGGCCCGCTAAGCCACATCTTCGCCTTTACTGTAGCAATTTAGTGTCAGATCGTACCCCCCTGGTGAGGCAGCTCCTTGTGAGCTGCCTCACTTGTTTTTTGCAGACGGTTTTAAGATGGGCTCGGAACTGTAGCCGGGATCGTTGACCCCTGCACCGGCCTCAACGAGGCCGGCACAGTTGGGCCCATTCACGCCTTCATCGCTGCCTCGTAGTTGGCACCGGCCTGCGGCCAGTTGGCGACGCTCCAAAAATCCTCGATGTAGGCGGCGCGCTTGTTCTGGTGCTTGAGGTAGTACGAGTGCTCCCACACGTCGAGGGCGAGCACGGGGGCAAGGCCATCGGTGAGCGGCGAATCCTGGTTGGCCGTCGAGTGAATGGTCAGCGCGCCGTCTTTCACGCTGAGCCAGGCCCAGCCGCTGCCAAAACGCCCGAGCGCGGCAACCGCGAACTGTTTCTTGAAGTCGTCGAACGAGCCGAACGTTTTGGTGATGGCCTCCGCGAGCGCACCAGCCGGCGCGCTGCCGGCTGCCGGTGCGAGGATGCTCCAAAAAAACGTGTGGTTCAGATGCCCACCGGCGTTGTTGCGCACGGCCGTGCGGACTTTTTCCGGCAGTTTGTCCAGGATGACGACTAGGCCGTTGGCGCCAAGCGCGAGCAGTTCGGGATGGTTCGCCAGCGCCTTCTTTACGTTGTCGATGTAGGCTTGGTGATGTTTCGTGTAATGAATTTCCATCGTGCGCGCATCAATGTGCGGCTCGAGCCCGTCGTAGGCATAATTGAGCTTGGGCAGCTCCCAGGGCAGCGGAGTCGCTCCGCCGGCTGCAGGCGCGGACGCATTGGCGTCAGCGGAAAGTTTTTGTTTCGACAGCAGGCCGGCACCGAGCAAAGCAGCACCGGCACCCAGGGTCTTGAGCGCGTCACGCCGCGAAAACGAATTACGGATGGAATTTTGAGTCATCATAGGATGGCCAGATTAGTTGCAGATTGATTGCATGCAACCCAGTGAGTCGGGTTGTGGCAACCGATTCGCAAATGACCAGCCGTTGTTTGAGAGCTTATCCTGAAACAAAAGTTCCCTGCACGAGTGGACTTCTGAAGTAGAGCGCGACCTCCGGGCGCGACCTGCTTGATTCAACAAAGAACTCAAAGGGATCAGGGGGGGGGTCGTGCCTTTGTGGTGAAGGTTTATCGGGTCGTGCCTCACAGGGTTTAGAGCGCATCGGGACGCTGCGCTCCACCAAGAAAAGCCCGCTTTTGTCTCACATCTGCGCGAGAAGGCGGCGCAGGGTCTCGTCCACCAGCTTCGGATCGGCCTTGCCCTTGGCGGCTTTCATTACCGGGCCCTTGAACCCGTTGATCGCGCTGTCCTTGCCGCCCTTGAAATCGGCCAGCGCCTTCGGATTGCCGGCAATGGCCTCGCGGCACCATTGATCGAGTTCGCCGGTGTTGGTCTCGGCCTTGAGGCCTTTGCGGCCGACGATGACTTCGGGCATCTCGCCGGTGGCGAACATGTCGATTAAAACTTCCTTCGCGGCATTGTTGAGGATGGTGCCGGCCTCGATGAGCTTCACCAACGCGGCAATGTGCACAGGCTTTACCTTGGACTCGGCGAGGGACATCTTTGCGTTTCCAATTTCACGCAGCAGGTCATTGACGATCCAGTTGCCCGCAGACTGCGGCTTGCCGGAAAGTTTCGCGGTTTCCTCGAAAAAATCGCTCAGCTCGCGCTCCGGCACGAGCACACTCGTGATCGTGTAGGGAATTTGATACTGCTCGAGAAACCGCCGCTGCTTGTCGAACGGTTGTTCGGGGCATTCGGCGCGCAGTTTGTGTTTCCAAGCCTCGTCCACTTTCACGGGCATGAGGTCGGGATCAGGAAAATAACGGTAATCATGCGCCATTTCCTTCGAGCGCAGCGATTGCGAGGCGCCGGTCTGTCCGTCGTAGTCGCGCGTCTCCTGCACGATCGTGCCGCCGGACTCGGCGACGGAAACCTGGCGCTTGATTTCGTGGGCAATGCCGTCGCGCACGAACGAAATTGAGTTGAGGTTCTTCAGCTCGACCTTCGTGCCGAGCTTCGTTTCGCCAACAGGTCGGATCGAAATGTTGGCGTCGCAGCGCAGCTGGCCCTTCTCCATGTCGCAGTCGGAGATGCCGCCGTAAATCATCGTCTGCCGGAGCGAGGTCAGGTAGGCATAGGCTTCCTCGGCCGTGTGCATCGCCGGCTCGGAGACGATCTCCATCAGCGGCGTGCCGGCGCGGTTGTAATCGATGAGCGAGCCGGTGGCGGAGTGGTTGAGCTTGCCGACGTCTTCCTCGAGGTGGATGCGCGTGAGCGGGATTTTTTTATGTTCGCCCATGAGGTTGCGCGCCGGGCCGGGCAGCTCGATCTCGACCGTGCCGCCGAGGCAGATGGGCTGGTCGTACTGCGAGATCTGGTAATTTTTCGGCGAGTCGGGATAGAAATAATTTTTGCGGTCCCATTTGCAGACCGGCGCGATCTCGCAGCCCAGCATGAGGCCGGACTTGATGACCGCATCGAGCGCGGCCTTGTTCATGACCGGCAGCACGCCGGGCAGAGCCAGCACGACGGGATCGGTCAGCGTGTTCGGTTCCTCGCCGTAGCCGGTGGCGACGCGCGTGAACATCTTGGAACGCGTCTTGATTTGGACGTGAACCTCGAGACCGATGACCGCTTCGTATTTCATGTTAGATTTTGAACCACAGAGGCACGGAGAGTTAATTGACGAGACGTTTGATACCTTGTTTGAGGACTGAAACTTTGAAATTAATAAGCAGACCGACTTTAAGACCAGTCAGTTTGAGATAGGATAAGAGCTGCGCTTCGTGAATGGGAAGCAAAGCCTCGACGCACTTCAGTTCAACTATGACTTGGCCGGCCACCAGCAAATCAAGCCGATAACCTTCATCAAAGCTCAATTCCTTGTAAACGAGTGGTACGGCCTTTTGCCGCTCAACTTCGAGACCTCGCTGGGCCAACTCGTAAGCCAAAACTGCTTCATAGACCGACTCAAGCATGCCAGGCCCAAGCTGCCGATGAACTTCAATCGCAGCACCAATGATCGCCTCTGTGATCTCTGTGCCTCCGTGGTTCAATTTAAAGGGTGGGATGTTTCGTGTGCCAGTCGTGGCCTTGTTCGTAGGCGCGGGCGATGGCCAGCAGCTCGGCTTCCCTGAACGGCTGGCCGATGATCTGCAGGCCGATGGGCAGGCCGCTTTTCGAGAAACCACACGGCACGCTGATGCCGGGCAGGCCGGCGAGGTTCACGCCGATGGTGTAGATGTCGCTGAGATACATCGCGAGCGGGTCGGCGGCCTTCTCGCCTTTTTTGAACGCGGGCGTGGGCGAAGTCGGCGTGAGGATCGCGTCCACGTCCTGGTAGGCATTGAGAAAATCCCGGCGGATGAGCGTGCGGACTTTTTGCGCGCGGAGGTAATACGCGTCGTAGTAGCCGCTGCTCAGCACGTAGGTGCCGAGGATGATGCGGCGTTTCACCTCGGGGCCAAAGCCCTCGGCCCGCGACTTGAAATAAATATCCAGGGCATCGGTCGCATCCTTCGAGCGATGACCATAGCGGATGCCATCGTAACGCGCGAGGTTCGACGAACACTCGGCGGTGGCAATGATGTAGTAAACACCCACGGCATATTTCGTGTGCGGGAGGGAAATCTCACGGATTTCGCAGCCGATTTTTTGGTAGTAGGCAATCGCGGCCTGCACGGCGGCGTTCACCTCGGGATCGATGCCCTCGGCAAAATATTCCTTCGCAATGCCGAGCTTCCACGGGCCTTTGCGCTTGGCGAGCTCGGCACGGTAGTCGGGAATCTCGGCTTTGAATGACGTCGAGTCGTTTGCATCGTGGCCGGCGATGGCGCCGAGCAGGACCGCCGCGTCCTCGACCGTGCGCGTGAACGGGCCGACCTGGTCGAGCGACGAGGCGAAGGCGATCAGTCCATAGCGCGAAACCAGGCCGTAGGTGGGCTTGAGGCCGACGACACCACAGAGTGCAGCCGGCTGGCGGATGGAGCCGCCGGTATCGGAGCCGAGCGCAGCGATCGCCTCGCCCGCAGCGAGGGCTGCGGCGCTGCCGCCCGACGAGCCGCCGGGCACGCGCGCGAGATCCCACGGGTTGCAGGTGGACTTGAACGCGGAGTTTTCCGTGGACGAGCCCATTGCGAACTCGTCGAGATTGAGGCGGCCCCAGCAAATCGCGCCGGCGTCCTTGAGCTTGCGCGTGACGGTCGCGTCGTAGGGCGAAACAAAGTTGGCGAGCATCTTGCTCGACGCGGTCAAGGGCTGGCCGGCGACAGAGATGACGTCCTTGATGCCGATGGGGATGCCGTCGAGCGGCCCGCCTGCCCCCCCGGCGGCGCGGCGGACATCGGATGCGCGGGCCTGTGCAAGTGCATCGGCTTCGTCAAACGAGTTGAAGGCCTGCACCTTCGCATCGACGGCCACCGTGCGCGCCAGCACCGCCTGCATCAGCTCGACCGAGGAAATCTCTTTCGCCGCGAGCTGCGCAGCGAGATCGGTGACGGACTGGAAAAAGAGCTCTGAGGACATTGGTTAGCGACAAGTAGCGAGTAGCGGGTAGCGAGTAGTGAGCATCAGAAGATGCAGCCTGACCGCGGCTCGCTGCTTTTTGTTCATTCGACGACCTTCGGCACGGCGATCATGTGGTCGCGTTGTGCGGGCGCGTTCTTGAGCGCGAGTTCGACGGGCAGGCCCGGCTGCGGCACATCGTCGGCCCAGACGTTGAAAAGCGGAAACGCGTGCGCGGTCGGCTCGACTCCGCTGACATCCACTTCCTTCAACTGCGCGATATAAACGAGCACGTCGCTGATCTGGGTCGAGAAACGGGCCTTTTCCCCGGGCGTGAGCGCAAGGCGCGCGAGATTGGCCACGTGGTCGAGATTGAGATCGG
>DATMNP010000108.1:0-14877 GCA_035568935.1 Opitutaceae bacterium | reverse complement strand
ATTCAGCGGCTGGACGCCGAGGGTGCCGGCGAGGGAGGCGAGGTAGTCTTTTTGGGCGACGCGCGCGGCCTCGGCCTTGGCTGCGGCCAGCCGTTCCGACAATCCGAGCCGTCTCACCACGTCCGCATTCGCCGGGTTTTTGCTGAATTCCTCCAGCGTCTGCACGTGCCGCCGCCAGAGCGCGATGTCGCCTTTTTGCTTGGCTTCCAGCCGCGCGGCATACCAGTCGCTGGCCAGCAGATGCTCACGGGTGAAGAGCGCACGGAATTCGGGCGCGTCGAATCCATGGCCGGCGGAGGTTTGGCCGTTCGCCATGATTTCGAGCAACGCCTTGAGCGGAGGGCAGGCGAGCGAGATGGTGCCGTCCGCAAAATAGCTTTGCGCCACCCGTTGGTGGGTGGAGCAGATGTTGTCCATGCCGTCGGCAAAGATGGCGAGGTCCTGCTTTTCCGGCTGCAGGATTTCGGTGGTGAAGATCGAGTGCGGGTGCGTGAACACCCGGCCGAGGAACACCCGCCCGAATTTGGCGGTGATCCGCCAACCCAGCCGGCTCGCGAACACCTTTTGTCCTTCGTACATGAAGTCCTCGCATTTTTCGATGTAGCCGTGCTTCCGGAGGAATTCCGGCGTGCGCTCCTCGGCCGACATCCGGCACCACAGTTCCGGCACCAGCAGGCTCACGTCGTGGTTCACCTGGAATTTTGGCCCGACGTAGCCCGCGGCGGAAAGAAACGCCGGGAGCCCGATGAGAACCTGCGAGACCAGCGCGGCATTGAGGTCGATGATGGCGGGCAGGGCGTTGAACGGGCCTTTGGTCAGCGCACCTTCCGAGCCGGCGCCGGTCGTCGAGGGCGACTTGCCCGTCATCGAACTGATGAACTCGGCAAAAAGCTCCGGCAACTCCAGGTAGTGAATCGGGTTGAAGACCGCGAGCGCGCGAATGCGCGCCTGCGCATCCGGCGGATTGTTGCGCCGGCCGGGCACCATGGCATCGACCGGAGTGTGCACGGGGGCGTCGGCCGGCAGCCGCCGGAAAAGGCGCGTGGCCATCCGCGCGAGGTGCACCCCGCGCGCATCGACGAGGTCGGGCCGTTGCTGCAGGTAGC
Organism: Opitutaceae bacterium; assembly: GCA_035568935.1. Lineage (GTDB taxonomy): Bacteria > Verrucomicrobiota > Verrucomicrobiia > Opitutales > Opitutaceae > DASRHD01. The sequence continues at coordinate 13,771 of DATMNP010000108.1, read as the reverse complement.
GGGGGTTCTTCGTGGGCTTGCCGTCGACCAGCCGCAAATGGGCCGATGACACAAAATAGGCCGGCCCGGGGGCGCCGGCGGCGGCCAGGCGCACGAGCGCCTGCATCGGCGCGGTGAACTTGGAGAACCCGATCGCTTCGTCCACCAGTGCGCGGGCATCCGCCTGCGTGAATGGCTCGAAGTTCGAGATGAAGTTTCCGGGTTGGGCAAGTTCCTTCTCGGCCTGCTTGTCGTAACCGCGGTGGATGGCATCGTCCGGCCGCTGGAAAAGCCGCAGCTCGCAGTTTTCGACGAATTTGAGCGAAGCGGACGCGGCGCCGCTTTCGCCGGGAGACACGACCCCGGCGGGCACGACGACCGAGGCCGTAATGTCATCCTCCATCTGGACCTTGGCCGCCGGATGAAAATCCTCGCGCAGGCCGAACACGCGCCAGGCGCCGTCGGCATCGAAGCCCACGCGCAGGTAGCTGGCCGTGAGCTTGCGGTTGTCGCATTTCAACTCGTTGCCGGGATTCCCGTTGAGGATGTCGACCGAGAAATGCTCGCGCCACTGGTCGCCCCACGCCGAACGGAAGTGCCGCTTCACGACGAAAACGATTTCCTTCACATACTGTGGGATCGAGCGCAGCCAGGCATTGTATTCCTTGGAGTATTCCTTGTCGTCCGGCGTCAGCAGCTTGATGACCGAGCCGAGCGAACGCTCCGGGCTGAGGATGGGCCGCAAGTCGGTGCCGCACCGGTCGGGAATGCAAAACCGGTTCGAGCAGTCGCGGTTGATCAATTCCGCCACGCGGTCCATGTCGCGGTCGAAATCCGCCACGAAAATCGGGCCGGGCAGGATGGCGTCGGAGATGGCCTTCGAGATCTCGGATTTGCCACCGCCGGAGACGGTGCACGGTTTGTGGCAGAGCGTGCCTTCGGCGACGGTCCCCACGATATGCCAGGCCGTGTGGGCCGGTGGTTGTTCGAGGTGCACTTTGTATCCTGACGGGCGGACATAAGTGTGGCCGGCGCGGAACGGCAGGCTCTGGATGACGCCAGCCTGCATCCAGCCCAGTTGCTGCTGATCCAAATCGAACGCGACATCCTCTGGCACATAGATGATGTTGGGATATGCGCGATCCACGGCGTAGCCCTCGGGTTTCACCTCCATCCATGCCTGGTAACGTTCCGCCACTTCGGTGAAGCAATGGCCCCGCTGCTGCACATGGAGGTTGCCGGAAAACTCCTCGCCTAAATCGTACGCCGGATAAACCAGGGCGCCGCCGGCATGTTCCTCCTCGGCCAGGCCGAAAAGATTAGCCGAGTAACTGACCTGGGTTTTCACCTCTTTCTTGCAATAGCCGTAATAGTTGTCGGCGATGATCGTCACGATCACTCCGCTGGCATCGCGGGAACAGATCTTGAAAGCAGAGCCTCCATTGTAGGGTTCGTCCGGTTTGCGCCAGCACATGCCGTCGCGCCGCTGCCGCTCCGTGGCCTGGTCATAGTCCGGCAGCCCGAGTTCGCGCTTGGTGACCGCAGTCAGGTGTGGGGCGAGGATGACGCAGCCGGTGTGCCCGGTCCAGCCGGCCGGATCGAGGGCGGCGTTGTGCTCGGGCAGGCGGGGGTCGCCGGCATTGCCAAAGATGCTTTCGACAAAATCGAGATTGGAAACTAGCGAGCCGGGGGCAAAGAACCGGACTTCCATCCGTTTCTCGCCGATGAAGCCCGGTACGGCCGGGACGACCAGCGGGCGCAGAAGCAGCGAAACGAAACAGGCGGCTTCGTCCGCGCTTCCCGCCGTGAATGGCAGCTTCAGCAGTTCGGGCGGCGGCCGGAGCGCCCGGTCCAGCAGGCGGGCGAATGCCGTTGCCGGCACCGCCAGCTTGTCGTCCGGGATGGGCAGGCCGCCCTCCGCGATGTGAAAGACCCCTTGGGTCGTGCGCCGGTCGTTGGCCGGATTGTGCAGCACGCCATTGCGCAAGCGGTAGCTTTTGAGCAACGATGAGGCGAAATAATCGGCGGTGATCGGGAGCGAAAGCTCGCGGGCCAGGTTCGGTTCATCGAGCACGAACGTCCGTGCCGGCAGCCTTGGAACCGGCGCGGCGCTGGCCAATGCCCGATCCAAGTAAGCCTGGATCCGGGCGTCAACCGGACACAGGTGCACGGGCTGCAGCCGGGATTCTTCCTGCTGCCTGGCCAGCAGGGGCGCGGCCAACTCTGCCCAAGCGACACTGGCCGGGTCGCCCAAGGGCGCGAACCCCAGCACGGTCAAGCGCAGGTTGATGGCTTGTTGCAGTCTTGAACGTCCAGATGGAATGGGAGAGTCGGTCATGGGTTGGAAAGCTTTCAGCGGAAACTGCTGGCTGCCACTGTTTTTTCTAGCCCATAGTATGCCAGCTTATGCCGGCCGTGGTTAAATTCGGCGCGCGCACCAGCGCCAAGCCCAGCCCGAAGCTTTTTCCAAGCGAAAAACTTCTCGCCGCATTGGTGGTTCACTGCACGTGGATTGGCAGGGATACTGTCCGGGTTCCCTCCTTGGGCAGGCCGAACTCCACCGCCAAGGCTTCCTTCTTCGCCCTACGCGCTGCGGAGGATACGATCCACCTTTGCCAAAGCCACGGCGGAACCACAACTCAATGCCTTACATGCGCGGAAGTTTATTTTCCTGTTTCGTGTGTTGCGCCCAATTGAGACGAACACAGCCCAGAAAATTATCGTCCGACGCTTTTGGCTGCCAGTTGTCAAAACCCTTGAGGTGAATGCGCGGGGGCAGGGCGTCCAAATGCTGGGTCTCAATTTTTCTGCGGTGAAACAAAAATGCGCCGAGACAGAAAGCGGCTAAAATTGCGCCGCAAATTCCAGCTGCGGCCGATGTGACCATGGGCGATAACCAAAAGCTCCCGGTTTTAACCCCGGAGACTGCATCTGCGAGGAGTAGGATTTTTGCTAGGGGGATCATGCCTTCAGAAATAAGACGAGGTCCCTAGTAAGCAAGAATAATTTGTAATAAAAATGTAACTAAAGTGAAATATCGGGCATTTATTGTAAAAAAATAATGTTTTTTATCAAATTTATGGTTTTAGCTGGGAATTGCCGTCGGCAGACGCTGCCCAAAGCGGACGAGAATGATCCTCCTGCTCCTCGTGAGTCATGGACCAAACATTTGGACTTTGGTCGAGGGCGACCGCCGGGCGCGACCTTCGACCGGCACAGGGCCGTTGCCGCGGCAATAGCCGTGAGCGAGATCGAACGGCTCGTCGGGGGAACGCTTCACCCTGTGGCTGTGCTCGCTTGGTTGAGCAGGTCGTGAACGGCGTGGAGGAGTTGATCGCTGTTCATCGGTTTTTGCAGTATCTGCAGGCGGCCGGGTGCAAGGGTGAGGTCGAGCTTTTTTGCTTCGAGCAGGCCGCTCATGGCCATGATGGGCAGGTCGGGCTTGATCGCCCGCAAGGTGGCAATGACTTGGGTGCCTGGCATGGTGGGCATCATCATGTCGGTGAGCACGGCCTTGATTTCATTGGCGTGACGGCGGTAAAGATCGATGCCGGTGTGGCCATCGGCGGCAAGAATGACGTGGTAGCCGTAGGCTTCGAGGGTGGCGCCGACGATTTCACGCACGCTGGTTTCGTCGTCGATCACCAGTAACGTTTCACCCTGGCCGTGAACGGTGGCGGACTTGGCCGGGGGTGGGTGACCAGCCTCGGCGCGCTCTAAAATCGCCGGCAGGTAGACCCGGAACTCGCTGCCTTGGCCCACGGAGCTTTTCACTTGGAGAAATCCGCCATGGGCTTTGACGATGCCGAGTGAAGTCGCGAGGCCGAGGCCGGTGCCTTTGTCCTGTTTCTTGGTGGTAAAAAAAGGATCGAAGATGTGGTCGATAATGTCCGGCGGAATGCCGCAACCGGTGTCGGCAATCGCGATTAAAACATACCGGCCTGGCAAGGCACCGGGATTGGCGCTGGCGGCGGTTTCATCGATGTCGATATTTTGCGCCCTGATGGCAAGCTGGCCGCCATCGGGCATGGCGTCGCGTGCGTTTACGCACAGATTCATGACCACCTGGCTGAGCTGGGTGGGGTTGCCTTTGACGAAATGGAGAACCTCGGCTGCATCCAGGCTGATTTTAATGGAGCGCGGCAAAGTTTCACGGATTAGTTCAACGACGTCACGGATGATGAGGGAGGGTTGCACGGGCATCCGCTCACCGTCGGTCCCCGTTCCCCGGGCAAAAGTGAGCACCTGGCGGATCAAGTTCGCGCCATGATGGGCGCTGGTGTCCATGACATTGAGCAGGCGGACCAGGCGTTGGTCGGTGATTTCCTGGCGGAGCATGTCCAATGCGATGAGAATGGGGGTGAGGGTGTTATTGAGATCATGCGCGATGCCGCCCGCCAGGGTGCCGATGCTTTCGAGGCGCTGGGCCCGGAGAAATTGTTTTTCGAGTTTGTCCTGCTCGGTGATGTCGGTGTTGATGATGAGGATCGACTGGTCCTGGCCCTCGGCGTCGCGCACCAGCGTCCAGCGGCTTTCGACCACGAGCGGGTCGCTGTCCTTGCCCTTTATCCGCAACTGGCCGGTCCAGGAGTCCGCCGCTTTTAAGGCCAGATGGGCCGCCTTTATTTGCGGTGTGCAGCCGAGCTTGGCCAAAAGCTCCGAGAGCAGCTGTCCTTCCACCTCGGTTCCGGCCCAACCGAAAAGGCGCTCGGCGCTGTGGTTCGAGTAGGTGACGCGGCCCTCGATGTCGGTGACGCAAATCGCGTCGCGGGCTTTGTCGAGCAGTTCGGCCTGCTCGCGCAACTTGCGCGCGGTCACTTTGCGGTTTTCGGATTCGCGCACCGATTGCAGGGCGCGGCGGATCACGGGCACGAGGCGGCTCATGCGGTCTTTGATCACATAGTCGGAGGCGCCGTTCTTGAGCGCTTCCACGGCGGCGTCCTCGCCGATCGTGCCGGAAAGAAAGACGAAGGGCGTTTCCGGACAATACTGGCCGGCAAGCGCCAGGGCCGAGAGCCCGTTAAAACCGGGCATGGTGAAATCGGACAGGATCAGGTCGAGGCTGTTGCCGCGGATGGCGGAAAGAAACTCGTTGCGCGTTTGCACCCGGTCGATGCGGCAGTGCGGCCATTCCTGCGTGATAACGCCACTGATCAACTCGGAGTCAGGAATGTTGTCTTCGAGATGAAGAAAGTGCAGCGGGGCAACTGGAGGGCGCGTGGCCATGATAGAAAAAAGTATTTTTGCTGATGTGCACGGTTGCGTGGCAGGCCCAATCGATTCTAGGACTCAGCTCCCCGCTTTTCATCAAAGGGGTCGGGAGATGGTATCCGTTTCAGGTGAGGACGATAATTGCTCCTCCTTTTTCTTACGCCAGAGTAACCACAGCGATTGATACAGCAAGTGTATTGGCCTGAGGATTATTACTCAGAGATAATTCTTTGCCATTCGATTTGAAGGGCTTAAATCCTATGCAGATAAGCAGGTTGAATAGCCTGAAGTCATTCACCTGTTACACCCATTGTTTTGCAAAATCCGCTGAATGCGCCCGGGTTTTTTATCTCATAATGAACCGATGAAGACACCCGCTCCGCAAAAATTCCCGGATCTATATAGCGGGCTTGGTTGCAACCGGCCGCCGCTTGTGACGGGCGTGGTTTTTGGGCTCGTAATTTTCTCGCACAGCGTTTTTGCGCAGCCCTCGCCGGATCTTTCGGGCCCGGGCGAGTTGAAGAAATTGAGCGTGGAAGAACTCATGGATGTCGAGGTGACGTTGGTCTCGCGCGAGCCGGGAAAATTGCTGGATGCACCTTCCGCCATCCAGGTCGTCACCCAGGACGACATTCACCGTTCCGGCGCCTCGAGCATCCCGGAGGCATTGCGGCTGGCCGATAATTTGGAGGTGGCGCAGCAGAACTCGCATGCCTGGAACATCAGTGCGCGCGGGTTCAATACCGACCTGGCCAACAAGCTTCTGGTCATGATCGATGGCCGGACTGTATATACACCGCTTTTTTCAGGCGTATTTTGGGATGTGCAGGATTACCTGCTCGAAGACATTGACCAGATCGAAGTCATCAGCGGGCCCGGTGGCACGCTCTGGGGTGCTAATGCGGTCAATGGCGTGATTAACATCACCAGCAAGAGCGCCAAGGACACGCAGGGATCCTATGTGGAGGGGGGCGGGGGGACGGAGCTGCGGGATTTTGCCGGGGTGCGCTATGGCGGCACGCTTGCGCCCAATGTTTACTTTCGAGTCTATGGAAAATATTCCGACCGCGGCAGTGAAGTCCTGCCCAACGGGAAGGATGCTTCGGATTCCTGGAACATGACCCAGGGTGGGTTTCGCATCGATGACGAGGCCTTCGCGCAAAACCACCTGACCCTGCAGGGTGATGCTTACACGGGCAACGAGAACATTCCCACGGGCGGGAGGGAAAAGGTGGACGGCGACAACGTCCTGGGGCGCTGGTCGCATGCTTTTGCCGACGGCTCCAATGCGAGCCTGCAATTGTATTACGATCAAACGCACCTGGCCCTGCCCGAGTCCAAGACCGCTTTTCTCCCGGCCGGAATCCTGACGGACGACCTCAATACCTACGACTTGGATTTCCAGCATCACTTCGACTGGGGCGAGTACGATAAAATCGTCTGGGGGCTAGGTTATCGCTATACTGGCGACGTGGTTGGCCCCGCGCCGACCCTGGTTTTTTTGCCGGCGCACCTCGACCAGAATTTGTACAGCGGTTTTTTCCAGGACGAAATCAAGCTGCGGGAAAATTTGTTTTTTACCCTGGGGTCGAAGCTCGAACATAACGCTTATACCGGCTGGGAAAAAGAGCCCAGTGGCCGGTTGCAGTTCAATCTTACCCCGAAGCAAATGTTCTGGGCCGCGGTCTCGCGGGCGGTCCGGACGCCATCCCGCATTGACCGGGATTTGTTCGAGCCTACCGGCCTGCCCAAGCCATTTCCGCAAAGCATCCTGGATGGTGGGCCGGACTTCGCTTCAGAAACCGTGATGGCCTATGAATCGGGCTATCGCGCCCAGCTCGGTTCCAAGGTCACCACGTCCCTCTCGTTATTTTATAACGACTACGATCATGTGCGGAGCACGACGCCGAGCCCTCCGGGTTTCCCCACCTTGGGTTTTCCCCTTGTTTTTCATAACAACCTTGAAGGCCATACTTACGGAGCCGAGTTCAACACCAGTTACCAGGTGCTCGATGGGTGGCGGCTGCACGGTGGTTACGATCTGCTCGAAGAACATATCCGCGTAAAACCGGGACAGGTGGATTTCAGTCATGGACTCAACGAAACGGCTGATCCGAGAAATCAATTTTCCCTGCGCTCGTCCATGGATTTGCCGCAAAACATGGATTTGGATGCCGACCTGCGTTGGGTGGACCGGCTGCACAACAATAACGGGCCAAATGCCGGGAGTGTGCCGAGTTATTTTGAATTGGACGCCCGTTTGGGTTGGCATCCTGCCAAGAACCTGGAGCTTTCGATTGTCGGGCAAAATCTTTTGCACAATCATCACCCGGAATATGGGTTCCCCGGCCCGACCCGGGAGGAAATTGAGCGCAGCGTGTATGGAAAGGCCGCATGGCAATATTAGAGGCATTCGCCTACGCATGGACTGCAGCGGTGGGAAAGGCCGGTGGGATCATGCAGCAAGGGATTGGCCTGAGGGTAATTACCCAGATGTAAATTTTTGCCATTCGAGTTGAACAGCTTAAATCCTATGAAGCCAAGCCGGTTAAAGACCCTGAAGTAATTAGTCCCATGTCTCCGTCGTTTTGCAGAACCGCTGAATGTGACCGGATATTTTTTCGAGAAAATATGCAGGCTAATCGTGACCCCGGGAAAAAACTTCCGGCCCGATGCAACGGACTCAATCATAATCGACCATCGATTTTAACGGGCGTGGCTTTGGGACTCGCGATTTTTTCCCGCAGTGTTTTTGCGCAGCCCTCGCCGGATCTTTCGGGCCCGGGCGAGTTGAAGAAATTGAGCGTCGAGCAGCTGATGGACATCGAGGTCACCTCGGTTTCCCTGCATCCGGAAAAATTGTCGGAAGCAGCTTCGGCCGTCCAGGTGATCACGGGGGATGACATCCGGCGTTCCGGCGCCACGAGCCTGCCCGAGGCGCTGCGGCTGGCCTCAAACCTTGACGTGGCGCAGATTGATTCGCGGCAGTGGGCGATCAGTGCGCGCGGGTTCAACAACACGACTTCAAACAAACTCCTGGTGCTGATGGACGGCCGCACGATTTATACGCCGCTTTATGCCGGCGTTTTCTGGGATGTGCAGGACACGCTGCTGGAGGACTTGGACCAGATCGAAGTCATCAGCGGCCCGGGCGCGACGCAGTGGGGTGACAACGCGGTCAACGGCGTGATCAATATCACCACCAAGCCGGCCAAGGACACGCAGGGGCTGCTGGTGACTGGCGGTGGCGGCACGGCGGTGAAAGATTTCGAAGGCGTCCGCTATGGCGGCGCACTGGCCCCCGCCCTGCATTACCGCATTTATGGAAAGTATTTCGATCGCGACAGCACGGAGTTTTCGAACCTCAAGGATGGGGGCAACGACTGGCACATGGGGCAGGGCGGCTTCCGCATGGATTGGGATGCGTCGGCCAGCGACCTGCTGACCCTGCAGGGTGATGTTTACAGCGGGCGCGTCGCCCAGCTGGGCGCGGGTGACACCACGCTGCACGGGGACAATATAATCGGCCGGTGGGCGCGCACATTTTCAGAAAAATCCGATCTAAAGCTGCAAATGTATTATGATCGCACCTACCGCAGCGTCCCCGGCACGTTTAGCGAAGGGCTTGATACCTATGATGTCGATTTCCAGCATCGGTTTCCGATGGGCGAGCGGCATGACATCACCTGGGGACTCGGTTACCGGTTGATCAAAGACAATGTGGGCAACACTCCCGTGCTGGCTTTTCTCCCGGCCAATGTCTCCCACCGACAGTTCAATGTATTCGGGCAGGATGAAATCGCCCTGGTGCAGGACCAAGTATACCTGACGCTCGGCACGAAGATCGATCACAACGATTATACGGGCGTTGAATACCAACCCAGTGTGCGCCTGGCCTGGAAATTGAGCCCGGAGCAAACCATGTGGGGCGCCATTTCGCGCGCGGTTCGGACGCCGTCGCGGATCGACCGGGATTTTTATGTGCCCCCAACACCGCCGTTCCTGCTTTCGGGCGGCCCGAACTTCGACTCCGAAAAACTGACGGCCTATGAGCTGGGCTATCGCGTGCGGCCCGACGAGCAGCTTTCCTTTTCCCTCGCGACTTTCTATAATTATTACGACGACGTCCGCAGCTTGGAGAAGACCCAGCCGCCGGCGCCCTTCCCGGTTGTGATCGGCAACGGCTTGAAAACGGAAACCTACGGGGCGGAGTTGTCGGCGGACTATCGCGCCACCGAGTGGTGGCGGCTCCGGGCGGGCTACACGCAAATCCACCTTCACTTCTGGCCGAAAGCCGGCAGCACCGACACCTCGGGCGGCAGCACTGAGTCGCATGACCCGGAAGACCAATTTACCCTCCAGTCATCGCTGGATTTGCCCGGTCATTGGGCCGTTGACACGGATTTTCGCTATGTCGCATCGATTGCCAACCAGTCGGTTCCGGCCTATCACGAGATGGATGTCCGCCTGGGCTGGCAGCCGTTCTCGCAGTTGGAATTGTCGGTTGTTGGACAAAATCTCCTTCACAATCATCACGCTGAATTTGGCGCTGCGACGACCCGCCAGGAAATTGAACGCAGCGTATATGGAAAGGCCGTATGGAGCTATTAAAGATATTCGTTCGCAGCTGGATGAATTTCGCCGTGCTGGGCCGGGTCAGAATTTGGTTGGTCGCATCCGCTTGGTTGATCTCGACCGGGTCGGAGGCTTCAGGCCAAACCGCGATATCCCGCGAGTATGAGATCAAGGCAGTCTTCCTTTTCAATTTTGCGCAGTTCGTGGACTGGCCGCCGGAAGCTTCGGCGAATCGCCAGGCGCCACTGGTCATAGGCGTGCTGGGCGATGATCCGTTCGATGGCTACCTCGACGAAACGGTGCGCGGCGAAAAACTGAACAACCGGCCATTCGTGGTGCAGCGCTATCGCCGGGTGGAAGACATCGATGCTTGCCAGGTGTTATTCATCGGACGGACAGACTCCCGCCAATTGGAGCACATCCTGGCGACCCTGAGAGGACGCAGCATCCTAACGGTTGGCGACATGGAAGGATTCGGCCGAAACGGTGGAATGATCCGGTTCGTCACGGAAAACAACCGGATCCGGTTTCGAATCAACGTCGACGCGGCGGAAGCGGCCCACCTGGTCATCAGTTCCAAGCTGCTGAGGCTGGCTGAGGTTTCTGCGCCAGGAACGGATTGAGCCATTTTTTTATAAAAGTGGCCGCCGTTTTCACCGAAAAGCTCTCATTGCCGATGTTCAAGGACACACCGATCCGGCAGAAATTGATCGTGATCATCCTGCTGACCAGCGGGACGGTGTTGCTGCTGACGTGCGCGTCATTTTTCACCTGTGAGCTCCTGACTTTTCGAAAGAACATGATCCGGCAGACCTCGACCCTTGGGCAAATCGTCGCCGACAACAGCACCGCCGCGCTGGCCTTCCAAAATGCGGATGACGCCAGGGAGATCCTGAATGCGCTCAAGGCGGAACCACACATCGTGGCCGCGGGCCTCTACACGAAGGAGGGAAAATTATTCTCGAAATATCCTGCAAAACTGCCTGATGCCGCATTCCCCGTCGCGCTGGCGGAAGACGGTTATCGTTTCGAGAACTCGCACCTGGACGGCTTCCAGGCGGTCGAACAGGGCGGAAAACGCGTTGGCACGCTCTATCTCCAATCCGATCTGGGTGCCGTCTATGAACGGTTCCGGCTTTACGGATTGATTGTCGCTCTCGTGTTGGCCGTGTCCTTCCTGCTGGCCTACTCGCTTTCAACGGTCCTGCAGAAACAAATTTCACGGCCCATCCTGGCCCTGGCCGAGACGGCCAAGGCCATTTCCGAACGCCGGGATTATTCCGTCCGGGCCACGAAATTGGGCCGCGATGAACTAGGTATGCTGACAGACGCGTTCAACCTGATGCTCGATCAAATTCACGAGCAAAACCAGGTTCTGCGGCGGAACGAGCTTCAGCTCCAAACGATCATCGAGAACCTTGGCGAGGGGTTGGTGGTGTCTGACCTTACCGGCCAGTTGATGAATTTTAATCGGGCGGCATTGGAGTTGCATGGATTTTCCACCCAGGAGGAATCCCGCCGCCATCTGACCGAGTTTGCCACGATCTTTGAACTCTCGACGATCGATGGCGCAATCCTGCCCCTGGCTCAATGGCCGTTGTCCCGCGTCCTGCGGGGCGAGGCATTGCGGGACTGGGAGGTGCGCATCCGGCGGATCAAATCCGACTGGCATCGGATCTTCAATTACGGCGGCGTTCTCGTTCGCGATGCGGCTGGCCGACCGCTGATGGCGGTGGTGACCATCAGCGATATTACCGAACGCAAGCGGCTGGAAGAGTCGCGGGTGCGCCTGGCGGCCATCGTCGAGTCGTCCGACGATGCGATCATCAGTAAAACCCCGGAGGGCGTCATCACCAGTTGGAATCGCGGAGCAGAGAAAACATTTGGCTATTCAGCACAGGAAGCCATTGGCCAGCCGATGCTGATGCTTTTCCCCCGTGATCACACGGGCGAAGAGAGGGAGATTCTGGCCCGGATTGGGCGTGGTGAAGGCATCGATCACTTCGAAACCGTCCGGGTCAGGAAAGACGGGAAACCGATCGATGTTTCGATCACCATCTCGCCGATCGAGGATAGCCAGGGGAAGGTGGTCGGTGTATCCCAAATCGCGCGCGATATAACGGAGAGCAAGCTCGAGCAAGCGCGCCTTCAGTTCCGTGCCCTTTTCGAAGCCCTGCCCGGATCCTATCTCGTGCTCACACCCGACCTCAAGATTGTGGCCGTGAGCGATGCCTACCTGCGGGTTACCATGACCAAGCGGGAGGAGATCCTCGGTCGCGGCCTGTTTGAGATCTTTCCGGACAATCCCAACGATGCAGCCGCCAACGGCGTCTCGAACCTGCGCGCGTCCATCGACCGCGTGCGGGAAAGTGCCGTGTCCGATACGATGGCCATCCAGAAGTACGACGTGCGCCGGCCGGATGGAGCTTTCGAGGAACGCTATTGGAGCCCGGTCAACTCGCCCATCTTGGGCGCAAACCGGCAGGTCGAGTACATCATCCATCGGGTGGAGGATGTGACCGAGTTTGTCCGGAAGAAACAGCAACCCCCGGCTGGCGAAAGCGGACTGCGCGCCCGCATGGAACAAATGGAGGCGGAGATTTTCCGCAGTTCGCAAGCGGTGCAATTGGCCAACCAGCAGCTCCAAGCCACCAACGCCGAACTCGAATCGTTTTCCTACTCCGTCTCGCACGATTTGCGCGCGCCGCTGCGCCACATCGACGGGTTTGCCGAGCTGCTGCGCAAGCATGCGGAATCGGCCTTGGACGAAAAGGGCCGGCGCTACATGAAAACGATCAGCGATTCCGCCAAGCGCATGGGCCAGCTGATCGACGAATTGTTGGTCTTCTCGCGGATGGGCCGGGCCGAGCTGCATGTGGTCGAGCTCGACCAGGACGACCTCGTGGCCGAGGTCATCCGCGACAACGGGTTCAAGAAAAATGCCGCCATCGACTGGAACATTGCGGCGCTGCCGCGTGTCCTTGCCGATCCCGTCCTGCTGCGCCAGGTGTGGTTCAACCTGATCGACAATGCGGTCAAATACTCCGGCAAATCGGCGTCGCCACGCATCGAGATCGGTTGCCGGTTCGACCCGGCAGCGAACCAACAGGAATTCTTCGTCCGCGACAATGGCGCCGGTTTCGACATGCAATATGCGGGCAAGCTTTTCGGCGTCTTTCAGCGGCTGCACAGCGCGGCTGAGTTCGAAGGCACCGGTATCGGCCTGGCCAACGTACGGCGCATCGTGCAGCGCCACGGCGGCCGCACCTGGGCCGAGGGCCATATCGGCGAAGGCGCCGTGTTTTATTTCAGCCTGCCCGCCATCAAGCCGGCATCCCTGCCTGCCCATTCCACCATTAATCCCGTCCCATCATGACCATTACAAGTGAACTCCGCAGCATCCTCCTCGCCGAGGACAATGCCAACGACGTCGAGCTGACCCTTGCCGCGTTCGCCGAACATAGCCTCGCCAACGAAGTCTTCGTGGTTTCCGACGGGGAAGAGGCGCTCGATTACCTCTATCGACGCGGTTCCTTCAAGGATCACCCCAATGGCAACCCGGCCGTCATCCTCCTCGACCTTAAAATGCCGAAGGTCGACGGCCTCGAAGTCCTGCGCATTATCAAGCAGGATGACAAGCTGAAGAGCATCCCGGTCGTCATGCTCACTTCTTCGCGCGAAGAACAGGACCTTGTGCGCAGCTATCAATTCGGCGTGAACGCCTACGTGGTAAAGCCCGTTGGCTTCCAATCCTTCATGAATGCGGTCAAGCAGATCGGCGTATTTTGGGCCCTTTTCAACGAGCCACCGCCCGGCAGCCAGCCCGCCAAGCGTTAGGGTGTGTCTTCAAATTGGCATGGCCCGGCGTGAAGAATCAAAATGGATCGCCGCAAGGCGCAGCGGCAGAAGGTGGGCTTTTAGCCCATGTCTGCCGCTGGAACGCCGCGCCGATCCATTTTGAACTTCACCCTCTGGGCTGGGGCGAGAGCCGGTGCCGGGCGGCGTT
>DATMNP010000107.1:0-4845 GCA_035568935.1 Opitutaceae bacterium | reverse complement strand
TTCAGGCGCGCGTGGCGGGCGTAGCGGGCTTCCACGCCCTCGGCCTTGATGTCCTCGAGTTTCGACTTGAGCGCATAGATCAGCGAAATGACGGGCGTGCTTGGGGTCATGCCGTTTTCGTGGTTTTTTTGGAATTCGACGAAATCGAAATAATACCCGCGGCTTTCCATCTGCGCGGCGCGGTCGAGCGCCCGTTTCGAGACGGAGAAAATCGCGAGGCCCGGCGGCATCGCCAGTGCCTTTTGCGAGCCGGTGATCAGCACGTCGATGCCGAGTTCGTCCTTCTTGATCGGGAGCGCGCTGAAGGAGCTGACGGTGTCGACGATCGAAATGACGTCGGGAAACTGGCGGATGACGGCCATGAGCGCGGCAAGGTCGCTCATGCAGCCGCAGGAGGTTTCGTTGTGGATGAAGGTGATGGCATCGTAGGCGCCGGTCGCGAGCTCGCGGCGGACGGCCTCGGGATCGACGGGCTCGCCCCATTCGAACTTGAGGGCGCCGGCCGGCTTGCCGCAGCGCAGGGCGACGTCGTTCCACTTGTCGGAGAACGCGCCGTTCATGCAGGTGAGCACCTTCTTTTTTGTCACATTGCGGATGGAGCCTTCCATCACGCCCCAGGCGCTGCTGGTCGAGAGATAGACCGGGTCCTTCGTGTAGAAGAGCGCCTGCAAGTCGGGCTGGAGCGACTGGTAGAGCGCGACGAAGTCCGTGCTGCGGTGTCCGATCATGGGCTGGGCCATGGCGCGGAGCGTTTTTTCCGAGACGGCGATCGGGCCGGGGATGAAGAGTTTGTAGCTCATGGGAGGAAGGAAGATTTGATTCTGAAGCCAGGAAACCAAGAAGAAAAAGACAGGCAGTATCTGGCCTAATCGATTATGGCGTTATGGCTTCTGAATTCATTTCTGAGAAAGCTTTTATAAATTCTGAAGCCAAGGAACCAGGAAACAAGCATTATCTTGGCCAAGTCCTGATGGCTTCATGGTTTCTGAATTTATTTCTTCGAGACTTTGACGATTTTCTTGTTGGCGTCGGCGAGCAGGAGCACGCGCGGCTGCCAGTGGGCGGCTTCGCGCTCATCGACGACGGCAAAGGACATGATGGTCAGCAGGTCGCCAAGGCGGCCGAGGTGCGCGGTCCCGCCGTTGAGGCTGATGGTTTTCGAACCGGCGGGCGCGGCGATGGCGTAGGTTTCAAAACGCTCGCCGTTGTTCATATTACCAACCAGGATGCGTTCGTATTGCAGCATACCCACCATTTCCATGAATTCGACGTCGATGGCCAGGCTGCCCTCGTAATTGAGGCTGGAGTCGGTCACCTCGGCCCGGTGGATTTTAGACTTGAGCAGATTGAGTTGCATGGCGTGGCGCCTGGCGTTGTAAGAACAAATAGCAGGTAAAACCCGCTGCCCGCCGTCAATCACCAATCCCGCATGTCCCTGTCCTGGCTGAAGAAAAAAATAGAGGAGCTCGAGCTCTACACCATCGATGTGATCTTCGGGCGGCGCGCGGACACGGGAGCGGCCATTTATGCGGGTTTTTTGCAGGCCCTCTCAACGGTTTTTAGCGGGCTGGTGCAGGCCCGGTTGTGGCTCTACCGGGAGCGCCTGCTGCGGGACCAGCCGCTGGGCTGCCTGGTCGTCGTGGTCGGCAACCTCACGGTGGGCGGGACGGGCAAGACACCGGTGGTGGAAAAGTTTGCCCGGGCACTCGCCGACCGCGGCCGCAAAGTCGCCATCCTCAGCCGCGGTTACAAAAGCAAAGCGCCGCCGATCTGGCAGAAATGGTGGAACTGGCTTACGAACGCGGCCGAGCCGCCGCCCCGCATCGTCAGCGACGGCCGCAGCGTGCTGCTCGACAGCGAGGTGGCGGGCGACGAGCCCTTCATGCTCGCGCGCAACCTGCCCGGGGTCATCGTGCTCGTGGACAAGAACCGCGTGAAGGCGGGCGCCTACGCGATCAAGCGGTTCGGCTGCGACACGCTGGTGCTCGACGACGGTTTCCAGTACCTGCCGCTCAAGGGCCGGCTCAACCTGCTGCTGGTGGACAAAACCAATCCCTTCGGCAATGGCCACCTGCTGCCCCGTGGCATCCTGCGCGAGCCCGTGAAACATCTGCGCCGGGCCAGCTATGTTTTCCTTACCAAATCCAACGGCCAGCGCGACGCCGAACTCGAAGACCTCATCCAGCGGCACAACCCTGGTGTTGACGTCATCGAGTGTGCCCACCGTCCGCAGTATTTGCAACGCGTGGGCACGGCTGAGCGCCAGCCGCTCGAATTCCTGCGGGACAAGCGGGTGGCGGCTTTCAGCGGCATTGCCGCGCCGGAAAGCTTTGAGAAATTCCTGCGCGACCTCGGCGCGCAGCTGGAGCAGTCCCAACGCTTCCTCGACCATCACCGGTTTTCGGTCGCCGACCTCGAGGCGATTTTTTCGCAGGCGGGCCAGGCGAAACTGGGTTTTATCGTGACGACGGAGAAGGACGCCGTGCGCATACCGCCGGGCTACGAGCCATCGCTGCCGCTCTATTACCTGCGGCTCGAGATCGAAATCATCCGGGGCGCCGCCGACTTTGATGAAGCCGTCGGCCGGATTTGCTTTCCGGAAACGACTACGCGCACGGTGGCGTGACCGCGACGGTCGCGTCGCGGATATTTGAAATTTCAAATTTGAGATTTGAGATGAGCTGCAGGCTCCGGTTAGCTGCGGCCATGATTATCGATCCACGCTGCAACGAGCTGGCCAAGGTCCTCACCAATTTTTCCACCGAGCTGAAAAAGGGCGAGCGCGTGCTCATCGACGCGTTCGATGTGCCCGAGGCCATTGTTATCGCGCTGATCCGCGCCGCCCGGGAGCGCGGCGCCCATCCTTTGGTCCAGCTCCACCGGGCGCGGGTCAACCGCGAGCTCCTGCTGGGCGCCGAGGAGGCGCAGTACGCGCCGCACGCCGAGATCGAACTGGCGCGGATGAAAAAAATGGACGCCTACATCGCGTTGCGCGGCTCGGAAAATATTTTCGAGTCCTCCGATGTGCCCGGCGACAAGGTGAAGCTGGTCAGCCGCCTCATGCAGCCCGTGCTCGATTACCGCGTGGGCAAAACCAAATGGGTGGTCCTGCGCTGGCCCACGCCGTCGATGGCGCAGCAGGCCGGCCTGAGCACGGAAAGGTTCGAGGATTTTTATTTTCGCGTCTGCACGCTCGATTACGCACGCATGACGCCCGGGATGGAGGCGCTGGCCGGCCTCATGCGCAAAACCGACCGCGTGCACATCAAAGGGCCCGGCACCGATCTCAAGTTTTCCATCAAGGGCATCGGGGCGAAGGAGTGCGGCGGCCTGCGCAACATCCCCGACGGCGAGGTGTTTTCCTGTCCGGTCAAGGACAGTGTCGAGGGTGTGGTGCAGTACAATGCGCCCACGGTTTACCTCGGCACGTCGTTCGACAGCATCCGCCTCGTTTTCAAAAAGGGGAAAGTCGTCGAGGCCACGGCCAACAACACCAGGCGCCTCAACGAAATCCTCGATAGCGACGATGGCGCGCGCTACATCGGCGAATTCGCGCTCGGCTTCAACCCGCACATCCTCCAGCCGATGAGGGACATCCTGTTCGACGAAAAAATCGCGGGCAGCTTCCACTTCACGCCGGGCCAGGCCTATGAGGATTGCGGCAACGGCAACAAATCGCAGGTGCACTGGGACATGGTCTGCATCCAGCGCCCCGACTACGGTGGCGGCGAAGTCTGGTTCGACGGCAAGCTCATCCGCCAGGACGGTCTCTTCGTGCCCAAACCGCTCCAAAAACTAAATCCGGATTACCTGTTGGGAAAGGGGAAGTAACCCCAACGCTGAACGTCGAACGCTGAACGCCGAACTCCGAATTACTAAATACCAACTACCAACTACGAAATACAAATGACCAAGGACCAATGACAAATGACCTTGGCAGTTTCATCCACGCCCTCCCGAAAACCGAGACGCATCTGCACATCGAGGGTGCGCTGCCGTATGAACTGCTGGTGGCGTGGCAGCCCGCGACGTATCCGGCGCAGCCGTTTTTTCACTCGTCCGACCATCGTTTTGTGACGTTTCCGGATTTCGACAAGGTGCTGCTCGGGCACGCGCTGCCGTGGTTCACAAGCGCGGAACGCTACCACGAGGCGGCCGTGGCGGCTTTCGCCAAACATCTCGCGCAGAATGTGCGCTACGTCGAGACGAGTTTTCATCTGCCCGTCACTCAATTCATCAGCGTGCCCGGCCGCGAAATCCTGGCGGCCATTCGCAGCGCCGTCCCGCCCGGCCTCGACGTGCGCCTTTTTGCCGGGATGCTGCGCACCGATTATGCCGGGCCGCTGAGCGCGGTCATCGACGACCTGGAAAACTGGGACGAACTGGCTGGGGTGGACTTGCACGGCTGGGAGCAAGTCCCGACCGAGCCGTGGACGGCGAAGGTATGGGCGCGGATGCGCGCCGCGGGCAAGGTCACCAAGTGCCACGCGGGAGAGTTCGACGGCGCCCACCGCGTGCGCGAAGCCATCGAGCAGCTCGGCGTCACGCGGGTGCAGCACGGCGTGCGCGCCATCGAGGATCCGGCGGTCGTGGCGCTGGCCCGTGCCCACGGCGTGACCTTCGACGTCTGCCCCATCAGCAATGTTCGCCTGAATGTCGTGCCCTCCATGGCGGAACATCCCATTAAAAAACTTCTGGCAGCCGGCGTGCGCTGCACGGTGAGCACGGACGATCCTCTGGTTTTTGCCAACACGGTGAACGACGAGTACGCCATGCTCGCGGACGAACTAAGTTTCACCCGCGCCGAACTTGCTCAGGTTGCCCGCAACGGCTGGGAAGTCGCGC
>DATMNP010000106.1:0-7390 GCA_035568935.1 Opitutaceae bacterium | reverse complement strand
ATGGGATAAACTTGGAGCAGTGCCTCTATTCCAAGAAACTGAAACAGTTGGAACATGCTGATTGAGCATCTAGCCAGCAGGTAGAGTCCTGCGAGTCGAACGATGAGGGTTGGCGTTTTCATGTTTCTATTGGTCTCAAGGTATTGTGTCGCGTTGCTCGTGCTAAAACGAACCTAAATTTCTTCCAGCCGGACGCAGGCGGCTTCGCGGTTGGGACCGGCGGGCATGAGCGGCGGGACGGCAGCCTTGCATTTTTCCTGCGCATACGGGCAGCGCGGATGAAACGCGCAGCCGGCGGGCGGGTTGATGGGCGAGGGCGGGTCGCCGGGCAGCATGATGCGCTGGCGCGCGCGTTCGGCATCGGGGTCGGGTGTGGGAATGGCGCTGACCAGCGCGCGGGTGTAGGGATGGCGTGGGCGTTCGATGACCTCGGTGGCCGGGCCGAGCTCGACGATTTTTCCGAGGTACATCACCGCGATGCGGTCGGAAATGTGTTTCACCACGGAGAGATCGTGGGCGATGAAGATCAGCGAGAGGTTCATGTCGCGCACGAGCTGCGCGAGGAGGTTCAGGATTTGCGCCTGGATGGACACATCGAGTGCGGACACCGGTTCGTCGGCGATGATGACCTTGGGCTGGAGCGCGAGCGCGCGGGCGATGGCGATGCGCTGCCGCTGGCCGCCGCTGAACTCATGCGGATATTTTTGCATGAAGCGCGGGTCGAGTCCGACTTGCTTCATGAGCTCGGCGACGCGCGCGGGCACTTCCTGGCGCGGGCACACGCGGTGCACGAGAAGAGGCTCGGCCAGCACGGCAAAAACATTCATGCGTGGGTTGAGCGAGGCGTAAGGGTCCTGGAAAACCATCTGCAGGTCGCGCCGCGCTGTCTTAATCTCTCCGGCGGTGGCGGTGGTGAGGTTTTTTCCGCTGAGGACCACGGCGCCGCCGGTCGTGGGCACGAGCTGCAAAATCGTGCGCGCGAGGGTGGACTTGCCGCAGCCCGATTCACCGACGAGGCCGAGCACTTCGCCGCGGCCGAGGTTGAGCGTGACGCCGTCCACGGCTTTGACCGCACCGGCCGGTCGTTTGAATACGAAGCCGCGGTAAACCGGGAAGTGGGTTTTGACGTCGCGAAGCTCGAGAATCGAGTCAGGCATAGAAGAATCGACCACGGATTACACGGGTTTTCACGGATCGGACTATCTTATGACGCGCCTCCAGCGCAAATCCGCATACTTAAAGTTTAGCAAAAGGGCCAAACGCAGTTTTGTAATGGAGAGGTAACCGATCATCTGGGTGACATGCGTGGACGTAAATTCTTCAACAACCTTCTGATCGACAATAACAAGCTCATCTACGATCAAATCGGGCACCAATGTATCGACGAGCTGCCCCTCATACAGAACGTTGTGCCTTTTTTGCTGCTCGATGCAACGGCTGTGCTTCTGAAGCTCAATTACCAGGCCATTTTCATATGCTTTTTCGTTCAACCCGGGCTTCAGCGTATTCAATACTTTCATTGCCGATCCAATGATAGTTTCAGTCAAGTCCCGGTACAAAATTTTATCTGTGTCCATCCGTGTAATCCGTGGTCGATTATGATAGCATTAAATTTCTCCCGACTGCACGCGGAGGCAGGCCTGGGCGTGGCCGGGTTTGAGCTCGACAAGGCCGGGTTCGTCGGTGTGGCAGCGTGCCACCGCGAATTCGCAGCGGGGCGCGAAGGCGCAGCCCGTGATCGGTTTCGACAAATCGGGCGGCAGGCCGGGGATGGTGTAAAGCCCGGCGCCTTTTTTCTGCAGCGCGGGGATGGAGCGTTGGAGGGCGCGCGTGTAGGGATGCTTCGGTTGATAAAACATCGTGCGCACGTCGGTCGTCTCGACGATGCGGCCGGCATACATGACCTGCACGCGGTCGCACAGGCCGGAGATGACGCTGAGGTTGTGCGAGATGAAGATCACGGCCATGCTGAACTCGCGCTGGAATTTCTTTATCAGTTCGATGATTTGCGCCTCCACGGTGACGTCGAGCGCGGTGGTGGGCTCGTCGGCGATGAGCAGTTCCGGACGGGTGATAAGTGCCATGGCGATCATCACGCGCTGGCGCATGCCGCCGGAAAACTCGTGCGGGTAGCGGTGGATGCGGCTGGCCGCATCGTTGAGGCCGACGGCCTCAAGCATGGCCTGCGCGCGTACGAGGGCGTTCTTCTTCGAAATTTTTTCGTGGATGAGCAGGGGCTCGATGAGTTGCTCAGAAATGCGCAGGTAGGGATTGAGCGACGTCATCGGGTCCTGGAAAATCATCGCGATGCGCTTGCCGCGGATTGAGCGCGCCTGCGCCGGCGTGCAATGCAACAGGTCGACGCCGTCGAAGATCGCGCGGCCGCTTTCGATGCGGCCGGGTGGCTGCGGGATCAACCCCATGAGCGAATAGCAGGTGACGGATTTTCCCGAGCCGGATTCGCCGACGATGCCGAGCGTTTCGCCGCGCTCGATGCTGAAGTTCACGCCGTCGACCGCGCGGTAAATGCCGTTGCGCGTGTGGAAAAATGTGCGGAGGTCGGTGACGTCAAGCAGTGACATAGGTGGAGGCATCAGGCATCAGGCGTCAGGCATGAGGCGAGAGGCCGCAGCCGGCAGAGATTTTCCGATGGCGGCGATGACTGATTCCGGGGTGAGGTTGGCCAGCGGCGCGCCGCCGGTCGGGGGGCAGCCGGGTGGCTGCAAAACCTGGAACGGCGCGGCAAATACGGGGCCGGTGCGCACGGGATTGGTGGGGCCGAAGAGCGCGATGAGCGGCACGCCGAGCGCGTTGGCGAGGTGCATGCCTCCAGTGTCGTTGGTTGCCAGCAGGTCGCAGGTGGAAAGTTTTCCGGCGAACGCGCCCAGGTCGGTGCGTCCGGCAAGGTTTTCAACGCGTGGGCCGAAGCCGTCGGCCACCGCCGCGGCGATGGGCGCATCGCCGCCGGTGCCAAATATTACGAAACGCTGGTCGGGCAGCGCGGCGATGAGTGCGCGCCAGTGTTCGACCGGCCAGCGTTTTTCGGGCGAGTTCTCAGAGCCGACGATCAGGCCAATTGATCGAGTTGAAAGTTGATGGTTGAAAGTTGAAAGAAGCGGTGTGCGATCCAGGGGTTGGGTCAAACCGAAGGCGTGGAGAAAGTTTTCCCAGAGCGAGAGCTGGTGATTTTGTTTTTCGTCGAAATCCGGCGGCACGCGCCAGCCGTGGGTGAGGAGCGGGCGCGACTTGCCTGTCCGCACCAGGCCGAAGCGTTGCGGGCAGCGGGTGAGCCAGGCCTCGAGGTCGCCGCGCAGCGAGTTGGTAAATAAAAGAAACGCGTCCGGGTAGCGCCGTCGCAGCCGCCAGAAGTGTAGAAAATAGCCCAAGCCGCGCGGCGGCAGCGGTTCGTAGCAGTCGGCCACGCCGAATTTTTCCACGAGTGGCGCAAATGCCGGGCGGCCGATGAGCGTCAGTTCCGCATCGGGCCGCGCGATCCGCACCGCGCGGAGCAGCGGCAGGGCCACCACGACGTCGCCGAGCCAGTTGGGCAGGCGCACCCATATTCGCGTGCGGCGGGGCGGGGCGGGCAGTCCGCGCGTGGCGCAATCGGCGGCGAGGAGATCGCGCTTGGATTCCAAACGCAGGCGCTTTCCCGGCGCGTCCTGGTGCCGCCAGCGGTCGTGCGCCCAGAGCCAGGAGGCACAGAGTTTGTTATCGGCGGCAAGAGCCTGCTCAAGCCAGCGGTTGAGCGCGAGGGTTACGCCCACGGTGGTGCCGTCGTGTGCGATGGGATCGGTGGCGAGCTCCACGCGCCAGAATCCGGTGCGGCGAGGATAAAATGTGCGCACATCGGCGGAAAATTTTTCCGCGAGCAGGCCGGGCAGCTCGGTGGTCGAGCAGACGCGGCCGAGGAACGTGGCGAGCGCGCCTTGCAAGCCGGCGTTCTGGTCGAAGAGCAGACCGATGCAGCCGCGACGCCGCAGGATTTTCAGCGCCTCGGCGAAACCGTCCCGGCGCGAGAGCAGCCGCATGCCGTGGCGTTCGCGCGTGGATTTGACGAAGGCATCAGCCGTGGCGTTGTCGAGCGGGCGGAAAATAATGCCAAACTCGGGCAGCGGGGTGGGTGTGCAGAGCAGGCCGAGCCACGCCTGTGCCTCCCAGTGTGCGCAATGCACGGTGCCAAAGACCGTGGGCCGCGGGTTCGCGGTGTAGTCGCGCAGCCAGGCTTCGGCGCTGGGCGCGAGGCGGGCGATTTGTTTCAAGCGCCGCTCGCCCAAAAATGGCGAAGCGAAGGATAGCAGGGCGGTTTCGACCATCTGCCGGCAGCTTTCCCGTCCGATGCGGCGCGCCCACGCCGTGCCGCGGTCACGGAAAGCGTGGTCGAGGTTGGACAACAGGATGCGACGGCGGCGGGGCAAACCGAGAAAGATCGCCTCGCCCAACACGGCCGTGAGCAGGCGCAACAGCGGTTCAGGCGTATGTGCCAGCACCCAACCGAGGGTAATCAGGAAAATTTTAAGCACAGTATCCTCGATAGCTTCTTGCGTTTGCCGTGGAAACTTCATCAAACGATGAGGCTGGGCGGCGGAAAGCACATTCTGCCGCCGTGTACGTTCCTATGCCCAAGTTGCTCATCATCAAACCTTCCTCGCTTGGCGACATCGTCCATGGCCTGCAGGTGGCGTCCTCGCTCAAGGAGCAGCGGCCTGACTTGCAGATATCGTGGGTGGTGAGGGACATTTTTGCGCCATTGGTGCTAGCGTGCGAAGCGGTGGAGCACACCTATGTTTTCAGGCGTGATGCACGTGCCAAGGGATTTATTGAGTTAATGCGCGATATTCGGCAGACAAATTTCGACTATGCGTTTGATTTTCAGGGTTTGCTTCGCACAGGGTTGATGATGTTGCGCACGCGGGCGAAACATAAAGTCGGTCGCAGCGATGCGCGGGAAGGCGCGGGGATTTTCTACAAGCAGCTGGTGTCCCTGCCGCCGGGCGGCCGGCATGCGCATGCGCTGGAAATCCTGCTGCAATTTTGTCCCATGCTCGAGGCGCAGCCGGAACTGCGCGGGAAGCTGCGCTTCCGCGCGCCGGAAAATCTGAACCTAAACTTCGTGGACGGCCGCGGCGGCGCAAAGCCGCTCGTGATGTTTCCCGACAGCCGCCGGCCGGAGAAGCGCTGGGGTGGTTTTAAAGAACTGACGGAAATGCTCATCCGCGACGGCACCGGCCGCAAGGTCGTCTGGGCCGGCAACAACTACTTTCCCGACAAGGACGCTTTTCCCCCCGCACAATTCCTCAACCTGACCGGCAACACCAGCCTCGTCTCGCTGCCGGCGCTTGTCCAGCGGGCCGATTGGGTGGTTTCCAACGACAGCGGCCCCATGCACCTGGCCGCCGCACTCGGCGTGCGCACGCTCGGCATTTTCGGCCCGACCGATCCACGGCGCTTCGGCCCGTATCCGCTGACCGCGCCGACCAACCACGTCATCCAGGCGCCGGTCGGGGACCTGAAGCTGCTTGCCGCCAAGGAAGTTTTTGCCCGCTTTCAAAGGATCGACACCCCGCGGACAAGGATTGTGCGCGGACGGTAGGGCTTGAAACCGCGAATAGACGCGAATGAACGCGAATCTCGGCCGGTGAATGTTTGTTTTGTCATTCTGAGCGCAGCGAAGAATCCAGTGCGACTCTGTTGGCAAAATCCGGGTGGATGTCAGACTGTCGGCCTTCGGCCTCGGTACTTCGCTGCGCTCAGAATGATGATGTTACGTATTGCTTGATCTTAAGGGACAGGTCTACTGCGTTTAAACCAATTTATTTCTGATTTCGAAACACCCTGCATTTATTTGCGTTTATTCGCGTCTATTCGCGGTTAAATAAATCCACCCATGCTCGACCCGAAACTCATTCGCGAATCGCCCGACGTTGTACGTGCGGCGCTCCAAAAGAAACACCTCGAAGCCGACCTCGACGCGGTGCTGGCGCTCGATGCGAAGTGGCGCGGGCAAATCGCCGAGGTCGAGTCCCTCCGGACGAAGCAGAAAGCCGCCAATGCCGAAATGGCTGCGTTGCCGAAGGGTTCGCCGGAGTTCTCGGCCAAGGTGGCGGAAATGAAGGCCGTTTCCGCCCAGGTCAAGGAACGCGAGGTGCCGCTCCGCGATCTGGAGGAAAAGCACCGCGCCGCACTCCTCACGCTGCCGAACATTCCCCACGCCAGCGTGCCCGAGGGCGCCGGCCCGGCCGACAATGTCGTGCACGCCACGCATGGCGACGTGAAGGACGTTTCGCCGCACGCGAAGGCGCACTGGGAGATTCCCGGCTTCGACAAACTCTTCGATTTCGCGCGCGGCGCGAAGGTCACCGGCGCGGGGTTCCCGTTTTATATCGGCGATGCCGCCCGGCTGGTGCGCGCACTGGTGCATTTCTTCCTGGATGAAGACGCCAAGGCTGGATACGTGGAGGTCAACCCGCCCATCTTCGTCAACGCCGCCAGCGCCACGGCCACGGGCCAGCTGCCGGACAAGGAAGGCCAGATGTATGAATCGCCGCTCGACGGTTTTTACGCGGTGCCCACGGCCGAGGTGCCGCTGACGAATTTTTTCCGCGACGAAATCCTGCCGGAGGAAGCGCTGCCGGTCTGCCGCTGCGCCTACACGCCGTGCTTCCGCCGCGAGGCCGGCAGCTACGGCAAGGACGTGCGCGGCCTGAACCGCCTGCACCAGTTCGACAAGGTCGAGCTGCTCAAGTGGGTCCACCCGGCGACGAGCTACGACGAGCTGGAAAAACTCCGCGGCGACGCCGAACGGCTCCTGCAAAAACTTGGGCTGCCGTATCGCGTGCTGCTGATGTGCGGCGGCGACCTCGGGTTTTCCCAGTCGAAGAAATACGACCTGGAAGTCTGGTCGGCCGGCCAGCAGCGCTGGCTGGAGGTTTCAAGCTGCTCGAATTTCGA
The DNA here is from genome assembly GCA_035568935.1 of Opitutaceae bacterium. GTDB lineage: Bacteria > Verrucomicrobiota > Verrucomicrobiia > Opitutales > Opitutaceae > DASRHD01. The sequence goes on along the minus strand of DATMNP010000106.1, from coordinate 439 downwards.
GTCGTTCCAGGCGCGGCGGGCCCAAATCCGTTATCGCGCGAAGGACGGCAGCAAGCCCGAGCTGGTGCACACGCTCAACGGTTCCGGCCTCGCCGTCGGTCGGACCCTGGTCGCCGTGATGGAGAACTATCAGAACACCGATGGTTCGATCACGGTGCCCGAAGCACTGCGCCCGTATATGCGCGGCATGGACAAGGTCGCCTGAGATCGCCATGAGCACCCAGCGCTGGGACAAGGTCGAACTCACCGCCAGCTACACCTTGCTGACGATCCTGGCCACAGAACTGCTGACCCGCCTCGGGCTGTTCAGCATGTTCCCGCTGCCCCCGGTCGACCTGGTGCTCTCCCTCATCGCCACCGTGCTGGTGACCGGCGCGTTCTGGTTCGCCCGCACCAGCCGCAAGGCCCGCTTCTGGATCATCGGCTTCGCCAGCGCCAC
>DATMNP010000105.1:0-7988 GCA_035568935.1 Opitutaceae bacterium | reverse complement strand
CTTTCCCACAAGCGCACAGCTTCCAGCTTGAACGCTCGGTCATAACGCTGGCGCTTTGCGCCAGCAGGTTTGCTCTCTTTCATCGTTGAGTCCTTTCTTTAGCTCAACGCCGTGTCCGTCAATCCGGGGCAACCTCAAAATCAGTTAAACTAAATCGTTCTCGTTCTCATACTCGTTATCGTTCTTTCAGCCTGACCTCAGATCGATAACGAGAAAGATTAAGAGGACGAGAACGAAGCCTGTGCGGATCTCTGCGTCTTTCCGCCTTTGCGTTAAAAAAACAAGCCTCAGTCTTCGAATCCCTCCACGCTGACGGAGTTTCCGTTGTCCTTCGGCCCGAGTGTCAAAATAAACGGCGCGGCGGTTTTCGCCCACTCCTCGGCTTTGGGATAGCCCGCGGCGCCATCGGCCCAGCATTGTTGCAGCATGTCCGTGTTGATGATGCCGGGGTTGAGCGGCACGGCAGCCATGCCCGCCGGCAATTCCTGCGCCAGCGATTTCGTCAGCCCCTCGATGGCCCACTTCGATGCGCAATACGGCGCCACATCCGGCGAGGTTGACCGGCCCCAGCCCGAGCTGAAATTCACGATGATGCCCTGTTTGCGCGCAATCATCGCAGGCGCAAAGGAACGGATGACGTTGGCCACGCCTTTCACGTTGACGTCGATCAGCCGGGAAAATTTATCCGCCGGCACCTGCCAGAGCGGCGCGGGGTCGTTCATGAGCGCGGCGCAGTTGACCAGAAAATCCGGTGCGGCTTCCGGGCCGAGCACGCGTTCGGCCCAGAGCTGCACTTTCACCGCATCGGCAACGTCGACCGCATCGAAACGATGCGGCGCCGGGTGCGCAAAACGCAGATTGATGATTTCCGCCGAGTTACGGCTGCAGCCCACGATCGTGTGGCCCTCGGCGATCCAACGCTCGGCCAGCGCCCGGCCAAGGCCGCGGGTAACGCCAGTGATGACAATTTTCATGCCGCAACCTTTTTCTTTTTGCCCGGCAGCGCAAGCCGGCAGGCAAACTCCCCCAGGAGCCTGTGGGCGAAGCCCGACAGGCTCCTGGGATGTGAAAAAAAACTGCAAATAGTTTGTTCGTTTTTGAAATGGCCGGCTGTTATATAGGGTAACCTATCGACCCAATTAAACGAGAAATCTGCGTTCCTAAAACTATGCCTGCTTTTTGTCGTCCAATCTTAACCGGGAGCCCCATTTCGAAGTTGTCTTGCCTGGGGCATTTCTCCCATCATTTGTTCCCTCTCCAGTTTCACTACCTCGCACGCTGTACCCGCCTCTATGCCGGATACTTGAGTATCGATATAATGCTGAGCAATAATTGGTTATAGGATACAAGCTCCCCCTTATGAAAATCCTGCTTGTACCCCTCGATTTTTCGGCCACCAGCGTGGGCTTGCTGCAGACGGCAGCCACGCTCGCGCAATCGCTGGATGCCCGCCTCGTCGTGCTGCATGTATTGCAACCGATCGCCCCCATCGGCGATCCGATGATGATGCCAGACATGGCGCAGATCGCCTCAATGCAAAAAGCCGCCGAGAAAGACGCACGCGCGCAACTGACGCGCGCCTGCGAGAAAGTGGCCGAACTGGGAGTGGCCGTCGAACCAGAGCTCCGTGACGGGCCGGCTTCGGCTGTTATCCTGGAGCGGGCGAGAGCGCTGCCCGCCGACTTGGTGGTAATGGGCTCGCATGGGCATACCGCGCTCTATGATTTGCTGCTCGGCAGCACGAGCCACGCCGTTTTGAAAAAATCGCCCTGCCCCGTGGTGATCGTGCCGTCGAAGAAGTGACGGAGCCGTAGTTGGTAATTGGCAGTTGGTATTTAGTTCGGGATTCGACGTTCAGCGTGTGCTGACCGGCATTGGACCTGTCCTCCATAGCCTTGGCGAAGGAGGAAGTTGGGCGTTCACGGAGCCCACCAAATACCAAATACTAACTACCAACTACTCTTCCGTCTGTTCACTGCGACTGCAGGCTGAACCTGTTCAGGTGAGCGTCAGCACAAGCATTCATCACGTCGGCGACTTTCTGGAGCTGGGTGGCTTTGTCGGCCTTGATCAGCACCGGAATATCCCGGTCCACATCATGCACCTGCTTGAGCCGCACCAGGAGTTCAGCGTCGGCAATGGATTCGCCGTTGAAAGAGACGACCCCGTCCTTGCTGATGGCGATTTCGACTTTGCCCTTGAATTCATTTTTTCCGGCTCCGGTGAATTTGGGCAGCGTGATGTTCATCGTGACCGCGGACTTGAACTGCATCGTCACGAAGGAGAAAAAAATCAACATCACGAGCACGTCGATGAGCGGCACGAGATTCATCTCGGGCCGTTTGCGGCGTTTCTGGTAGAGCCCGCTGATCATGACTGCCGGTAGCGCTGGAGCACGCGTTCCAGCAGCACGTCGAGTTGCGCCGCGTAGTTTTCAACCCGGCGCTGAAAAAAGCCGCTGCCGACCAGCGACGGGATGGCGATGGACAGGCCGATGACCGTCGCGGAAAGCGCGAGCGCCACGCCTTTGGTGAAGGCCACCGGGTCGGGCAGGCCGGTGTCGGGTGCGATTTGCGAAAAAACCTGCAACAGGCCCGTGACCGTTCCGGTGAGGCCGAGCAGCGGCGCGGCGGCATAAATCACATCGAGGTACGGAATGCCGCGCTCCATGCGGTTGATTTCGAGGCGAGCGAAGGCCTTCACCGCCCCCTCGTCGTGCGCGTGCGTCTCGGCAAATTCGACAATGCGGGCCAGCGTCGAGTGGCGCCCGCCGGGCACCGGCTTGCCCGCCACGATGGCATCGACCAGGTCATCCGGCATGACGGCGTGGCGGCGCAGCGCGAAGGCGCGCTCGCAAATGATGAACAAGGCGACCGTGAAACAGACCCCAAGTGGGTAAATGAGGAGGCCTGCGCCTTTAAAGACGTCCGATAACCTTTGAAAAGTTTCCATCATGGCTTTGAGGGTGAATGGCTTGATCAGACGCCTGCCAAGCGGAAAAGGTTCATAAAAGTTAACGCCAGCGGGAATAATCGTCAAAAGGGCTCTTTTGGAAATCAGGATTTGGTCGTTGGTAATTCGTCACTGCCAGGCCCCTTCCTGGATTCATGGCTTCCTTCTTCAACCACCCTAATCAATTTTTATCAGGAACCCCGGAAGCCAAAAACCGTCTTGGTACTTGTTACCTGATACCTGATACTTTCTTTGGGATTTGAACCTTTGTGACTTGTGATTACGCGCGCTTACGCCGTGAGATATGGCAGGCGCGCCGCGGCGGCGGTCACGGCGTCACGGCCTTCCAACAGCTCGCCGATGGGATCCCAGCGTCCGTTGACCAGCGCGTCGCGCGCGGCCTCGCGGATGACCGTCTTCACCTTCTGCCCGCCAAAGCGGATTTCCTGCGCGGCGACATCGATAACGACCTCGACCTGCGGGTTGGCCTCGATCGCGGCGGCGATCTTCGCGATGTCCTCGCGGCTCGCAGCCAGGCACGGGATGCCGAGCGTGGTGCAGTTGCCGAAAAATATCTCGGCAAAACTTTCGGCCACCACGGCGCGGATGCCGTATTTCTGGATGGCCTGCGGAGCGTGCTCGCGGGACGAGCCGCAGCCAAAATTCGTGCCGCTGAGCAGGATGCTGGCGCCCTTGAAACGCGGCTCGTTGAGCGGATGCGGCTTGTCGGTGCCGTCGGCGTTCTTGCGCATGTCGAAGAACAGGAATTCGCCCAGCCCGTCGAACGTGACGCACTTCATGAAGCGCGCCGGGATGATGCGGTCCGTGTCGATGTCGTTGCCGGGGACGAAAACGCCGCGGCCGGTGACCTGGGTTATTTTTGCGAGAGCCATGGGAGGAAGGATTTTTTAACCGCTAATTTCCGCTAATAGACGCTAATGGATTTGAATCGGAAAAATGAGCGAGGATTAGCGAAAATTAGCGGTTTAATGTTCGGGTTGTTCAGTTGTTGGTTACGGCAAAGACTTCGCGGGCGTCGGCAACGGCGCCGGTGACGGCAGCGGCGGCGACCATGAGCGGGCTCATGAGGATCGTGCGGCCGGTCGGGCTGCCCTGGCGGCCCTTGAAGTTGCGGTTGGAGGAGCTGGCACAGAGCTGGTCGCCAATGAGCTTGTCGGGATTCATGGCCAGGCACATCGAGCAGCCCGCTTCGCGCCACTCGAAACCGGCGTCGCGGAAAACCTGGTCGATGCCGAGCGAGGCGCACAGCAGGCCGACGCCCTGCGAGCCGGGCACGGCGATGGCTTTGACGCCGGAGGCGACGTGCCGGCCCTTTAAAAATTTTGCGACTTCCTGAAAATCGCTCAGGCGTCCGTTCGTGCACGAGCCGAGGAAGGCGACATCGATCTTCGTTCCCTTGATCGGCGCGCCCGGCTTAAGCTTCATGTAGGCCAGCGCTTCCTCGATGGACGTTTTTTCGTCGGCCACCTGGGTTTTCGCCGGATCGGGGATGTTCTCCGTGATCGAGATGCCCTGCCCCGGATTGATGCCCCACGTGACCGTGGGGGCGATGTCCGAGGCGTTGATGGTGACGACATCATCGTAGGCGCAGCCTGGATCGCTGGCCACGGCCTTCCAGCGCGCAACGGCTTCGTCCCACGCCGCGCCCTTCGGCGAATACGGGCGGCCCTTCAAATAGGCGAACGTCGTCTCGTCGGGATTCACGTAGCCGGCGCGCGCACCGCCTTCGATCGACATGTTGCACACGGTCATGCGCTCCTCCATCGAGAAACGGTCGAAAATCTCGCCGCCGTATTCGTAGGCATAGCCGGTGCCGCCGTTCACGCCCAGCATGCGGATGATGTGCAGGATGACATCCTTTGAATAAACGCCCGGACGCAGCCGTCCGGTCACATTGATGCGGCGGACTTTCAATTTGCCCAGGGCCATCGTCTGCGTGGCGAGCACGTCCCGGATTTGCGTCGTGCCAATGCCGAAGGCGATGGCGCCGAACGCGCCGTGCGTGCTCGTGTGCGAGTCGCCGCAGGCGATCGTCGTGCCGGGCTGGGTGATGCCCTGCTCCGGGCCGACGATGTGCACGATGCCCTGCTTGCCCGTCGCGCGGTCAAAAAAAGTGATGCCAAAGTCACGGCAGCTCTTGCGCAGGTCCTTGATCATCGCATCGGCCAGCGGGTCGGCAAACGGTTCGCTGAACTGGTCGGTCGGCACGATGTGGTCGACCGTCGCAAACGTCCGGTGCGGCATCGCGACCTTCAGGCCGAGGTCGCGCAGCATGCCGAAGGCCTGCGGGCTGGTCACCTCGTGGATGAGGTGCGTGCCGACGATCAGTTGCGTCTGGCCATTGGTCAGCGGGCGGACGGCGTGGGCGTCCCAGACTTTTTCGAAGAGTGATTTTGGCATGGGTAATAATTTGGGTCCGGCTTCACGCCCGGCAATTATTTAATGTCTCAGGTGAGACCTTAGGTTGCCGGGCGTGAAGCCGGATCCAAATTATCATATTCTTGCGTTGCGTTAAAATACTTGTTTTGTGTCCTGTGATGCCTAGGGAGTATCAATTTCCATTCGAACTCCGGCACCTCGTCTATTTTCGCGAGGTGGCGCGCACCCTGCATTTTCGCAAGGCGGCCGAGGCGTTGGCCGTGGCCCAGCCGGCGCTGAGCCGGCAGATCGCGCAGCTTGAGGCGGGGCTGGGCGCCAAACTTTTTGTCCGCTCGCGCCGGCGGGTGGAGCTCACCCCGGCCGGACAGGCGCTGACCGAGCGCATCGAGCCCATCCTGCGCTCGCTGGCGGCGGTGCCGGCGGAGTTGCACGCGCTGGCCGGCGGCGAAACCGGTTACCTGCGCGTGGCCTTCACCGGCCTGGCCATGGCCACGGTCCTGCCGGGCATCCTGCGCAAATTCCACCGCCGTTTCCCCGGCATCCGGCTGGCGCTCAATGAATCGCCAACTTCGGCCCAGCTCGCCGCACTGGCCACGGGCGATATCGCCTGCGGTTTTTTCCATCCCGACGCGGTCGTGCCCGGCCTGCGCACGCACCAACTCCTGCGCGAGCGCAATGGCGTGCTCCTGCCGGCCGACCATCCCCTCGCCCGCCGCGCGCGCTTGCGCCTGTGCGAACTGGCGCAGACGCCCTTCGTGCTGTTTCCGCGCCTGCACAACCCGGGGTTTTACGACCGCATGCTGGCGGCCTTCGCGCAGGCGGGCGTGACCCCGCGCATCGCCGAGGAAGTCTGGCCGCGGGCCAACGGCATCGGCCTGGTGCGGGCGGGACTCGGCGCGACCTTCATGTGCCCATCGGAAGCCCGGCACCTGCCGCCGGAAGTGGTTTTCAAAAAGCTCAGCGGGCCGGCGCCGGAAAGCCGGCTGGTGCTCGGCTGGAAAGCCGCGCCCGCACCCGACCCGGCGCTGGCGGCCTTCCTCGCGGTGGCCGGTCCTTCTTAGCCATGGGTCAACCCCCTTTCACTCGGTTGGCCGCGACTGCGGATCGCGCATGATGCGCCAGAAGCGCTGCACGCGCACCATCCCTCGGGTCTCATCCACGCGATACAGATCAGCCGGCAAACTATTGCTTGAGATTGCGACAAACTTCATCCGGTCCAACGCCACCCTCTGTATCAGAACAGTCGGCGGCGTCGATGGCGGCGAGCATTTCCGATGTATCATCATTAGACAGCCAGCGAACCAGCTCCTCCCTCTCCCGGGACGGCAAGTGCAGGATGGCCTCTTTGATTTCTGCAAGCTTGGTCATGGCGGTTATCATGCTAAAAGTGTGCCATCCTTGCAAACCGTTTTGAGGAACAGCGGGGCCCAGCGCCGGGGCGTTTAGACGGGTGCGACCCATTCGGCAAACCCCTCGACCGGCTTAGGGCTGACTTTACTCTCTGCCGTCTCCGCTGTCATCCCGGTTGATCCGGCCACGCTTAATTTCGCGCGCCGCGAGAAGCATACTTGCCGCAGTAGACCAGGAAAAATAGGTCACAGCCGCGAACAAGAGCAACGGCAATACTCTCCAGTTATTAGCGCGAAAATCCGCCTTTCTTCGATTTTTTCAACCCGTCTCCTATCAGTTGTTACTTATTCAGTGTTGGCATAGAGGCATCGCCGCCGCTATGGGTTGTCGCTTACCTCCATGAAACTATTGGTAAATCGCCTGTCAGCCCTAATCAGTCTGGTTTTACTACTGGCAACGCCAATCGGTGCCCGGTTATACGCTCAAGCCAACTCGGCATCTTCAGCCGGAGTATCGGAGGCCCGGGTTGGAGCACTGATGAATCTGCGTTTTGGCATGTTCGTCTGCTGGTCATTCAGCACGTTTTCCGGCAAGGAATTGACGCCGGGCGTAACCAACATCGATCTATTTGCGGCGATAGGTTGCGACACCGACCAATGGGCGAAGACCGCGAAGGAAGCCGGCATGGGCTACATCCTTTTTCTCGCGAAGCATCCCGATGGCTTCTGTCTGTGGGACACCAAAACCACCGATCGCAAGGTCACGAAAGCGCCGCTGGGCCGCGACGTGCTCGCCGAGTTGCGGAAGTCATGTGACAAATACGGACTCAAACTCGCGCTTTATTTTTCCGAGGGAGAATGGGCCTGGCCCGGCGGCGTCGCGGGTACAGGTTATGGCGCCTTCGGCAAGAATCCGGGAATGAAAAAGGCGCAGCTCAACGAGCTGCTCACCCAATACGGGCCGATTGAATACATCTGGTTCGACCACGCCGCCGGTGATGGCGGTTTGAGCCACGCGGAAACTTTTGCGTTTTGCAAATCACTCCAGCCCGATTGCTTCGTCGGCTTCAATCATGGCGATCAGAACGATGCGGACATCCGCCTTGGCGAAATGGGGCGGCCCGGGCCGTTCATGGATCAAAGCGCCGCCGGCCCGTACATGCAAGATCCCGCCGGAAAAAATTACCGCCTCGCGGAGTTCACCTATCCGATCATACCGACGGATCAGCATGGTACCCATTGGTTTTATTCGCTGTCCAAGCAAGACAGCCTCTGCCTGCCGGCGGA
>DATMNP010000104.1:0-20130 GCA_035568935.1 Opitutaceae bacterium | reverse complement strand
CTTTCCCACAAGCGCACAGCTTCCAGCTTGAACGCTCGGTCATAACGCTGGCGCTTTGCGCCAGCAGGTTTGCTCTCTTTCATCGTTGAGTCCTTTCTTTAGCTCAACGCCGTGTCCGTCAATCCGGGGCAACCTCAGTTCGCTCCTACCGAAGATCGATAACGAGAACGATTACGAGAACGATTTGAGGTTATTGATGAGGGTTTTTTCACCGGGAGGGGTATCACCTGCTGAACACAGTTCAAATCTCAAATCCCATGAAAACAACCCATAAAGCCCTCCTCCTCGCGAGTCTTGTCTCAGGATTCGCTTCGCTCTCCTTTGCCGGCCCTGGCCTCCAATATTGGCAGAACCAAAACCCCGCCGCGATCCAGCCGGCCACTTACGGCGCCTGCGATCACATGCTCGCACCCAATACCGGCCCCACCGCCAACAAAACTCCCGTCGTCTCGGTCCAATGCACACCCGAGCTGATGAAGAACAATGCGCTCTGCCAAAAAAATTGCGGCGTGAATTCAGCCAAGTCGAACGCCAGCTGTGAACACATGCTCATCCGCAACACGGGACCCACCGCTGGCAAAATCCCGTTTACTTCGGTTGCCTGCACGCCGGGATTGAAGGCGAACGACTCCGCCTGCCAGAGCCATTGCCGCCTGTGACCATCAATCCCGAGTGGACTCAGATGTTTGCCCGGTTACACTCATAAATAACCAGCTCCTCGTCCGGCGGCAAACCGCCGGACGAGGAACAATTTCAATGCCATGAAAGACGATCCCAAACTACGCCAGACGCTCCGAGCGTGGCAGGTCTCGCCGTCGGCTGCTCCCGATTTCAACCACTCCGTCTGGCGCCGCGTCGCGGCGGAGGAAGACCATGGCTTCGCCGGAATCTGGACCCGGCTGGGCGACTGGCTGCTCGTCCAATTGCCCCGGCCGGCTTATGCTTCCGCGCTGCTTTGCGCTGCCGTCGCGATCGGTTTCACCACCGCCAGCCTGCAGGCCAGCCGCGCACGCGAGAATTACCGCGCCGAACACGCCCGGCAATATCTCAACTCGATCGATCCGCTCGCCATGATGGAAAAGACGCCGCGATGAAACGGTTTCTCATCGTTCTGGTCCTGGCCGTGGCGTTTGGCGGCGCGGCCTATCGCATCAGCTACCATTGCGCCATGGCCTCCGGCGTGATTGCGCCCGACGGCACGGATGCCGAGCTGGGTTGGTTGAAGCACGAATTTGCCCTCACGCCGGCCCAGTACGAAAAAGTCCTGGCCCTGCACCACGCCTACAGCCCGGTCTGCGGCGGCCATTGCGCCCGCTACATGGCGGCGCGCGCGCATCTTGAATCTTTACTGAAGGAAAACACCGCCTGGTCGCCCGAAGCGGGCGCGACCATTGAGGAAATCGCACGCATCCGCGGCGAGTGCGGGCAGTCGATGCTACGCTACGCCTACGACGTGGCCGCCTGCATGTCGCCTGACGAAGGCCATCGCTATCTCGACATGATCCGCGCACAAATCCTATGCGAGGACCCCGTCAACATGATGGGAAATCCCCGCTAAGAGGCCGCTAAGGAATTTACTTAGCGGAAATACCACGGGACTCCCATTCCCAACCCACGGCCGATCGCGTAGTCTTTGTCTCATGCAACTCAAAACCCGTTTAGCAGGCTGCTGAAGCCCCATGCCGCCCGCCGAACCCGATGATGGCGACCTGATGTTGCGCCTGCAAAACGGTGACAACCGCGCACTCGACCTGCTGATGAACCGCTGGCAGGTGCCGCTGCGGTGTTTTCTTTATCGCTGGCTGCACAATGACGCCGATGCCCTCGACTTTGCGCAGGAAACCTTCGTGCGCGTTTTCCGGCATCGCGAGCGCTTTCGGCCCGGCGCAAAATTTTCCACCTGGCTCTTTGCCATTGCGCTCAATCTCTGCCGCAACCAGGCCCGGAAGAACAAAACGCGCCCGACCGTCCCGCTCGACGACACCCCCGAAGCGGAAACAGCCGATGGCGCACCCAACGCCAACCTGTTGGACGCGGAGAAAATCGCCACCGTGCGCCATGCCGTCGATGCGCTGCCCGAGCCGTTGAAAACAGCCACCCTGCTCTGCGAATATGAGGATTTGTCCCTGGCCGAAGCGGCAGCGGCGGCAGGCTGCTCGGCCAAGGCCATCGAGACACGCCTTTACCGCGCCCGCGCCCTGCTCCGCGAAGCGCTGGCCAAGTATCTTTAACCGGGTTCAAGGTTCCAAGTTCCCGGTTCAAGGTTGGAAAACCTAACTCTGAACTTTGAACCTCGAACCTTGAACTCTATTTGGGGGAGGTCCCCGCAAATAGTCCGAGGGTTTTCCGCCCGGGCGTTGTATCACCTGTAGCCGCTTTAATCGGCTACGCATGACCTTGTCCTCATCCAAATCGCGCCTGCCTACAGGACTTTTGTTTTTATTTTTTTCGATTTCATGGCTCACGCCGGCTCTTCGCGCCGAATCCGCCAGCGGTGAGCCTGCCGAATCCGTACCGTCCGCCTCCATCGCCATCACGCCCGACTTGGTGGACCAGCTTCTGGCCGAGGCCCGGACGAATAATCCTGCGCTGCAAGCCGCCAGTGCCCGGGCCGACGCCGCGGGGATGGGCGCCGCCTCCACCCGCCAGTGGGAAGATCCGGTCGCAAACATCGGCGTGATCGCGCCCGCCTCCCGCGGGCAGCCGGCCTCGCAAACCGGCGACATCACCTACGGCTTCACGCAAAACCTGCCGCTCTTCGGCAAACCCGAATTGATGCGCCGCGTGGCCGCCGCCAACGCCACCGGCGCGCATCTGGCCGCCGACTACGAAACCCAAAAACTCCGGCGCGATATTGTCGCGGCGCTGAACGACCTCGCCCTTGCCAACCGCGCACTCGAAATTGGCGAACAGGATTTGTCCTGGCTCGACGCCACTCTCGCCGCCGTCGATCACCGCTACCGCGTCGGCCAGTCCAGCCAGGTCGAATGGCTGAAAATCCAAACCGAGCGCGCCAAGGCCGCGGACGAAATCAAAACCCTCCGGCTGGAACGCGAGCACGGCGAAGTCGAATTGAACCGGTTGCTCAACCGCGACCTGCACGCCCCCTGGCCAAACGTGGAAATATCCTCCATCCAGCCCGGGCTGGCTTACACGCCAAAACTCGTCGCCGCCGCCGTCGCCGCCGAGCCCCAACTCAAGGTGCTGAATCAGCAAACCACCGCCGCCCAGGCCGCGGCCGACCTCACCCGCCGCATGCGCCTGCCGCAAATCGGCATCGGCGTCGAAGCCTACCAATACAGTGGCGACGGCGGAATCCGTGGAGGCACGTTAACCGTGAATTTCAGCCTGCCCTGGCTGAACGGCCATCGTTACGACAGCGACTGGCACCGCGATCGCGCCCTGGTGCGCGCCAGCGCGCTCGACGCCAAGGATTACGAGCTGACGATCCGTGAAGACCTCCACCATGCGATCGTCGATCTCGACGCCGCCCGCCGGCAGGCCCTGCTCTACCGCGACGAAATCATCCCACTCACCGAACAGACACTGGCCAGCGCCCGCGCCGCCTGGGCCGCCAACCTCGGTCTTTTCCAGGACGTGCTCGATGCACGCCGGATGCTGCTCGACGACCAGCTCGCCTTCGCCCGCGCCTGCGCCGAGCAGGGGCGCCAGCTCGGCGGCCTCGAATTGCTGACCGGCACCCGCGATTTCAGCGCGCTGCTCGAACTCGCCGATGCTTCCACCGCCCCCGACGACATCCACCACTCAAAATGAAAGCAACCAACCGCCGCCATTTCCTCATCTCCTGCACTGCGCTGGTCGCCCTGGCCGCCTGCCCAGGATCTCTCTTTGCGCAAGGCGACAGCAAAGTCGACCACTACACCTGCACCATGCATCCGTTCGTGCGCGCGGCCGAGCCGGGCAATTGCCCGGTTTGTGGCATGGAGCTTGTTCCGGTGATGAAACAATCCGGCATGCCGACCACAGCCGCCGTCACAGCTGCCGGCGGGGATGCTCCGACCGGGTTTACCATCCCGCTTGAGCGCCAACAGCTCATCGGTGTTACCTATGCGACCGTGGAGAAAAAATCGCTGCAGCGCGTCCTCCGCGCCGCCGGCCTCGTCGCCTCCGAAAACGAACGCCATTGGATCATCGTCTCCCGCGTGCAGGGCTATGTGCAGCAGCTCATCGTCAATTCCCCGGGCGAACTCGTGGAAAAAGACCAGCCGCTGCTGACAATCTACAGTCCCGATTTGCTGGCCACGCAACGCGAGCTCGTGGACCTGCTGCGCATGCGCGACAACGCCCGGCAGTCGGGCTCGACCACCGCCGCGCAAAACGCGGGCGCCCTCATCACCTCGGCCGAACAGCGCCTGCTGCAATGGAACGTGACCGCACCGCAGATTGCCGAACTCGAGAAAACCCGCGAGCCGCAGGAAAATGTCACGCTGAATTCGCCCTATCGCGGCATCGTTCACCACATCCACATCGAACAGGGCAAGGACATCAGCATCGGCACCGACCTCATTGACATGGCCGATCTCTCGGTGGTCTGGGTCTGGGCGGATTTTTACCAGGATGAAGCGGCGCTGTTGAAGCCGGGCCTGCCCGTGACCATCACGACATCGGCCTACCCCAACGAAAAATTTCCCGGAAAAATTGCGGTCATCGACCATTTTCTCAACGACGAGCGCCACACGATCCGCGTCCGCCTGGACATCGACAACCCCGACATGAAATTGCGGCCTGACATGTACGTCGATGCCGGGCTCCAGATTGACGCCGGTGAAGGCCTCGCCATTCCCTTCAGCGCCGTGCTGCCGACCGGCACGCACAATATTGTGTTTGTGGACAAGGGCGCCGGCAAATTGGAGCCTCGCTACATCGAGCTCGGCGCCAAGTTCGGCGATTTCTACCAAGTCACGTCCGGCCTCAAAGAAGGCGAACGCATCGTCAACAGCGCAAATTTCCTGATCGATGCCGAGTCGAAGATCCAGGGTGCGCTCAAATCCTGGTGAACATGAAGCCATCTCGAAATTCAGGATGTGGGCGGGGTGCCCCCACCCCGCGATCGATCCCAACAGGTAGGGCGAGACCTCCGGGCGAGCCTCTCGACAAGTTCGAGGTTGTTGCTGCGGCTGTAGCCGTGAGCGACGTCGAACGGCTCGCCGGGAACGCCTCTCCCTGCCTTTAGACGCCACTCGCCACAATATGGAACCATCCTCTCCAGTCCAGCCGCCAGCGACCCTGATCGAACGGGTCATCGAAGCCAGTGCCCGCAACAAGTTCATGGTCTTCATGCTTGTTTTCTTCGCCCTCGCCGGCGGGTTTTGGGCGCTGCAACGCACCCCGCTCGATGCTATCCCCGACCTGAGCGATGTGCAGGTGATCGTTTACACCGACTGGGACGGGCGCTCGCCCGACCTCGTCGAGGACCAGATCACCTATCCGATCTCCACCCGTTTCATCGCCGCGCCCCACGTCAAATTCGTGCGCGGCGAGTCGATGTTCGGAAAATCCTTCGTTTACGTCATCTTTGAGGACGGCACCGATATTTACTGGGCGCGGTCGCGCGTGATTGAATACCTCAACTCCGTCCGCGGCTCGCTGCCCGAGGGCGTCAATCCCGTCATCGGCCCCGACGCGACCGGCGTCGGATGGGTTTACGAATACGCGCTCGTCGACGAGAGCGGAAAAAACAACCTCGCGGAGCTGCGCAGCTTCCAGGACTGGCACCTGCGCTACGCGCTGGAATCCGTCAAGGGCGTGGCCGAGGTCGCGCCGGTCGGCGGCTTCGTGAAGGAATACCAGGTCGATCTCGATCCGAACAAACTTGCCGCCTACGGCATCCCGCTCGCCGATGTCGTCGCAAAAATTCGCCTGTCGAACAACGATGTCGGCGGAAAAGTTTTCGAGGTCGGCACAACGGAGTACTACGTGCGCGGACGCGGCTACATCAAATCCCTCGCCGACATCGAAGACATTCCGCTCAAGGTCGTGAACGGCACTCCCGTTTACGTGAAAAACGTCGGCACGGTTCATCTCGGCCCCGACCTGCGCCGCGGCGTGGCCGAACTCGACGGCAAGGGCGAGGTGGTGGGCGGCATCGTCGTGATGCGCTATGGCGAAAATGCGCTCACCGTCATTGACGGCATCAAGAAGAAATTAAAGGAGATCGAACCTTCGCTCCCGCCCGGCGTAAAGATCGTGCCGACCTACGACCGCAGCGAGCTCATCCGAAATTCCATCGCCACCCTGCGCGAAAAGTTAATCGAGGAGAGCATTGTCGTCGCGCTCGTCTGCCTCGTGTTCCCCTGGCACGTGCGCTCGGCCCTCGTGGCGATCGTCACGCTGCCGATCGCCATTGTGCTCTCGTTCCTGCCAATGCACCAGCTCGGGCTCACCTCGAACATCATGTCGCTCGGCGGCATCGCCATCGCCATCGGGGCAATGGTGGACGCCGCCATCATCATGGTCGAGAACGCGCACAAACACCTGGAGCATTTTCGCGAGGAGCATGGACGCGATCCCACCAGCCCCGAGCGCACCAACGTGATCATCGCCGCCGCCAAGAGCGTCGGCCGCCCGTTGTTTTTCTCCCTGCTGGTCATCACCGTCAGCTTTATTCCGGTGTTTTCGCTCGAAGCACAAGAGGGTCGGCTTTTCAAGCCCCTCGCCTTCACCAAGACTTTCGCGATGTTCTTCGCCGCGCTGCTCGGCGTGACCCTCGTGCCGGTGCTGATGACGCTGCTGATCCGCGGTAAAATCACGCCGGAGAAACGTAATCCCGTGAATCGGTTTCTCATCTGGGCCTACCAGCCATTCGTGAATTTTGTGCTGCGTTTTCGCTGGTTCACGATTCTCGCAGCTGTCGCGATCCTGGCGGCGACCGTTGTTCCTTTTCGCCGCCTCGGCAGCGAGTTCATGCCGCCGCTCAACGAAGGCACGATTCTTTTCATGCCCACCGCCGTGCCGGGGATGACGATCGGCGAAGCCACGCGCATCCTGCAATTGCAGGATCGCCTGATCCGGCAAATTCCCGAAGTGGAAACCGTGTTCGGCAAGGCTGGCCAATCGGAAACGCCGACCGATCCCGCCCCGCTCTCGATGTTCGAGACCGTCGTCACGCTCAAGCCCCACGGGCAGTGGCGGACCGGCATGACGTGGGACAAAATCATCGCCGAGATGAATGCCAGGCTGAAGACGCCCGGCATGGCCAACATCTTCTGGATGCCGATCCAAACCCGCACGGAGATGCTCACGACCGGTTTCCGCTCCCCGCTCGGGATCAAAGTCTTCGGCCCCGACCTCGGCGGGATTCAGGCCTTGGGCGTCCAGATCGAGAAGGCGCTCACCACTTTCCCGAATACACGCAGCGTTTTTGCCGAGCGCACCACCGGCGGATACTTTTTGGATTTCACCGTCAACCGCGAAGCCGCCGCGCGTTATGGCCTCACGGTCGGCGACGTGAATGATATCATCGAAACTGCCATCGGCGGCAAGACCATCGCCACCACCGTCGAGGGGCGCGAACGCTACCCGATCAGCGTGCGCTATGCCCGGGATTTTCGCGATGACCTCGACGCGCTCAAGCGCGTGCTCGTGCCCACGCCCACCGGCACGCAGGTGCCGATCTCCGAAGTTGCCGATATCAGCTACCACACCGGACCGCCCGATATTCGCGATGAAAATGGCCAGCTCGTCGGTTTTGTCTTCGTGGACACCACCAGTACGGACATCGATGGCTATGTTCAGGCGGCGGCAACACGCATTCGGGAGCAGGTCAAATTTCCGCCCGGCTACTATATCCAGTGGGCCGGCCAGTTCGAATACCTCAAGAGCGCCGAGAAGCGTCTCGCCACCGTTATCCCGTTCACGCTGCTCATCATCTTTGTCCTCATTTTCATGAACACGAAGTCGGTGGCCCGCACCTTCCTCGTGCTGCTCGCCGTGCCTTTCTCCCTCGTCGGCGCGTTCTGGTTTCTTTTTCTCCTGCATTATAATCTCAGCGTCGCGGTGTGGGTCGGCCTCATTGCGCTCGCCGGTCTCGATGCCGAGACGGGCGTCGTCATGCTCCTCTATCTCGACCAGGCGTGGGATAAATTCCAGGCCGCCGGCCGCCTGCACACACCCGCCGACCTGCACGACGCGATCATCGAAGGCGCCGTGCAACGCATCCGCCCAAAGATCATGACCGTCTGCGCCATTCTCTTCGGCCTGCTGCCCATCATGTGGTCGCCGGTGACCCAGGCCGGGGCCGACGTGATGAAGCGCATCGCCGCGCCCATGATCGGAGGCATCATCACCTCGGCCATTCTCGAGCTCTTGCTCTATCCGACGATTTATTTTCTCTGGCGCCGGCGGCATTTGCCGGATCGTGATTAGTCATTTGCCATTAGTCATTGGTCACTTGCCACCAGTCACTGACACAGACGGCATTTATTCGAAGTTCGGAGTGCGGCAGTGGTACGGTTTTGAAAGGTGGGAGGGGCTTTATGCCCCGACGAAATTGTCATTCCGAGCCGTGCGAGGAATCTCACTCGGAGTGTAACCCAATAGGTTACAGTCTACAAAAACGAGATTCCTCGCACGGCTCGGAATGACAAAATAAAGGATGGGGCGCAAAGGCATGCCGATGTGACTGATTAAATCGAAAAGGCGGATGCCTCGTCATCGTTGGTGGTTAGTAATTGGTATTTGGTAACTAAGCTAAGTTGGATGTTGGACGTTCGATGTTGAATGTTGGACCTGTCCTCCGTCTTGTCCGCCGAAGCTTCAGCTAAGGCGGAAGCCTTGGCGAAGGAGGATGTTGGACGTTGGATGTTCGATGTTGGATGTTCGGTAGGGGGTTGACACCCGCCGGGCGAAATCCACGCTTGTCCGTTTCTACCCATGATTTCCTGGATCCAACGCAACTTTCAGCACCACTTCCGCAGCATCTTCGCCGTGATGCTGGCGGTCATGATCATCTCGTTTATCTTTACGATTGGCGCAACGCCGGGCATCGGCCACAGCGACAACCGCTCGCGCTCGCAGCCATTTTTTGGCTATAATCTCGCGTCGACCGACGACCAGCATCGCATCTTCGGCGATGCCCAGCTCAGCATCTACCTCCACTACGGCTTTCCGATCGGCCAGGGTCGTGAACTGGAGCAATATGCGTTCGAGCGCATCGCCACCATCGCCCTCGCCAACCAGTTCCACATCCCCGATCCTTCCCAAGACGCACTCTCTGACGAAATTAAAACCCTGGGCGCCTTTGCCGATGCCAATGGTGGGTTCGATCCCAACAAGTATAATTCCTTTCGTGAACATCAGGTTCTGGCCGGGTTCAATGCCCCGGTTTCCACGGCCGATGTCAGCCGCGTCCTCATCGACAACTGGCGGGCCGATCAGGCCAAAAAGCTTCTGGCCGGTCCCGGCTATGTCCTCCCCGGCGACATCAAGGCCCAGCTGGCCCGTGACGACACGCAATGGACGCTCACCGTCGCCAGTGCCGACTACACCCAATACGCTCCAGCCATCACTCCCGCCCCGGCTGAGCTCACAAAATTTTTCGAGGCCAATCCCGCCCATTATCAAATCCCCACCCGCGTCAGCGTGGATTATCTCGCATTTCCGGCGGCGGATTTTGCCGCTCAAATCAGCGTGACTGACGCCGAAGTGCGCGCCTACTACGACGCCAACCCCGCGCGGTTTCCCAAACCTGCCGCCAGCAAGGCCTCGGCCAAGCCTACTGCCGATCTCGATTTTGCCGTCGTCCGCCCGCAAGTCGAAGCCGCCCTCAAGCTCGAACGTGCGCAACGCGCGTCTGCGCAGGCCGCCTCGGATGTCGCACTGGCCCTTTACAACGAGAAAATTAACGGCCTCACGCCCCAGCTCGATGCCTTCCTGACGGAGCATCACCTTACGCTTAAATCGCTGCCTCCCTTTGCCGCCGATGCGCCTCCCGCTGAACTCGGCACCTCGCCGGAAGCCGCCAATGAAGCCCTCATGCTCGGCAAGGATCATTTCTTTTCCGATGCCCTCGCGACACCGGCGGGCAGCGTGATTTTGCTCTGGAAAGAAACCATCCCCGCTTACACCCCGCTCCTGTCCGAAGTGCAGGCCAAAGTCACGGCTGACTACAAAGAAGACCTGAAGCACAAACTTTTCACCAACGAGCTCGGCAAAACCATCCACGACCGGCTGGTGGCGCGCCTCAAAGCCGGTGACACCTTCGAGAAAGCCGTCACCGCCACCAGTGTTATCGCCAGCATCACTCCCGCCGACGGCGTAAAGCTTGAAGCTAAAACGTTCCCGCCCTTCACCCGGCGGCAACCACCCAAGGATCTCGAAAAAAGCATCAGCGACAACCTCGATCGCCTCAAGGCTGGCGATGTCTCCGATATGATTTTTTCCCAGAACAAGGGTTGGTTCATTTACGTCGCCGCAAAAAAAGGCCCCGATCTTTCCGAAACCAACCCGCAGTTTGCCTCCGCCCGCGACAAGATCGCACCCATGGTGGCAAACGCCACCATGGGCGCCTCGATCGGGGAAATCGTCGCCAAGGAACTAAAGCAATCCGCGCCCGTCGGCACGCCCTAGGAGCCCGCCGGGCTTCGCCCACAGGCTCCTTAACAAATGGCTCCGCCATTTTGGTTAAGCCGCGTGGAGGACGAAGTCCGACACGCTGCCAGGGTATGATTTTCTCTCGCGCTGACGCGGTGGTTCGCTAGGAAGTTGTTTCTCAATTTGAGCCAGCTTCAAGCATCACGCCCCATGCGCCACCCGGTCCGCCAGCCCATCACCGCCAAGGTTTATGCGATTTGCGGAAACTTTCCGCCGCGTTATCCGTCATGCCAGAGGTGCGCGCATCCTCGCTGTGCGGGCAAATTGGTAAAAACATAATCCCACGACACATCCTGCGCGTTTCCATCTGTCCTCACACCCCCATGCCTCGACCTACCGTCCGCGCCACCCTCGCCCTATTTATAGTTCTTACTGGCGCCCTCGCCGCCCAAGACACACCCGCGGTGAGCTTGCCGAATCCGCCGAATGGGCCTGCCCTGACCCTGGATGAATGCGTGGCCCAGGCGCTGGAAAAAAACTTCAACGTGCGCATCCAGAAGTTTTCCACCGAGCAAGCCAAGGACTCCGTCATCATCGCCAAAGCCGGCTATGATCCCACCCTCACAGCCACCGCCAACCGTTCCTTCAACCAGGCTGCCGGCTCCGGCAGCACCCTCGACGGCTCAAAAACCGGCCCGCGCACGGACACGACGAATGCCACCTTTGGCCTCTCGCAAAAAATTCCCACCGGAGCCACCGCCACCCTCGGCACCGATCTCAATAAAGACGCCACCAATTCGACGTTCTCGACGGTCAATCCTGCCTATACCGGGAATGTTTCGCTCTTCGTCACCCAGCCTCTCCTAAAAAACGCCGGCCTCGACGACAACCTTGCGGCCATCAACCGCGCCAAGCTCGGCGTGCAAATTGCCGACCTGGATTTCAAGAGCACCGTGCTCACGGTGATTTTCAACGTGGAGACCGCTTACTTCAACCTGCTCTTCGCGCGCGAACAATACAAAGTGCAGGAAGACAGCCTGCGCCTCGCCCAGGAACTCTATAACGAAAATGTCGTCAAGCGGCAGACCGGCGTCCTCACTGACCTCGACGTGCTGCAGGCCCAGGTCGGCGTGGCCACGGCCCGCAGCCAGCTTATCCTCGACGGGCAGATCGTCCATAATGACGAGGATATCCTTCTGCAAAGCCTGAGCCAGCGCGATTTCAGCGGTTCCGTCGGCCCGGTGGATTTCCCGGACATGACCAGCGACCCCGAGGTCTCGTTCGATCTCTCCTACAAACTTGCGCGCGACAACGGCCCCGACCTCGCCATCATCCAGGCCACCATCGAGCAATTCAAACTCGACGCACTCACGACCAAGCGCAACGCCCTGCCGGAGCTCGATCTCAACGGCGGCGTCGGCTTAAACAGCCTTGGGCGTTCCTACAACGCCGCCATCAACCAAATCCCCAATGACAACGGCCATTCATGGCAGGCCGGCATCACCCTTACTTTTCCCCTGGGCCTGCGCGCCAACCGGGCCCTCTACCATCAGGCCCTCGCCAGCCAGCACAGCGAGGAAACCGCCCTTGAGCAGGAAGACGAAAACCTCACGGTCCAAGTCCGCTCCGCGGTCCGCGCCGTGCAGACCGGCCTGGAAAGCGTGCGGGCCTCGACCGAGACCGCCACGCTCAGCGAAAAACAATACGAGCTGGAGAAGGCCAAGTTCGACGCCGGCCTGGTGACCAGCTTCGATGTGCTCCAGGAACAAAATGCACTGTTGGCTGCACGCGTGCAGGAACTCCAGGCCAAGGTCAACCTGCGCACCGCCATCGCCAACCTGCACTTTCTCGAAGGCAGCTCCATCCAGATCTATCACGTCAATTTGGTAGAGTGAGCTGGGTGGTCATTGGTCGTAGGTCGTAGGTCGTAGGTCATTGGTCGTAGTTGGTAGTTGGTCACAAGCGTAGCGAGTAGATAGCCAGGGGAAATTCATGCTACTGCTGTCCGCTTGCGACCAACTACCAATTACTAACTACCAACTACATCAAACAGCTGATTCTCGTCCGCTCCAACGACGCGGTGAGCTGGCAGTTGGGTTCGAAACCAGGTCCGCTGCTTTTTCACAAGCGCGCGGGTGTTTTTCGCAATTTCATCCGCCAGCGCCGCCTCGCCCAGCTTTCCATCCAGCATCGCCAGCACCTCGCGATAGCCGATGGCCCGCGCCGCGCTCGGATTTTTTTCCAGGCCCGCCGCACGCAAGCGGCGCACCTCATCCACCAAGCCGCCGCGTCGCATGGCGGCCACGCGCGCTTCGATGCGTCCGGCCAAGTCCACCGGCGGCCGGTCGAGCCGCGTGAGCACGCTGCGCCAGCCGTCGAACGGCGGGCGCTGTTGCGCGAATTCCTCCGTCAGCTCGCGCACCGTTTTTCCGGAAGCCAGGCACCGCTCCAGCGCGCGCGCCACACGCCGCGGATTCGCCGCATCCAATTTTTCCAATCCGTGCGGGTTCAGCCGTTGCAACTCCGCCACCGCGTCCGCCAGCGAAAGTTTTTCCACGCGCGCCCGCACCTCGGGCGGCACCTCGACCCCGTCCGCCACCGGCGCGAAGAACGTCTTCAGGTACAATCCGCTGCCGCCGACCACCAGCACGGCCCGGCCCCGCGCCGCGATGGCCTCCACCGCCGCCCGCGCGAGCTGGACAAACCGGGCCACGTCCATCCGCTCTTCCACGTCGAGGATGTCCACCAGGTGATGCGGTACGCGCGCCTGCTCGGCCTTCGTCGGTTTCGCCGTGCCGATGTCCATGCCGCGGTAAAACAGCAGCGAGTCGCACGACACGATTTCCGCCCCGTGCGTCTCCGCCCAACGCAGCGCCAGCTCGGTCTTGCCCACCGCCGTCGGGCCGGTCAGGATGTGAATCGTGCCGTGTGTCGCTTTAGCCGTCATGGATGAATTGTTACGACCATGTGATATTACCCCCCTGACGTCACTTTACTTTTGCGTGAAACCCGAAAACTTTTCATTCGATGGGTGCCACCGCATCCACTCCCTGCGTTGAAACTCGCGCTCGTTACCGAAACTTTTCCGCCTGAAATCAATGGGGTCGCCATGACCCTGCAACGCCTCGTCGAGGGCCTCGCCCGCCGCGGCAACGATGTGACGGTTTTTCGCCCGCGGCAAAACTCCGCCGACGCACCGGCCACGCAGAGCGGCTATCGTGAGCAGCTTTTTCCCAGCCTGCCGATTCCCGGCTATTCCTTTCTCCGCCTCGGCCTGCCCGCCCGAGGCCGGTTGCTGGCGCAGTGGGGCCGCGATCGGCCGGATCTCGTGCACGTCGCGACCGAAGGCCCGCTCGGTTATTCCGCGCTGCGTGCCGCGCACACCCTCGGCCTGCCCGTCAGCTCCAGTTTTCACACCAACTTCCATGCCTACAGCCGCCATTACGGTTTTGGCTTTCTCAACCGCCCCGCGCTCGCCTACCTGCGCCACTTCCATAACCGCACCCGAGCCACCTTCGCCCCGACCGATGGGCTCAATGCCGAACTCGCGAGCGCCGGCTTCGCGCGTCTCCGCCTGCTCGCCCGCGGGGTGGATACAAAACTCTTCTCGCCGGCGCATCGCAGCGAATCCCTGCGCGCGTCATGGGGCCTCGCGCCCGGCGACCTGGCCGTCGTGCATGTCAGCCGACTCGCCCCGGAAAAAAACTACCCGCTGCTGATCGAGGCCTGCGCGTCCATTCGCCTCGCGCATCCGCGGGCAAAATTCATCCTGGCGAGCGACGGCCCGCTCCGGAAAAAACTTCAGCGCGCGCACCCCTGGGTTCATTTCCCCGGGTTTCTCGACCCCGAGGCACTCGCCGCCCATTACGCCTCGGCCGATCTTTTTCTCTATCCCAGCCTCACCGAGACGTTCGGCAATGTCGTCCTCGAGGCCATGGCCAGCGGCCTGCCGGTCGCCGCCTTCAACTACGCCGCTGCCGCACGCTTCATCCGCCACGGCGAAAACGGCTGGCTTGTGCCCTGCGCCGACCGGGTTGCCTTTCTCGATGCGGCGCGTATCCTTGCCAACGATACTCCGCTCCGCCACCACCTCGGCCCGGCTGCACGCACCACCGCTGAAATGATACCGTGGGACGCCATCGTCGCCGGTTTCGAACGCGACCTGGTCGAGCTCGCCCAGCCGGCCTCGCTCCCGCCTTCGCTGCAACTCGCCTCATGTTAAAGACCCGGTTCATTTTCAATCCCTGTTCCGGCCGCAACCAGCACGATCCATCGCTGCTCGCGCGCTGCCATGCCTTCATCGCCGAGCACAAGCTCGACGCGGATCTCGTCGTCACCGAGCGCCCGCTCCACGCCACCGAACTCGCCCGCCGCGCCATCGATGACGGCTGCGGCCTCATCGTGGCCGTCGGCGGCGACGGCACGATGAATGAAGTCGCCCAGGCCCTGGTGCACAACGACGCCGCGCTCGGCCTCATTCCCTGCGGCTCCGGCAACGGCCTCGGCCGCCACCTGGGCATCCCCGGGCCGGGCCGGGGAGCGTTCCGCACCCTCCTGCACGGCCAGGTGCGCGAAATCGACACCGGCCTCGCCAACGGCCGGCCCTTCTTCAATGCCATGGGCATCGGTTTCGACGCCGAAATCAGTTTTCGCTTCAACCAGCTGACCCGGCGCGGCCTGCCGGCCTACGTGCGCACGGCCTTGGGCACCTATTTTTCCTTCAAGCCCCAGGCTTTTATCATCACCAACGGCAAGACGCTCGCCACCCGCGCCTTTCTCATCACGGTCGCCAACTCCGACCAATACGGCAACGACGCCATGATCGCGCCCGGCGCCTGCGTGGATGACGGCTCGCTCGACCTCATCGCCATCAAGTCCGTCGGATTTTTCAACGCCCTCCCTCTCGCCGTGCGCCTCTTCACCAACACCCTCGACGGCAGCCCGAGCGTGGAACGCCTGCGCGGCGGCCACTTCATCATCGAACGCACCGCGCCCGGCCGCCTCCACACCGACGGCGAGACGCATGACACCACCGCCAATGTCGAGGTCACGGTGCTGCCGCGCAGCCTCAAAATCATGGGGCCGGCCAGGCCAGTTGCGGCAAAACTGAATGGGGCCGCACCGGCAGGTGAAGATTGCGTGACTTCTTCGCCGCGCCCCTAGCCCGCCTGCCCCAATTTTGTTAGCCTCAACAGCCTGCTAACCGCGATGCCGAACGATCTGAAGTCACTTAGGGTCAAAACGGTGATCATCTCCGATGTTCACCTTGGCACCTTCGACTGCAAAATTCATGAGATTAACCATTTTCTCAAGCACACCCGTTGCGAGAAACTCATCCTCAACGGGGACATCATCGACAGCTGGGTGCTCAAGAAAGGCGGCCACTGGCCCAAGTCGCACACGCGCTTCGTCCGCATCGTCCTGAAGAAACTCGAAAAACGCGACACCGAGGTCATCTACCTCCGCGGCAACCACGACGACGTGCTCGCCAAGATTTTGCCGCTCGAGTTTGAAAACCTGCGCATCGTCGAGGACTACATCCACGAATCCGTGCGCGGGCGCTATCTCGTGCTGCACGGCGACGTGTTCGACACCATCACCCAGAACTTTGTCTTTCTCGCCTACATCGGCGACTGGGGTTATCGCGCGCTCATGCGCCTGAACCGCCTCTACAACCACTGGCGCGCGTGGCGCGGCAAGGAATACTATTCCCTGAGCAAGGCCGTGAAAGCGCGCGTCAAATCCGCCGTCAGCCACGTTTCGAAATTCGAGGATCACATCGCCGCCCTCGCCCGGCGCCGCGGCTGCATTGGCGTCATGTGCGGACACATCCACACCGCGGCGGACAAAATGCTCGGCGAGATCCACTACTTGAATTCCGGCGACTGGGTCGAATCGCTCACCGCCGTCGTCGAGCACCTCGACGGCCGCTTTGAGCTCATTGAATTCACCCACTTCACCAAACTCTATCCCTTTGAAAGCGAAGCCTCCGAAACCGCGGAGACGGTCGAACCCGTGCCCAATCCGGCGAACGCGACGTGATCTGGCAAAGGTTCAAAGTTCAAAGTTTTCCCTTCGGCATCCGTTTTTTCTTTCGGAGCAGTTCGGTTAAACCTTGAACTTTGAACCGGGAACCTTGAACCGCGGGCGCTACGCACTTGTCGCCGCCACCGCGCAGTTGCGCCCGCGCGCCTTTGCCGCATAGAGCGCCTTGTCCGCCGCGGCCACGAGCGCCTCGACCGAATCCGCATCCTGCGGCATCACCGCCACGCCAAAGCTCATCGTCACCCGCACATTTGTCCCGCCATTGGCCTTGATCGGGGCGCACTCCAGCTCGGCCCCGGCCCGCTGCGCCGCCTCGAGCGCGGCAGCGCGGTCGGTTTCCATCAGGATCATTGCCAGCTCCTCGCCGCCAAACCGCGCCAGCCGGTCCACTGAACGCAGGCCGGTGGCCATCCGCCGCGAAACTTCCTGCAGCACCGCATCGCCCGCCTGGTGCCCATGGCGGTCATTGATCTCCTTGAAGTGATCGATGTCGCCCAGCACGAGGGCGAACGGGCGCCCGAAACGCCGCGAACGCTCAACCTCCTCGGCCAGCAGGCGGTCGAACTCGCGCCGGTTGAGCAGGCCCGTGAGCTGGTCGTGCGTGGCGAGCTCGCGCAACGCACCCAGCGTTTCGTCGAGTTTCAGCGCATAACGCAATGAACGCTCCAGCATGCGCGGCGTGATCTCGCCCTTGATGAGATAATCGAGCGCGCCCAAATTCATCGCCTGGATGTCGACATTCTCCGAGGACTCCGCCGTGAGAAAAATGATCGGCGTGCGGCAGTTTTTCGCAACCGCTTCACGGATGAGCTCCAGCCCGTCGCGCGAGCCGAGCTGGTAGTCGAGGAGGCAGGCACGGTAGTCGCCACTGAGCAGCTGCGCGAGGCCTTCCTCGTAAGTCTCGGCCCAATCGAGATCGTAGCGATCGGCCCGGAAATTCTTAAACTGCGCCTGCGTGTAACGAAACTGCAGGCGGTCGTCGTCGATCAGCAGGATTCGTCGGGGCATGGGTGATAGGCGGTTAGGGCGGTTTCGAAAATATTTAGCCACAAAAGGTCACAAAGCACTCAAAGAAAACGCGGGGGGTTGCTGTTATGAACCGGTATTTCTATGCGATCCTTCGTGGCAAAATTTCGTCGGCAGATGCTTGATTTTAAATGCTCTATCATCAATTACGGCGCGTGCCCGCGGCCAGGTCAGTCGCATGGGCCAGGAGCTGCGTGACGATTTGGATGCGGTCGGGCTGGTTGGCCTTGATGATATTGACGAGCGCACTGCCCACGACCACACCGTCGGCATGGGCGGCAACCTCGGCCACCTGCGCGCGGGTCGAGATGCCGAAACCGACCGCGACCGGCAGCTGCGTGTGTTGCTTGATTTGCGCGACGGCCGCCGGGATGCCCGCCGCAAGCTGGTCGCGCACGCCGGTGACGCCTTCGCGTGAGACATAGTAAATAAAGCTGGTGGCCGCAGCGCAGATTTTGGCGATGCGCGAGGGGGGCGTCGTCGGTGCGACGATGAAAACCGTGCCCATTTCATGCGACTGGCACACCGCCAGCAGTTCGCCTGCCTCCTCCGGCGGCAAATCGAGCACGAGCAGCGCATCGATCCCGGCCGCCTTGGCCCTGTGCACGAAGGCATCGATGCCGTGGGCGAAAACGAGATTGTAGTACGTGTAGAGAACAAGCGGCACCGCCGTCGAGCCACGGACGCGCTTGGCCAAGTCCAAAACACGCGCCGTCGTCATGCCAGCCTCGAGGGCTCGTTGGGCGGCGAGCTGGTTGGCGATGCCATCGGCCAGCGGATCGGAGAAAGGTGCGCCGAGCTCAAGCACATCCACCCCGGCCGAGATCAGCGTGCGGCAGGCCGCGAGAGAGGTGTCGAAATCGGGATCGCCTGCGCAGAGGTAGGCGACAAAGGCCGCACGATTTTCTTTCTTGGCGCGGGCAAAGGCGTCGGTGAGGCGGGACATGGGTGTTAATGACCGCAAAAAGTTGCGCCGGGCGCAAAAGGATTCTGCAGGGAACGTGGTTTTTAACCACGGATGACACAGATGGACACGGATTAGCAGATTGGGGCCAGAAATGGCTTTAAAGCATTTTCGATTTACTTGGTCACATCGGTATGCCTTTGCGACCCATCCTTTATTTTGTCATTCCGAGACCCTGAGCAAGCCACTGCGCGGCTTGCGTGGAACGCGCCAATGAACCGATTCGCACAAGACATTTTCTTGTAGGTCGGGGTTTATCCCCGACATGTCGGGCGTAAAGCCCGACCTACAGTGCAGGGAAACGAGTTCATTGGCAGCCATCCGAGGAATCTCTGCTGTTCCTGGCGATTTTATCCGTGTCACCCGTGGTCGATTGAGTTGCCCAGGGCAAACTCAACCATCACCGGACGATGGTCGGAAAGCAGCGTGCGGATGACTTCGCAGCGCGGCTCGATGCAGCGCGGTGGAAGAAAAACAAAGTCGAGCGTGCGGCGCGGCCAGGGCGATGGGAATGTGTGCACGCCCGCCCCGGGATGCAACGTGTAGTCGCCGTGGCTCGAGAAGTAAGTGAGCAGCGAGGCGGTGGCATCGGGGACATGCGGCGGGTTGTTGAGATCGCCACAAAGGATGGGAGGCATGTGCCAGTGGGCATGGCGGTGGCGCTGCTTCTCTTTCAGGTAGTCGGTGAGCTGCCGGAGCTGGAGAAACCGCCGCTCGCGCGCACCGAAGTGGAGATGGAGGTTCACGACCGGCACGCGGCAGCCATGGATGTCGATCTCGGCGAAAAGAAACCCTTTCTCGCCGATGCGACGCTGGCCGAAAGTGATGGTCTCCCACCCAAGGATCGGATGGCGCGACAACAGGGCATTGCCATAATTGAGGTGGAGGCGGCCGTTATGGCGGTTGTTGACGCCGAAGATCGCATGGGGGAACCCGGTGTGGTGGCGCAGGAACTCAAGATGATCAAAGCTGCCAGCCCAGCGGGAATTTTCATCGATCTCCTGGAGGGCGACGATGTCGGGCTCCAAACGTTGGATCAAATGCGCGATTTTTTGCAGGCGCGCCTCGAGCCGGCGACGCGAAGTAAGGCCGGAGACGGGCATGAGGCCACGACCATGGGCGATGTTGAAGGTAACAATGCGAAGGCGCGACATACGATCCGAACCACCAACAATTAACCTTACATCCGGCCGGTGACAAGCACGGCCCGAAGAAGGGGTTGACACACCGCTTTTCCCCGACGCCTACGCCTGACCAGCAAGGAATTTGGGGTCGGGCAGCTGAAATGACGAAGCCCTGTTCCCTGGCTTGCAGTTCCAAGCGCCAATTGGTCGCTTCCGCCCGCGAGCTCGCGGATGCCGCGAATTTAGCCGCTGACACGACCACAACCGTCGAATTGACTTTCAATCCGACGGGAACGATAATTCCGTCCATCAGCCATGACCGTCTCAATCGAAGAAATCACCGCCGCTGCCTTGGCTCTCCCGGCTGAGGCGAGGGCTGAATTGGCCGACCGGGTGGCTGCCAGCATCGCATCGGGCATA
>DATMNP010000103.1:0-6835 GCA_035568935.1 Opitutaceae bacterium | reverse complement strand
ATGCCTTCAACCAGAGACATACGGCGCAGGATTAAGTCCGTAAAGAACACCCGCCAGATTACCAAGGCGATGGAGCTGGTGGCTGCGTCGAAAATGAAGAAGGCGCAGGCCGCCGCGCTTGCCGGCCGGCCCTATGCCCAGTTGATGGCCGACATGCTCGCTTCACTGGCTTCGCGCGTGGACGAGTCGGCGCATCCGTTCCTGACCAAGCGCGAAGTAAAGACCCGCGGCATTCTGCTCGTCACGACCGACAAGGGCCTCTGCGGTCCGCTCAACGGCAATCTCTTCAAGATCGCGGCTGAAATCAAAACACCGGCGAAATTTTACGCCATCGGCCGCAAGGGCGCCCAGTTCCTCGCCCGCACGAAGCGCGACATGGTGGCCGACTTCCAGGTGCACGACCGCGTGCCGTTCAATGAGGTCAAGGTCATCGCCGAGTTCATGGTGAAACAATATCTCGAGGGCACCATCGACACGATCGAGGTCATTTATCCGCGTTTTAAGAACACGCTGATCCAGGAATCGATCTGCCGGCCGCTGCTCCCGCTCGAAAATCTCTGCCAGTTTATCAAGGAGCTGCGCATTCACGGGGTCGCGGTCGCAACGGGGGAGGCCGATTCGCGCGAAATTCTTTTTGAGCCCAACGTGGAGGCGGTGCTCAAGGCGTTGCTGCCCTTTTACGTGAACCGCCAGATTTTTCAGTTTGTGCTCTCGGCCAAGGCGTCCGAGCACAGCGCGCGCATGGTCGCGATGAAAACCGCCAAGGACAACGCCACGAAAATCCTCGGCGACCTCACCCTCGAGTACAACAAGGCCCGCCAGGCCGCGATCACGCAGGAAATCCTCGAAATCGCCGCCGCCTCTTTCGCCGCTTAAATTCTCCTGAATCCTGGATCCTGACTCCTCCCATCCTTTAAAAAATGAACACCGGAAAAATCGTCCAAGTCATCGGCCCCGTCGTTGACGTCCAGTTTGCGGAAAAGTCCATCCCGCCCATCTACCAGGCGCTCACCATCGCGTTTACCGTCGGTGGCAAGCAGGAACTGCTCACGCTCGAGGTGCAGCAGCACCTCGGCGGCGGCGTGGCCCGCGCGATCGCGATGTCATCCTCCGAAGGCCTCAAGCGCGGCATGGACGTGACCGACACAGGCTCGCCGATTTCCGTGCCCGTGGGCGACGGCGTCCTCGGCCGCATCTTCAATGTCACCGGCGACGCGGTGGACAATCGCGGGCCGGTTTCATTCACGAAAAGATATCCCATCCACCGTCCGGCGCCTGCGCTCGTCGACCAGGACACCAAGGCCGACATCCTCGAGACCGGCATCAAGGTCATCGACCTCATTGCGCCTTTCACCAAGGGCGGCAAGGTCGGCGCGTTCGGCGGTGCCGGCGTCGGCAAGACCGTCGTCATCATGGAACTCATCAACAACATCGCCAAGGCCCACGGTGGTTACTCCGTGTTTGCCGGCGTCGGTGAGCGCTCGCGCGAGGGCAACGATCTTTACCACGAAATGTCGGAGGCCGGCGTCATCGACCAGAAGGACCTGAGCAAGTCGAAGGTCGCGCTGGTTTACGGCCAGATGAACGAGCCCCCGGGCGCCCGCATGCGCGTGGCGCTTTCGGCCCTCGCGATGACGGAATATTTCCGCGACGAGAAAAACCAGGACGTGCTTCTCTTCGTCGATAACATTTTCCGCTTTTCGCAGGCCGGCTCCGAAGTGTCCGCGCTGCTCGGCCGCTCGCCGTCCGCCGTCGGTTACCAGCCGACGCTCGCCAACGAAATGGGCCTGCTGCAGGAACGCATTACCTCGACGAAAAAGGGCTCCATCACGTCATTCCAGGCCGTTTACGTCCCTGCCGACGATCTCACCGACCCCGCGCCGGCGAATACCTTCGCCCACCTGGACTCGACCATCGTGCTCGAGCGCTCCATCGCCGAACTCGGCATTTACCCGGCCGTCGATCCGCTCGCGTCCGTCTCGAAGGCGCTCCAGGCCGACATCGTCGGCGAGGAACACTATTTCGTCGCCCGCGAAGTGCAGCGCGTGCTCCAGCGCTACAAGGATCTCCAGGATATCATCGCGATCCTCGGCCTCGACGAACTTTCGCCGGAGGACAAGCAGACGGTCTATCGCGCGCGCAAAATCCAGCGCTTTCTCTCGCAGCCGTTCCATGTGGCCGAGGTTTTCACCGGTTCGCCCGGCAAATACGTTTCCGTCAAGGACACCGTTCGCGGATTCAAGATGATCCTCGACGGCGAACTCGACAGCGTGCCCGAAGGCGATTTCTACATGAAAGGCGGCATCGACGAGGTGCTCGCGACGAGTAAGAAATAGTTAGTTCTGAACCACGGAGACACGAAGAGCACAGAGATTTTTAATCCGAATCCTTCGCCGTGTCCTCCGTGTCTTTGTAGTTAAAATAAGATTTCAATAAATGTCACTTACTCTCGAAATCGTCACGCCCGAGGCGCGGGTTTACTCCGACACGATCGACAGCGTCGTCATCCCGACCGTCGAGGGCGAGATCGGCGTCCTGCCCGGCCACATTCCGTTGCTCACGCAGGTGGGTTACGGCGAGTTGCGCGTGACCAAGGGAGGCGCGACCCAGTTGCTCGCCGTGGGCGGGGGCTTTGCCCAAATTAGCGCCGACAAGATTTCCATTCTGGCCGAGAGCGCCATCAACGAGGAAAAAATCGACGAACATGCCGTTGAAGCCGCCATGAAGCGCGCGGAAGAAGCGCTCAAAGGCAAGGATTCGCTGGATCCGGCCGAAATCGAGCGCCTCGAAAGTTTCGTCCGCTCTTCCGTGGTGCAGCTCGATATCAAGCGCCGCCGGCGGTGAGAGGGAAGGACTGAAAGGCTGAATAACTGAAGGGCTGAAAGTTATAGAGCACGCACCTTGTCATTCCGAGACCCTGAGCAAGCCGCTGTGCGGCTTGCGTAGAACGCGCCAATGAACTGTTTTGCGCAAGGCATTTTCTTGTAGGTCGGGGTTCATCCCCGACATGTCGGGCATAAAGCCCGACCTACATGCAGGTGCGGTAAATGAAACGAGTTCATTGGCAGCCGTGCGAGGAATCTCACGCGACCGATCCCGTGGGATTCTTCGCTATCGCTCAAGAATGACAAAGCGACGGGTTGGAAAATCTGCCAACTTTAGCCTTTCAGTCCTTTATTTGAACTGGGCAATATACGCCTGCGGGCCGCTTCCGGGATGATAGCCGCTCTGGCGCGCGATCTCCTGTCCCGAAGAGCTCAACTCCACCAAGGTGGGAAACCCGTTGATCCGATATTGCTGCGCCAGCGCTTTGTTCTGGTTTTTCAAATCGGGCGAAAGTTCGTGGGAACGCGGAAAATCCACGAGCACGAGCACATAATCTTTGGCGAAATCCTTGAATGCCGGGGTGCTCAACACCTCTGCGTCGAGCTTCTTGCAGAAGTAGCACCAGTCTGATCCGGTAAAATCCAGCAGCATTTTTTTATTTTCGTTCGCCGCCTGTTGTTTGGCCGCGGCAAAATCGGTCAGCCAAGCGTATGCAGTGTTTTCCCTCGGTTTTTCAGTCGGCGGCGGCGAGGCCGTAACGACCGAAGTCGTGGCGTCCTCGCGATTTTGTATGAATGTCTGGTCTTCGGCGGAAAGCGAGGCGAGATGGACTTTTTGCCGGCTTCCATCCGCTTTGTTGAGAAATACAACGTCGCCAATGATGCCGCTAAAATCGGCTGTCACTTTGGTGGTGCCGTCGATTGTCCACTCGCGCGCGTTGGCCAAGCCGGCGCCGCAAACCACCAAGCCAAAAACCAAAAGACTTCGGATGGCCTTTTTCATGCGACGAAGCCTGTACCCAAAGCGATCACGGGACAATCCCGTTGTTAGGCCAAAATCCCTCATGATTTTGGCATTTTGCGCGGTAGCGCGTAGAATGATGCCCTGCTGAGCACTTTCGATTATATGCGAGAATAAGTGTAGTCGTAGCTGTCGGGCTCACGTCCCGCGCTTGTTGCCGTAGAGTTCGATCTGCAGGCGGTGGGCGTAGCGGTAGCCGCGGGTTTTGCAGAGTTCGCTCAGCCACGGCGCGCGCGCGCGCAAAGCATCCATCGTGACGCCTTCGGGCATGAGCAGTACTTTGTGCCGCGGGATGTCGCGCCCGAGTTTTTCGAGCATGCCTTCCAATTCGTCCACATCGGCCGGCTGCGCGACGACGAACTTGAATTGATAGGTGTAATGATCGATCCACGCGCGCACCACATCCGGTTGCCAGCGCGTCGCCTCGTGTTTTTTGCGCCAGGTCGCGTGCTGCGAGCCGTTGGGCGCGGAGTTGAGCAATTTCGGCGAGAGCGAGGCGAGGTCGCACGCGATGCCATCGGGCGC
Organism: Opitutaceae bacterium; assembly: GCA_035568935.1. Classification (GTDB taxonomy): domain Bacteria; phylum Verrucomicrobiota; class Verrucomicrobiia; order Opitutales; family Opitutaceae; genus DASRHD01. The sequence goes on along the minus strand of DATMNP010000103.1, from coordinate 2,464 downwards.
GACGGTCGCCGCCGTCTCGATGGTGACGTGATAACCGAGCAGCTTCAATTCGGCCGCGAGCTCGCGGATTTGCGGCGCGATCATCGGCTCGCCGCCGGTCAGCACCACATGTCGCGTCGGATGCCGCTGCACTTCGGCCACGATGGCCTCGATGCTTTGCTGTGTGCCCTCGGGATTCCACGACGCATACGGCGTGTCACACCAGGTGCAGCGCAGGTTGCAGCCGCTCGTGCGCACGAAAACCGACGGCAGGCCCGTCAGCTCGCCCTCGCCCTGGAGGGAATAAAATATTTCAGAAATCAGCATTTAATTTAACCGCAGATGAACGCGGATAGACGCGGATGACTGGGGTTTGGAGAAAGAAGCCTTCTGTTTTATTAGCGTCCATTCGCGGTTCAAAAAGGTTTGGGCTTTTCGGGAAGAGGATCATTCGATTCGTAAACTGTCGGGTCGGGCAGGGCGGCCAGGATGAACGCCTCTCGGCGTTCGACGCAGGTGCCGCATTTGCCGCAATGCACCGCACCGCCTTTGTAGCACGACCAGGTGCGGGCAAAATCGACGCCCAGCCTCGCGCCCTCGGCCGCGATCTGCGCCTTGTTCATGGCGATGAACGGCCGCAGCAGTTTTATCCCGGCATACGTCCCGGTGCGCATGGCTTCCGCGAATGCGTGCATGAACTCTTCGCGGCAGTCCGGATAAACCGCGTGGTCGCCGCCGTGCGCCGCGATGACGAGCCCTTCCGCGCCGATGCTCTCGGCCAGGCCGGTGGCGATGGACAGCATGATGGCGTTGCGGAACGGCACGACCGTCTGCCGCATGTTGTCCGCCTCGTAGTGTCCCTCGGGAATCGCGCCGCCGCTTTTCAGCAGGGTCGATGAAAAAAGCCGCTCCACAAAATCCAGCGCGATGATCTCGTGCCTCAGGCCGAGCTTGTCCGTGTGCTCGCTGGCAAACCGGATCTCGCGATGATTGTGCTTCGCGCCGTAGTTGAAGCTTACGGCAGCCGCGACCGTGTGCTCGCGCCGTGCCCAATGGAGCGAAGTTACGGAATCCATCCCGCCGGAGCAGAGAACGACGACTTTCATGAACATACTCCCTAGACAAAAAATGCGCAGAAAGCACAAAAGAAATTTTTCTGAACCGCGAATGAACGCAAATAGACGCGAACCCCGTCCAACCTTTCCTGCTTTAAAGAAGGAAACGAATGTAAAGAAGAAGGGGACCGATCCGCGATAAAACGCTTCGTCGCCTTGGTTATCTTCTGTAAAAAAATCCAGTTTAGCGTTCATTAGGGGTTTCCAAAAGGATCGTTTCGCCTTAAACACAGAAACAAGCCCATTGAAGTTTTGAAATCTCCGCCCGCCTACTGCCTCATCGACCAACCCGCGCAACTTGCGCCGCTCCTTGCTGCCCTCGACCGTGCGACCGAGGTGGCGCTCGATACCGAGGCCGATAACCTCTTCCACTACCGAACGCGCGTCTGCCTGCTGCAGTTCTACGTCGCGGGTGAAGTCTTCCTGGTGGATGTGCTGGCGCCGGTCGACCTCGCGCCGCTCTGGTCGCGCCTTGCGACGAAACACCTGATCATGCATGGCAGCGATTTCGACCTGCGCCTGCTGTACGATCTCTGCCGTTTCAAGGTTAGCAGCCTCTTTGACACGGTGCTCGCGGCCCAGCTGCTCCACCGGCCGCGCGTTGGCCTTGCCTCGCTGCTCGAACAGCATTTTGGCGTCACGCTCGACAAGGACAGCCAGAAGGCAAACTGGTCGCAGCGCCCGCTCAGCAAGGGCCTGCTCGACTACGCCACGCTCGATGTGCTGCATTTGCCCGCCCTGCGCGATATTCTCCGGGACGAACTCAGCGCGCTCGGCCGCCTCGAATGGCTCGAGCAGCAATGCCAGCGCCAGATACTGGTCGGCACGGAAGGGTTTGCCCCGCCCGACGAAAACGACTGGCGCATCGGCCGCAGCGAACGCCTCCGCGGTCGCGGTCTCACCGTGCTTCACGCGGCGTGGCACTGGCGCGAGTCCACCGCTTCCCGGATCGATGTCCCTCCCTTCAAGGTTTGCAGCACGGATGTCCTGCTGAAACTCGCCGAGGCGGCCGACCATGGCGCGGCCGAAGCGGAAGTCCTTGCGTCCATCCATCTCGGCAAACGCCACGAGCGCCTTGCGTCCTCGCTGGCCGAAGCGGTGCGTGCCGGCCTTGCGCGCGACCCGCAGACGCTCCCGCGCCGCCGCGGCCGGGGCGAGTTTACCCCTTTCACGGTCGAGGAACTCGCGCGGCAGGACGCGCTCAAGGCCGACCGCGACCGCATCGCCGCGAAACTCCCGCTCGATCCCACGCTCATCGCCAATCGTGCGCAACTTGCGCAAATCGCGCGTGCGCCCGAGCGCCTCGACGAGATCCTCCTGCCATGGCAGGCCGGACTGCTCCGTCACGAACCGGCATTGTCGCAGGGGTA
>DATMNP010000102.1:0-20031 GCA_035568935.1 Opitutaceae bacterium | reverse complement strand
ACCAGTTCGACAAGGTCGAGTTGCTCAAGTGGGTCCACCCGGCGACGAGTTACGACGAACTGGAAAATCTCCGCGGCGACGCCGAGCGGCTGCTGCAAAAGCTCGGGCTGCCGTATCGCGTGCTGCTCATGTGCGGCGGCGACCTGGGCTTTTCGCAGTCAAAGAAATACGACCTCGAAGTCTGGTCGGCCGGCCAGCAGCGCTGGCTGGAGGTCTCGAGCTGCTCGAACTTCGAATCGTTCCAGGCGCGGCGGGCGCAAATCCGCTATCGCGCGAAGGACGGCAGCAGGCCCGAGCTCGTGCACACGCTCAACGGTTCCGGCCTGGCCGTGCCGCGCGTGCTGGCCGCGCTGCTCGAAAACAACCTGCAGGCCGACGGCCGGGTGAAAATTCCCGCCGTGCTGGTGCCGTTTTTCGGCAAGGAGTTTTTGAGTTTTAGTTGAGGGCGTTTTAAACACTGATGCACACTGATGATCACTGATTCGGAAGAAACAGATAAACAGTGAGTTCAAACCTAACTTTGTATTATCAGTGACTATAAGTGTACGTCAGTGGTTAAGCCTGTCTTCTGTCTGCGTTGGAGCATTAGTGACTATGAGTGTGCATTAGTGGTTAATCCGGTATAGCTCCATCGCCCTGGATCCTTCGCTGCACTCAGGATGACAAAACGAAAAACCACCAACTGGCCGGAGGTTGCGGCAAAACTCACCGCGGCATTCCCTCGCGACGCCCTGCACCCGGCAGTGCTGGCCTGGGTGGACGCACGGCCCGTGCGCGAACCGTGGGCCGTGGCGTTTTCCGGTGGCGCCGACTCGCTGGCGCTTTTACTGCTGCTGTGGGCGCACTGGCCAGAGCGGCGCGACCGGCTGCGGGTATTGCATTTCAACCACAAACTGCGCGGCCGCGCGTCGGACGCGGATGAAAAATTTTGCCGCAACGTTTGTGCTGAACTCGGGGTGAAATTTGTTGCAGGCGAATGGAACGCCGTAGGTCGGGCTTTACGCCCGACGAGACGTGGTGTCGGGCGTAAAGCCCGACCTACAGGGGTTATTAGCGAGGCCGAGGCGCGGACGGTGAGAATGGAATTCTTTGAAAAAGAACTGCGCGCCGCGCGCTGCCGCGCGCTCTGGTTCGGACACCAGATGGATGATATTGCCGAGACGCTGCTCATGCGCCTGGCCCGGGGCAGCGGGGCAGGCGGCCTGAGTGCGCCGCGGCCGGTGCAACTGATGCCTGGCGGGCAGGTGCGCCTGCGCCCGTTGCTTACGTGGCAAAAAGCCGGGCTGGCCGACGCCTTGTGCGCCGCGGGTGCGGCGTGGCGCGAAGACGAGAGCAACGCGACGGGGGATTTTTTCCGCAACCGCATCCGCCGCGACGTGCTGCCGGCGTGGCGCGCGGCGTCTCCCGGGCGCGATGCGCTGGCGGGTGCGGCGCTCACGCGCGAATTGCTCGCGGAAGACGATGTGGCCCTGGAGGCGTGGCTCGACGCGGTCCAGCCATTCACCACCGATGGCGCCCTTGATGTGGGCCGGCTGGCGGGCAAGCCCCGCGCGTTGATCCGTCGCGCATTACATCGCTGGATGAGCGTGCAGCCGGGAGCGGGGGATCTTTCGAGGCAGGGATTTGAGGCGTTGCTGGCCTCAGTGCAACATGCGCGGCCGGTACGCCATAGCCTTGGCGCGCAAGGCTTCGCGATTATCCGCCGGGGGCGGTTAGTTTATGAAACGTGCAAACGGACGAATAAAAAAGCCGGTCGGCTTAATTGACTTCCGTGGCGGGAACATTCAACTTTAATCCCAAGTCAAACCATGTCTGTGGAACCCACTAATCAAAAAAAGCGTCGCCCCCTCAAAAACCTTCCTCCCGATCGGTTTCAGCCGAAGATGACGTTCATCTGGCTGACCATTCTTGCGGCGGTGTTTGCGGTTTATTATTATTTTGGCCAGAATCGCCTGCCGATGGTGGCCGACCTGAAAATTCAGCAGGTCATCGAGCTCACGACAAAGGGCCAAGTCAGCAAGGGCGTCATTCGTGACGAAGGCGCGGGCCTCGCCGTGATTTCCGGTGAGACGACGGTGCCAATCGAAGTCGATGGCGTGAAAACGCCCGTGACCCACTTTAATGCCATGGGGCGGTTGACCGACTCGAGCCTGGCGATCCTGCAGAAATCGGAAAAATTCGATGAGCCACCGGCCCAAACGTTGATGACGCAGATCCTCGGTTCGGTGCTGCCGTTTCTCATTGTCATCGGCCTGTTGTATTTTCTTTTCGTGCGGCAGCTTCGGCAGGCTGGTCGCGGAGCCCTCAGTTTTGGCAAGAGCCGCGCCAAGCTGCTCACTCGCGACCGCGACAAGGTGACGTTTGCGGATGTGGCAGGCTGCGACGAAGCCAAGGAGGAAGTCAGCGAAGTCGTCGAATTTCTCAAGGATCCGAAGAAATTCACAAAAATGGGCGGCCGCATTCCGAAAGGCATCCTCATGGTCGGGCTGCCGGGCACGGGCAAGACCCTGCTGGCGAAAGCCGTCGCGGGCGAGGCGGACGTGCCGTTTTTCAGCATCAGCGGCTCGGACTTTGTCGAAATGTTTGTCGGCGTCGGCGCAAGCCGGGTGCGCGACATGTTCGAGCAGGGCCGCAAGAATGCGCCTTGCATCATCTTTATTGACGAGATCGACGCGGTCGGTCGCCAGCGTGGCGCCGGCCTTGGCGGTGGCAATGACGAGCGCGAGCAAACGCTCAATTCATTGCTGGTCGAGATGGATGGCTTTGATACGACCGAGGGTGTCATCATCATTGCCGCGACCAACCGTCCCGACGTGCTGGACAGCGCGCTGCTGCGGCCGGGCCGCTTCGACCGGCAGATTTATGTGGATCTGCCCGACCTCATTGGCCGCGAGCAGATCCTGCGGGTGCATGCCCGCCGGCTGACGCTCTCGGAAAACGTCGATCTCCAGATTATCGCCCGCAGCACACCCGGCCTGTCGGGCGCCGACCTCGCCAATCTTTTGAATGAAGCCGCGCTCCTGGCCGCCCGCCGCAACAAGAAGAAAGTGGACATGATCGACATCGAGGATGCGCGCGAGAAAGTCCAGTTTGGCCGCGAACGCCGGCGCCTGATGGACGACAACGAGAAAAAACTGACGGCTTACCACGAAGCGGGCCACGCGCTGGTGCAGGCTGTGCTCGATGACGGCACCTTCCCGGTTTACAAAGTCACCATCATCCCGCGCGGCCGCAGTCTCGGCAGCACGATGTACATCCCGAAGAAGGATGTCCTCACCCAGGAAAAGAAAAAGCTGGAGGTGCGCCTTGCGACCGGTTCGGGCGGGCGCATCGCCGAGGAATTGGTGATGAATGACATTTCCAACGGTGCCGCCATGGATATCAAGCAAATGACTGCCATCGCGCGCCACATGGTGTGTGACTGGGGCATGAGTTTGCTCGGTCCGGTGGCCTACGGGGAAAACCAGGACACTGTTTTCCTGGGACGGGAAATCACCCGTTCACAGAATTATTCCGAGGAGTCGGCGCGGAAAATCGATGCGGAGGTTCACCGCATCATCGACGAACAGTACACCCGTGCGAAGCAGATCATCACCGAGCGGCGCGAGGCGCTCGACAAGATCGCCGCGGCCTTGATCGAATACGAGACGATCGAGGGCCGGCACGTGCTTGAAATCGTGCAGTTCGGTGAAATCCGCTCGCCCGTTTTGCCGAGCGTGCCGCCGAAGCTCGAAGACAGGCCCACGGCCAAGAAATCCGCCGAGAAATCCGCGGCTGAACCGCTGGCGCCCGGCAGCCACGCGCCAGCGCCGGCCTGAATGCTGGTTTATTATATTTCCAGGCGCGGGAATTGATCCCGCGCCTTTTTTATGCCTCCTAACAGCCTGCCAAATGACGCCTGCATGAAACCCGCTGTCGCACCCTCCATTCCGTTTTCGCTTTTGGGCCGCCGCACCGCGCCGCCGGACATTGCGCGGTTGATGAGCATGGCTCTCGAACAACCTGGACTGCTTTCGCTCGCCGCTGGATTTACCGACAATACCACGCTGCCGGTGGCCGCGGTGCAGTCCGCCGTCGAGGCACTGGCCGCCCGGCCGGGCGAGCCGGAGTTTCTCCAATACGGCATCAACCAGGGCCGGCCCCGGTTGCGCCAGCTGCTGGCGGCACGGCTGGCCGCGTTGGAACCGGTGCTCGATGCCGGGCCGTTGGCGCGACAACTATTTGTGACCAACGGCTCCCAGCAGGCACTCTACCTTGCGATGCAGACGCTGTGCGACCCGGGGGATATCGTGCTCGTGGACCGTCCGAGTTACTTTGTATTTTTGGAAATGCTCACCGGCCTGGGTGTGCGCGCGGTCTCGCTGCCGGTCGATGGCCAGGGCCTGATTGACGCGGCGGCGCTCGATGCGCGGTTGGCGGAGCTGGAGCGGGCGGGAAAATCCGGGCGCGTGAAGGCGGTTTACTTCGTCAGTTATTTTTCGAATCCCTCCGCCCACAGCATGGCGGAAGCGGAAAAATCCGCCGTGGCCGAAATCCTCTCGCAGCACGGGCTGATTGTGCCGGTGATCGAGGACGCGGCGTACCGTGAACTTTATTTTGAGCAGCCGCATGCGGCGCGCAGTGTGCTGAGTTTGGAGGCATGGCGGGAGTTTCCCAAGCTCTACCTCTCGACGTTTACGAAGCCCTTTGCCTCGGGCTTGAAGGTGGGTTGGGGCGTTTGCACGGACGACGCCTGGCTGGCGGCGATGCTCAATGCCAAAGGACACCACGATTTCGGCACGGCGAATTTCAACCAGGCCATTTGCGAGCAGATTTTGGCGGGCGACGTTTTTGACACGCATCTCGAGAAAATCCGGCCGGCCTATGCGGGCAAGATGCGCGCGTTGCACCGGGCCTTGGAAAGCGCCGGGCTGGGCACCAGCGGCTGGCGCTGGGCCGTTCCGCGCGGTGGAATCTACTTGTGGCTGGAAGCCCCGCGCGACCTCGACACCGGGTTGGAATCCGCGTTCTGCCGCGCCTGCATCGAGGCCGGGGTGCTTTATGTGCCGGGCGCATTGTGTTTTGGCGACGATGTGCCGAAAAACTTTGTCCGGCTGAGTTTTGGCGTGCTGGGCGAGGCCGGGTTGCAAGAGGCGGGGCGGCGGTTTGTCTCGGTCGCGCAACGATTTGCCCAGGGTGCGACTTAAAATTGGCATCGTTGTTGCTAAGGGTGCAGCCGGTGCGACCGGGCTCAATTGGAGACGCATCCAAGATAGGTCTTGGATTCGAGCCGGCGAACCGCCAAAAATTACCACTCATGAAAATTTGCTGCATTGGTGCCGGTTATGTTGGTGGGCCGACCATGGCCATGATTGCGGCCAAGGCGCCGGACATCCAGGTGACGGTGGTGGACATGAACGCCGCGCGCATCGCGGCATGGAATTCGGACAAGCTGCCCATTTATGAGCCGGGTCTCGACGAGGTGGTGCGCCGGTCGCGCGGGAAGAACCTGTTTTTTTCCACCGATGTCGAGGGCACGATTCGCGCCGCCGATATAATTTTTGTAGCGGTGAACACGCCGACCAAAACCTACGGCGTGGGTGCCGGCCGCGCGGCGGACCTGAGCTTTATCGAGTCGGTCGCGCGCACCATCGCGACGACGGCGACAACGCCAAAAATCATCGTCGAAAAATCGACGATCCCGGTGAAGACAGCGGAGACGATCAAGGAAATTCTCGCGGCCAACGGCAACGGGGTAAAGTTCCAGGTGTTGTCGAATCCGGAGTTCCTGGCCGAAGGCACGGCCATGGCCGACCTTGAGCTGCCGGACCGTGTGCTCATCGGTGGCGAGCGGACGCCGGAAGGCCAGGCGGCGTTGCATGCCCTCGCCGACGTTTATGCCCGGTGGGTGCCCCGGGATCGCATTATCCTGACGAACCTCTGGTCGTCCGAGCTTTCGAAACTGGTGGCCAACGCGTTTCTCGCCCAACGCATCTCATCGATCAACTCCATCTCTGCCTTGTGCGAGGCGACCGGCGCGGATGTGGACGAGGTGGCGCATGCCATCGGGCGCGATTCGCGCATCGGGCCAAAGTTTCTCAAGGCGAGCGTGGGTTTTGGCGGTTCGTGCTTCCAGAAGGACATTTTGAACCTCGTTTATCTCTGCGAACATTTTGGCCTGCCGGAAGTGGCGGCCTATTGGGAGGGGGTCGTCAAGATGAACGACTGGCAAAAACGCCGCTTTGCGTCACGCATCGTGAGCGCATTGTTCAACACCGGTGCGGACAAGAAAATCGCCGTGCTCGGCTTCGCGTTCAAAAAGGACACGAACGACACGCGCGAAGCCGCCGCCATCGCCGTATGCCGCGACTTGCTGGCGGAGCATGCCCAGGTCGTGGTTTACGACCCGATGGTTTCAGCGGAAAACATCCGGCGCGACGTGCTGGGCGACAAGATGGACGCGCGGCTGAGCGTGGCCAAGAGCGCCGACGAGGCCGTGGCCGGCGCCAATGCAATCGCGATCCTGACCGAGTGGGACGAGTTCAAGAAACTCGATTACACCAAAATTTTCAAAATGATGGCCAAGCCGGCATTGATTTTTGATGGGCGCAACATCCTCGACCTGGAGCAGTTGCGCGCCATCGGCTTTCGTGCCCATGGCATCGGCAAGTGATTCGGGCGCTACGCTTGCGCTGGGGTGTTTTGGCCGGGCGACGAAACACTTTTCTCCATGTGCCTCCCGGGATGCGCGAGCGGGATAAAACCGAACTGGGCGTAGAGATTGTGCGCGTCGCGCGTGACCAACTGGAAGCGGCGCAGGCCCTGCAGGCGCGGATGCGAGACGACGGCGCGCATGAGCGCCTTGGAGAGCCCGTGCCCGCGATGCGCATCGAGCACATATACATCGGCCAGCCAGGCGAAGGTGGCAAAATCGGAGATGACGCGGGCCAGGCCGACTTGTTTGGCCCCCGAGTAGGCGCCGAAGCACAGCGAATTTTTCAGCGAGCGCTCAACCCTCTCACGCGGGATGCCTTCGGCCCAGTAACTGGTGGTGAGAAAGGCATGGATGGCGTCCACATCAAGCCGCGCAGGATCGTCGGACACGAGGTAGCCGTTGTGTTGTAGTTCGTGGGGCATTGCAGGCGGTTTAAGAAATGCTGCAGCCGTTTTTTAGAAGCCCCATGTCATTCTGAGACCCTGAGCAAGCCGCTGCGCGGCTTGTGTAGAACAGGCCAATGAACCGTTTCGCGCGGCAGCGCGGGTGGAGCGACTTGTCCTCAAGGCGCTTTTCTGATGGCACTATCAAACAGCGCGTAAGAACAACGCGCTCCACCTCGGAAGGCTGAATTTGAACTGTAACTGGCATGAGTTCATTGGCATAGCGAAGTACCGAGGCCGAAGGCCGACAGTCTGACATCCAGAAAGTTTATGCTGCGAATGTTGGCGTTGTCCAAGTGGATTCTTGCGCGCAAGTTGGTATCAGGGCAGGCGCGAAAAATTCGCGATGAAGACGTCGCGATTGGTCGCTTTGTAGAAGGAAGAGCCCATGACAAATGTGTCGGCGCCCGCGACGCGGCACTCCAGGGCGGTGGCGAGGTCGACGCCACCGTCAACTTCGAGCCGCCAAGGCAGGCTGCGGGTGCGACGCAGGCCCGCGAGTTGTCCCAGCTTGGGCAATACGTCGCGACGGAACGGCTGGCCGCCGAAACCTGGCTGCACGGTCATGACGAGCACAAGGTCGACTTTGTCGAGCAGCGGTTCGACCGCACTGGCCGGCGTGCCGGGATTGAGCACGATCCCGCACTTGCAGCCGAGCGCGCGAATGCGCGCGAGCGTGGCGGCGTGGTCGTAGGCCGGCTCGATGTGGATGCTGATGAGATTGGCCCCGGCCTTGGCAAACGGCTCGATGTAGTCCTGGGGCTCGTCGAGCATGAGGTGCACGTCGAAAAAAGTTTTCAGGCCGGCGCGGCGCAGGGCGGCGACGGTTTCAGGCCCAAACGTGAGGTTTGGCACGAAGTGGCCGTCCATGATGTCGATGTGCAACCACGGGAGGCGGTGGTCGGCCCCGATCCGCGCGCTGGCGGCGAGGTTGGCGTGGTCGCCGGCAAGGAGCGAGGGGACGAGGAAGGGCGGGTGCATGGAAAGGGTCACCACACGTCGAGCACGGCGTGCGCGACGGAGTCGGCCAGCGATGCCGCGAGGAGGGGGAGCGTGTTGTATTCGGACTGAAGTTGACCGCTGTCGGTATAGGCTTCCTTGACCGCGTTGACGGGGCGATTTTCAAACAAGGCCTTGCCGGTGTGGTTGTCGCGCAGCGTGCATACAGCCAGGAGGGTGAGCTGGAATTTTCGCGCGAGGCCGGTGTCGTCGGACCGGGCGGCGGTTTGGGCCCGCGAGTAATTGGTGAGGGTGACGTGCAGGACGGCGTCGGCTTGGGCGGGATCGTTGACCAACGCGACGCGGCCGTCCCGCAAAATCGATTCACGGAGTTGCGTGCTGACCAGCGCAGCGGCTTGGGGGAGCAGCGCCTTGTTTTCGACCGGTTCGATATAAAGCGTGGCAAAGGCAAGCCTGCCACCGGTGCCGAGCTGGTAGTGCGCACAGGCGGCCAGGAGCAGGGCAAACGAGAGGGCGAAGGTCAGGCGGAGTGGCATCGGGTTAACGGGCGGTGGGGATTCTTCGCAGCGCAGATGGGGACAGGTCGAAAAGATCAAGCACGCGGTCGCCGGACACGGCCTAGAAAATGCCGAGGAGCTTTTTTCCCGAGGCGGGTGATCTTTTCGCTTGTTCTGCGGCGGCCTCGACATCGGAAAGGCGTTTCCTGGCCAGCTTGGCCACGTCGGAGTCGGGATAAGAGGTGATGGCTTCGTTATAAAAAACCCGTGCGGCCACGAAGTTGGAGCGTTTGTAGAAGTAGAAGTCGGCCATCTTTATTTTGCTCTCGGCGAGGGTTTTTTTCATGTCGGCGAGGCCTTTTTCCGCGGCATCGATATTGTGGTCGCCCGGAAACAGGATCATGAAATCCTGATAATAGGTGATGGCCTCCTTGGTCGAGGCCTGGTCGTAGTAGGGGCCGTCAACGAGGGCGGCGTTCATTTGGGCGAGATTGAGATAGGCATCGGGCGCAAGGATGCTCTGCGGATAATTATTGATGAAGCGGTCGAGCGCGTCGATGGCTTCCTCGATGTTGCCAAGGCGGTGCTGGCCGTGCGCGGCCTCCATCAAAGCCAGCGGCGCATAGTTGTTGTAGGGCGCATTGACCAGGATCTGCTCGCAATATTGGACGCCGCGTGCCCGGTTCGTAAAACCGGGGATGAGGGCAAAGAAGAAGTGGTTGCGAGCCCCGTTCAACAGCGCGGTGGCGATGCGGTATTGCTCGCCGATGATTTCGTCAAAGCGTTTCGAGTTTGGATATTTGCCGATGATTGCCTGGTAGGCGTCGAATGCCTTGTAATATTGCTTGCGCAAAAGACGGAGGTGGGCGGAGCGGTAAAGGGCCTCGGGTGCCCATATGGAGTTGGGGTATCTTTTGACGACCTTGCCGTAATAGCCGAGGGCCATGCCGGAGCGGCCTTTTTCTTCGGCTGCCCGGCCTTTGTTCATCAGGTCGATGGCATTGTGCCCTTCGGTCTCGGCGAGGCCGGAGAGAGAGCCGCCTTCAAGCTGCCAGCCTCCTTGTGGCGTCCAAACCAGATCGGCGCGAGCCCGGGCGGTCAACAAGACCGAAGCGGCGATGGCAATCAGGGCGAAGGAGAGGTGGCGCAGCAAAGCGAATGGCATGGGAGAATTAAGGAGTGGTTTCAAACTGGCAGACGGGCCATGCCAGTTTGAAACCACTCCTTAGAGTCGAATCAGCGCAGAGCCATAGGTCAAGCCCGCCCCAAAGGCGAGCATCAGCACGGTGTCACCCGCCCGCACGCGGCCGGCCCGGCGCGCCTCGTCGAGCGCCAGGGGGATGGAGGCGGCGGAGGTGTTGCCGTAGCGGTCGAGGTTGATGAAGAAACGCTCAAGCGGAATGCCGAGGTTTTCGGCGATAAGCTCGATGATGCGCAGGTTGGCCTGGTGTGGTATCACGCAGGAAATCTGATCCGGCCGCAGGTGGTGTTGTTCCAAAATTTCGCGGGCCGAATCTTCCATCGAGCGTACGGCGAGTTTGAAGACTTCACGGCCCTTCATCTTGATGAAATGCTGGCGGGTGGCGACCGAATCGGGCGTGGCGGGAAGGTTGCTGCCGCCGCCCGGGATGCACAGGATGTCAGTTACACTGCCCTTGGCGTTGAGGTTGCAGCCGAGAAAGCCGGAGTTGGGCTTGGTGGCGCGGCCGATGACGACGGCGCCGGCGGCGTCGCCGAAAAGCACGCAGGTGGTGCGATCCTGCCAGTCGAGGACGGTGGACATTTTTTCCGACCCGATGACCAGGGCGTGCCGGTAACGGCCCGATTCGACCAGGGCGCAGCCGGTCTCGAGCGCGTAGAGGAAGCCGGAGCAGGCGGCGTTGAGGTCAAAGCACGAAGCGTGGACCGGGATGCCGAGCTTGTGCTGCACAAAACAGGCCGTGGATGGCATGGGCATGTCGGGCGTAAGCGTGGCGACAATGATGACATCGATGGCGGCAGGCGGGAGGCCGGCGTCGGCGAGCGCGGCGGCCCCGGCGCGGGCGGCCATGTCGGAATTGCTTTCATCGGGCGCCGCAATCCGGCGTTCGCGGATGCCGGTGCGGTTGATGATCCATTCCTCGGAAGTATCGACGATTTTGGTGAGGTCGGCGTTGGTGAGGATTTTGGCGGGAGCGTAGGAACCGGTTCCGATAATGGCGGTGATGGGTGAGGCCATTTGTGTAATTGCGCGAAAAATTGCCCGGTGGACGCGATGCGTCACACCACGGGCTGATGGAGGAGTTCGTTGGCCCGCGCGATGTCAGCTTCGATGCGGTGGTTCATGTCCGCCTTGAGGATTTCGCTGGCGGCGTGGATGGCGCTCTTGATGGCGTGGCGGTTGCTGGAGCCGTGGGCCTTGAGGATGTCGCCCTTGAGGCCGAGGAGGGGCGCGCCGCCATAGCGCTCGGGATTGATGCGTTTCTTGAGCGCGCGGAAGGCGCCGCGGGAAAACGCCGCGCCGATCATGCGCAGCGGGCCGGCGCGCAGCTCATTTTTCAAGATGGCCGAGACAAATCCCGCCAGGGACTCCCAGCTTTTCAGGCAGATATTGCCGACAAAACCGTCGCAGACGACGATGTCCACATGATCTTCGAAAACCTGGAATCCTTCAATCGGCCCGGCGTAGTTGAGCAGGCTGCCAATTTTTTTCAGCTGGTCGTGGGCCTCGGTGATGAGGGCGTTGCCTTTGCCTTCCTCGGTGCCGATGGTGAGCAGGCCCACGCGCGGGGCGGCGATGCCGAGCACGACGCGGCAGTAGTGCGAACCGAGAATGGCGTTATGCACAAGATGTTCCGGCTTGGCGTCCGGATTGGCACCGGCATCGATGAGGATGAAGTGGCCGTTTTCCCGGGGGATGACCGCGGCGAGGGCCGGGCGGTCCACGCCCTCCATCGTGCGCAACTTGAGGGCGGCGCCGGTGACAAGGCTGCCCGTGTTGCCGCAGCTCACGACGATGCCGGCACCGTCGTTCTTCACGAGCTCGATGGCGCGCATCATCGATGAATCCTTTTTGCGACGGATGGCCTGCAGCGGCTTGTCATCCATCGTGACGACTTCCGAGGCGTGAAAGACCGTCACCGCCGGGTTTTGATCAAGCCGGGTTTTTTTGAGCAATGGGTGCAGGACGGCCTCATCACCGACCAGCACGACCGGGTTGAGTTCGGGAAATTCGCGGAACGCCAAGCGCACGGCCTCGACCACCTCGGCCGGGCCGAGGTCGCCGCCCATGGCATCGACTGCGATGCGCCCGTAATCGCCAGGAGATTTGGCCATCACTCGGACTGTGTTGGAATGGGGCGAGATTTGTCAGCGACGCCGGGCTCAGACTTCGACGTTGAGCACCTGGCGGCCGCGATACATGCCGTTTTTCGGATTCACGCGATGCGGGCGGAAAGTGCTGCCATCGGTCGGATCCTTGGCGAACTCTGGAGCTTTGAAAGCATTGGCAGCGCGACGGTTGGCGCTGCGGCGTTTGGATTGTTTGCGTTTTGGATTGGCCATGAGGATGGGTTTTGAGCGTGTGCGTGTCCTTGCAAAACACCCGCGGTTTTATGGAAAGGTTTAGGTAAACGGTGGCGCTCCGGTGCGTCAAGCGTGATAACCGTAAGCGATTACCCGGTTGAAATCTTTGTGCAGCAAGCGCTGGACGGGACGGGCAAAGCCAGTCAAGGCTGGAGCATTCATTAAACTATTTGCACCATGTCACCCACCATCCTCCAGATTCTCCTTCTCGGCCTGATCCAGGGAGCGGCCGAATTATTGCCGGTTTCCAGTTCGGCCCATGTCATTGTGGCCGAAAAACTCATGAAGCTGGATCCGTCCAGCCCGGAGATGACCTTTCTCCTCGTGATGTTGCACACCGGCACGATGTTTGCGGTGATCGCCTATTTCTGGTCGGCGTGGAAAAAGAGCTTTTTTTCAAGCAAGGAGCAGTTCACCGCTGCGCTGGTAAAAGTGGCTGGAGCCACCGTTTGCACCGGGATCGTTGCCGGGGCGTTGATAGTGCTGATCGAGAAAGTCGTGCTGGGAGGCCAAAAAGCCGAGGTCGAGCAGATATTCAAATCCCTGCCACTTATTGCCGGAGCCCTGTTCGCGGCGGGAATGCTGATTTTGTGGGCAGCCTTCAAAACCAGGGACGATGCGACGCAGGATGTCACGCTTCGGTCAGCCATCTGGATCGGCCTCGTCCAGGGGCTCGCATTGCCGTTTCGCGGATTTTCGCGTTCAGGCAGCACCATATCGACCGGAATGCTCGCCGGCGTGGGCCGACGCCGGGTCGAAGTATTCAGCTTTGCGCTGGCGGTGGTTCTTACCCCGCCCGTCATATTCAGGGAGCTTCACCGTTTGCTGAAGTCCAATGCCGTGGCTGACGTGCCGGTGCATTTTGGCCATCTTATCCAGCCTGGACTTGTTGGCATGGTCGGCAGCTTTGTGGCGGGCCTGCTCGCGCTCCGCTGGCTGTCGGGCTGGCTGGAAAACGGCCGCTGGCATTACTTCGGCTATTATTGCGTCGGGGCGGCGGGAGTGATTTTTGTCCTGTCTTTAAATAATTTCTGACCATTGCGCATGACCGATCTCGCTGCGTTGACCGCCCAGCTCGCCGCCCGCCGCGACCTCGCACCTGCGGATGCAACCGCGGCGGCGATCGCATTGGCTTCGGCTGGCGCGGATAACGAGGTGAAAGCGGCCTTTCTCCTTGCCCTTGCGGCCAAAGGTGAGACCTCAACTGAACTGGCGGCTTTTGCCACGGCCCTTCGCTCGCTCGCCGTCGATCCCGGCATGGCCGAATGGGCACCGCGCGCCATCGATATCGTCGGCACGGGTGGCGACCATGCCGGAGGATTTAATATTTCAAGCCTGGTTGTGCTCGTGCTGGCCAGCGCGGGCGTGCCGGTGATGAAGCACGGCAATCGTGGCATCACCTCCAAGTGCGGCAGTGCGGATCTGTTTGCGGCACTCGGAGTCGATCTCGCTGCGCCGCCCGCAAAACTGCAACGGGCGATGACCGAGCTCGGTTATGTGTTTTTCTTTGCGCCCAATTATCATCCCGCTTTTCAGCACATCACGCCCGTGCGCAAGGCGCTCGCCGCCCAGGGCCGCCGCACGATTTTTAACAGCCTGGGCCCGCTCCTCAATCCCGGCCGGCCCGCGCACGCGCTGGTCGGCGTGTTTTCCGAGGCCTGGGTGCCGAAGCTGGCCGGTGCGCTCGGCGCGCTCGGGGTGCAGGCCGGCTTGGTTGCGCATGGCATCATTGAGGCGGATCGGGGCATCGATGAACTCACGACGGCGACGGTCAATCGCGTGCGAGGCTTCGGCCGCCTGGCCGGGATCGATGGCCACTGGCGCGCGGAGGACTTTGGCCTGCGGTTTGTGCCGTTTTCCGAGCTGGTTGGCGGGGATCTTGCGGCCAATCTTGCCTTAATCGATGCGCTGCTCGACGGACGAGGCCCGTCCGGCCTGGCCGACACCATTGTGCTCAATGCCGCGGTCGGGCTCTGGATTTGCGGCCGCACGGCGGGCGTGAAAGAAGGCCTTGAGCCCGCGCGCGAGCTGCTGCTCGGCGGCGCGGTGCGAAAAAAAATCGCAGCCACCCGGGAGTTTTATCAACCATGAACCGGCAATATTTTGGCACCGACGGCGTGCGCGGCCCTTATGGTGGCCCGTTCATAAATGAAGCTTTTGCCGCCCGGCTGGGTGCGGCCGCCGCCCGCTGGATGCGCGCCGCGTCGAATGGGGAGACCAACAAAGTCGTGATTGGCCGCGACCCGCGGTTTTCCGGGCCCAGTCTCGAGGCGGCCATTGCCGCCGGCTTGCGCAGCGAAGGCGCTGAGCCGGTTTCCCTCGGCATCGTGCCCACGCCGGCGGTTTCGCGCGCCGTGCGCGCACTGCCGGCAGCACTCGGCGTGGTGATTACGGCATCGCACAATCCCGCCGAAGACAATGGCATCAAGTTTTTCAACTCCCGCGGCGAAAAACTTACCGACGACGAAGAATCGCACATCGAACAGCTCATGCCCATGGCCGTGCGCACGACTGCGTCCGCGCCGGTGCCGGAGGTTGATACGCTCACGCCTTACCTCGCGATGGTGCAGTCGATCCTGCCGCCCGACGCACTGCGCGACTGGCGCATCGTGCTCGACACGGCGAACGGGGCGACGTGCGCCACCAGCCCCGTCGTGTTGCGGGCGCTCGGCGCCACCCTGGTGCAACTCGGCCACGCGCCCGATGGGCGCAACATCAATGCCGGCGTCGGCTCCGAGCACCCGGAAAGCCTCGCGGCGCAGGTGCGCGCTACCGGCGCGCGGCTCGGCGTGGCCCACGATGGCGATGGCGATCGCTGCGTGCTGGCCGACGAGAGCGGAGCCGTGCTCGATGGCGACGAGATCCTGGCCATTCTCGCGACCGATGCGCTGGCCCATGGAACCCTCGACGCAAGGACCCTCGTCGTCACCGTGCAGAGCAACCTTGGCGTGGATAAGGTGGTGCGGGCAGCCGGCGGACGGGTTGCGCGCACGCCTGTGGGTGACCGCTATGTGAGCGAGTACATGCGCGTCGTCGGCGCGAATCTCGGCGGCGAATCGAGCGGTCATGTTCTTTGCACAGACGTGGTCCCGACTGGGGATGGCCTCGTGGCCGCGCTCAAAGTCATGAATGTGATGCTGACCACCGGCCAGCCGCTGTCCGAGCTTCGGCGCGTGTTGAAAAAATTTCCCCAAGCCACGGCAAATTTAAGGGTGAGGGAGAAACGGCCGTTGGAAAGCCTGCCCGCGCTGGGCGCGGCCATCGCCGCGCTCGAGGCCGGGCTTGGCGACCACGGCCGGGTGCTGGTGCGCTGGTCGGGCACGGAACCGAAACTCCGTTTCCTCGTGGAAAACACGGATGAAGCCGTGGCCAAACACGGCCTGGAGCAACTGTTGAAAGCGGCCAAAGCTGAACTGGGCTAAATCCGGCTCATGCAGTGGGAAACCGCGAATGGACACGAATGAACGCCAATAAAAAAGAAAAAACGGATGATTGTTTGAACATGTTTTCCGGTCGTCTTTTCTCCGGATGGATTACACCGCTGTCTCCACCTTGCACTTATTCGCGTCGATTCGTGTCCATTCGCGGTTTAAGTGCATGGCTTGGGTTGAGTATTTTTAAAATGAGTTCTTAGCTTGGCCCATGAAAGCCGCTGATTTTTTTACCCTGCCGCGATCGCTTGCGCCTTTTCTGGCCGCGTTCCAGCCCGACGCATCGCCGTGGGAGTGGTTGAAGCAAATCAGTGCGGCGTTTGCGGCGCTGCGCCTGGATCAATCACTCAAGCTGCTTCCGGCGGGCGCACAGGTGGAAGGGTGGGTTTATGTGCATCCCTCGGTGAAGATTCCCCCGACGGCGACGCTGATCGGCCCGGCGTGGATTGGCGCGAACACCCAGATCCGCCCCGGTGCGTTCATTCGCGGCAATGTCATTGTTGGCGAGGGTTGCGTGCTCGGCAACTCATGCGAGTTCAAGAACTGCCTGCTCATGGATGGCGTGCAGGTGCCGCACTTTAGTTACGTCGGCGACTCCATCCTCGGCAATGGCGTGCACCTCGGCGCCGGCGCCGTTTTGTCGAACTTCCGTCTCGACCAGCAACCCATCGTGCTGCGCCTGCCCGATCTCACGGTTGAGACCGGCCTGCGCAAGTTCGGCGCGATCCTCGGCGACCGCGCCGAAGTTGGCTGCAACGCCGTGCTCCAGCCGGGCACGCTCCTCGGCCCGCGTGCCCTCGTCATGCCGGCCATGGCTTTCGGTGGCTGGCTTCCGCCTGCGACCATTGCGAAGGTGCGGCAGACGGTGACGACGGTTCCCCGGCGAGACTAGACCGCGGAACTGTGTCCGAATGACGAATTCAGAATGGCGAATGACGAAGGTAAGGCCACCAACTACCAAATGCTAATTACCAACTACGACCAAGGCCCGATAACCAATAACCAATGACGGCACCTATGCGCATTCTCACCGGCATCACCCCCTCGGGCACGCTGCACATCGGCAATTATTTTGGCGCGATGCGCCCCGCCATCGAACTGCAGTCGCGCGGCGAGGCGTTTTATTTCATTGCCGACTATCATTCGATGACGGTGTTGACCGATGCGGCTGAGCGCCGGCGTTACACGCACGAGGTCGCGCTCGACTGGCTGGCCTGCGGGCTCGATCCCCAAAAGGCGGTGTTCTGGCGCCAGAGCGACCTGCCCGAGGTCTGCGAGCTCACGTGGCTCATCGGCTCGCTCACCCCGATGGGGCTGCTTGAGCGCGCACACAGTTACAAAGACAAGACGGCCAAAGGCATTTCCCCGAACTTTGGCCTCTTCGCCTATCCCGTGCTCATGGCCGCCGACATCCTGCTCTACGAAACCAACGTCGTGCCGGTCGGCAAAGACCAGAAACAACACCTCGAGATGACGCGCGACATCGCCATCAAGTTCAACCAGACCTATGGCGAAACCTTCGTCATTCCCGAGCCGGACATCCGCGATGAAGTTTCGGTTGTGCCCGGTCTCGACGGCCAGAAAATGAGCAAGAGCTACGGCAACACCATCGAAATTTTTGCCGAAGAAAAAACCGTGCGCAAAAAAATCATGTCCATCGTCATGGATTCACGTCCTCCGCAGGAGCCGAAGCCCGATGCGGACAAAAATCTCGCCATCCAGCTCCTGCGCCTCGTTGCGCCAGCTGAAATTGCGCGCGACCACGAGGAAAGGCTCCGGGCCGGTGGGCTCGGTTATGGCGACCTGAAGAAGGCTCTGTTTGAGCATTACTGGAATTATTTTGCGCCCTATCGCGTCCGCCGGGCCGAGCTTGCCGCCAATCCCGACTACGTGCAAGGCGTGCTGCGCGACGGGGCGGTGCGGGCGCGTGAAGTCGCGGGCCGCGTGCTCAAGTGCGCCCGCCAGGCCTGCGGGCTGGGGTGAGAAAAATTATTTGACCACGGATTGCACGGATAGGCACGGATGATTTTCCTGTCATTCCGAAACGAGGAATCCCGGTTTGTAATATAATAAGTTACAAATGAAGAGGAGATTCCTCGCCGCGCTGCCAATGAACTCGTATCGAACATCGTTTAATTCGGATTTTGGCGCGGCAGCGCCCGGTAGGGTCCGCTCACCGAGCGGACCGCGGCCCGTTGGGTCAACGGGCCCTACCTGCCAACCGTTCATTGGCCACGTCTACGCAAACCGCTTTGCTCAGGGTCTCGGAATGACAAAGCAACGCTTTCGGTATCCGCGTCCATCCGCGCAATCCGCGGGAAAATCCTGGGGTTCAAATTCAAGACCCCACTCACCAGGACGAACGTAAAATCGGCACCGCCACGGGGCGATTGCTCGCTTCTTCCGGTGGCAAGACGGTTTGGTCATGCGTTCCTGGGATCGCATCCACCCGACTGTCCATCATCTTCTGCGCAACCAGCAAGATGCCGAGGAGGTCCACCACGGTGTTTTTCGTCAGGGCCTTCTGATAGAGCACATGGGTGGCGGTCAATTCTTCGCGTTGAAAAGCCAGCTCCAAATCCCGATTCACCTGCTCCATATGGCTACGTAATCCATCCACATACTGCGTCGGAAGCTGCACGGGCTTTTCGTTTAATCCGACGTCATCGGGTGGCGTCTGCTGGGCGATGGCCGGCTTCGTCTGCAGCTCCGCCATTTTCGCATTCGGCGATTCTTCAGCCAGGGCGCACAGGGTGATCAAGGCGAGCCCGGCGGCAAGACGGATAGGGTTTGCATTCATGCCGCCTCGTCAGACCTGTTTTCGGGCGGGTTGTTTCACCGCACCGTGGGATTACGAATGACCGGAAGCAATCCGTGTCCATCATGCAATCGCTGTAGAATCGGAAATTTAGGTTTGAAACCTCGCTCACCAGGACGAACGTAAAACCGGCAGCGCCACGGATCGGTTGCTGCCTTCTTCCAGCGGCAAGAACACCGCCACCACGGTGCTTTTTGCCAGGGCTTTTTGGTAGAGTGGGTGCGGGGCGGCCAGTCCTTGGCGTTGGAAGGCCAGGTGCAAATCCCGATTCACGTGAGCCATATGGCCACGTAATCCATCCACATATTCCGTCGGAAGCTGCACGGGCTTTTCGTTTAACCCGACGTCATCGGGTGGCGTCTTCTGCTGGGCAACGGCCGGCTTCGCTGGCAGCTCCGCCCTTTTCGCGTTCGGCGATTCTTCAGCCAGGGCGCACAGGGTAATCAAAACGACCCCTGCGGCGAGACGGACAGGGTATGCATTCATGCCACCGCGTTAGACCCGGTTTCAGGCGAGTTGTTTCACCAGAACCTTGGGATTGCGGCCGCTTTCCTCATAGAGCTTGAGGCGCGTCTCGGGCAGGACTTCCTTGGTCGTTTCCTCGAAGCCACAGTTGCCGGTAAAAAACCCGAAGCTCTGCGTGGAGAGCGCAACGATGGTGGTGGCGCCGTGTTCCTTGGCCTGCAGGCAGGCATATTCGACCATTTTTTTGCCGACGCCGCGGTTCTGATAAAACGGCATGACATAGAGCGAGCCGATCTCGGCGAGCTGCGGCTTGCCGGGATAAAAGAGCAGGGTGACACAGGCGATGATGTTTTCGTCGATTTCGAAAACGTAGAACTGGTCGATGTTTTTCTCGATGGCCTGTTGCGTGCGATGCAGCAGCTCCTCGCGGCGAACGGCGCTGCGGGTGAGGTTGTAGATGAGCCGGACGTCGCGGCGCGTGGCTTTGCGGATTTGCTGGTAGTCGTTGCCGTAGATGAGCGAGCCCACGCCTTCGTTGGAGAAAATTTCGTTGAGCAGGCCGTCGAAGATGCGGCCGTCAACGATGTGCACGCGGGGCGTGCCGGTCTCGATCGCCTTGATCGCGTGGGTGGCCTTGCTGCGCGACGTCTCGGCGATATCGCCGGGATGATCCTTAAGGAGCGTGCGCAGGGTCTCGGCGGAGATTTCCCGGCGCACCTCGCCGTTGATCTCGAGGCCGGTGACCGAGGTGAGATAAACGATTTTTGAGGCGTGGAGCGACTCGGCCATTTCCGCGGCGAGCAGATCCGAGTTGATGCGCAGCGAGCGGCCGTCGGGGCCGAATCCGACGGGATGCACGATGGGCACGACGCCGGCATTGAGCAGGTGGAGGATGAAATCCTTGTCGATGCGCTCGACCCGGGCGGTGAACTGCTGGTCGACGCCGCGGATGATGCCCGTGGGCAGCGCGCGCACGGCGTTGGTGATGGCGGCCTTGAGCGAGTTTTGCGTGAGGCCCTCGAGAATGAGATGCGAGACGCGAGCGGAGGCCCGGACCGAAAGGTCGAGCGTGGCGGCGTCGGTCACCCCGGTGCCGTCGGCGTTGGAGATGGGAATGCCGCGGGTCTGCGAGAGTTCCTGCAGCTGCTGGCCGATGCCA
>DATMNP010000101.1:0-3992 GCA_035568935.1 Opitutaceae bacterium | reverse complement strand
CCGGCACCGAGGCGCGCCTCACAAACCAGGCCTTCGTCAGCAAGGCCCCGCCGGCCGTGCTCGACGGCGCGAAGAAGCAATTGGCTGATTTGCAGGCGAAGAAAACCGAGATGGAGCGCCTGCGCGCGGCGCTGGGGTGATATTGTAGGCGGGATGCCCTCACCCCGCCTACAATATGAGATTCCTCGCCCGGCTCGGAATGACACAAAGATATCCGCGGCCATCCGCGTAATCTGCGGTAAAGTTCTTTTTTCCATTCCGTATCCGTTTGAAGTTTTATCGTGGCAGGTTGACGCTGCCGCCCCGATGCAGACGGACGAGGCAGTGCCTTCGGCGATGAAATCGCCGCCCACTTACTGGCTCTCGCGTTTTGTCCTGCTGCGCGTGCTGGGATTTGTTTATGCGGTCGCGTTCCTGGTCCTGATCAACCAGGTCCTGCCGTTGATCGGTTCGCACGGGCTGCTGCCGGTCGGGGCGTTTTTGGAGAACGTGCGACATTACTTCAAATCATTGGCCACGGGAGTTTGGCACTTGCCGTCATTGTTTTGGTTCGGGCATTCTGATGGCGCCCTGCTGGCGGCCGCATGGCTGGGCTTCGTGCTGTCGGGTGCCGTGGTGGCCGGTTTTGCCAACGTGCCGATGCTGGCCGCGCTCTGGCTGCTCTACCTGTCGTTCGTGCACGTCGGGCAGGACTGGTACGGCTACGGCTGGGAGACGCAGTTGCTGGAGACGGGCTTTCTCGCGATTTTCCTGTGTCCGCTGCTTGACCCGCGGCCATTTCCGCGCTGCGAGCCGCCGCGGCTGGTCATCGGGCTGTTTCGCTGGCTGATTTTTCGGATCATGCTGGGCGCGGGCTTGATCAAGATCCGTGGCGACACCTGCTGGCGCGATTTCACGGCGCTGTATTACCATTTTGAGACGCAGCCGCTGCCAAATGCGCTGAGCCGTTGGTTTCATTTCCTGCCGAAAAGCCTCCTGCGAGCCGGCGTGCTGTTCAACCACATGGCGGAACTCGTCGCGCCGTGGTTCGTCTTCGGGCCGCGACTGGCGCGGCACATGGCCGGCGTGGTGATCGTCGCTTTCCAGTTCACACTGGTTTTGAGCGGCAA
Organism: Opitutaceae bacterium; assembly: GCA_035568935.1. Taxonomy (GTDB): domain Bacteria; phylum Verrucomicrobiota; class Verrucomicrobiia; order Opitutales; family Opitutaceae; genus DASRHD01. The sequence goes on along the minus strand of DATMNP010000101.1, from coordinate 2,883 downwards.
CCTTTCGTTTCTCAACTGGGTTACGATCGTTCCGGCGCTGGCGTGCTTCGACGATTCATTCTGGAAAAAAATCCTGCCGCGCGCGCTGGTGCAGCGCGCCGAACGGGCCGCCGCGGAGGCGCAGCCGTGCCGCCCGATGCGCATCGCGGGATGGGCCGTCACCAGCCTGGTCGGGGTGCTGAGTCTCCAGCCTGTGCTCAATCTGCTCTCGCCCAACCAAATCATGAACACGTCGTTCGATCCGTTCGACCTGGTGAACACCTACGGCGCGTTCGGCAGCGTGGGGCGCGAACGATACAATGTTGTTTTCGAGGGGACGGATGCGGCCGTGCCCGATGACGATGCGGAATGGAAAGCTTATCCCTACAAAGGCCTGCCGGTGGATTTGTCGCAACGGCCGCCGCAGGTCGCGCCGTATCAACTGCATTTCGACTGGCAGATGTGGTTCGCGGCGATGGATTCTTACCAGGATTATCCGTGGACGCTGCATCTCGTCTGGAAACTGCTCCACAACGACCCTGTCGCGCTCGGTTTATTTGCCGGCAATCCGTTTCCGCAACATCCGCCGCGCTATGTGCGCGCGGTGCGATATCGCTATCGTTTCGCCGTGCCGGGCAACGCCCCGGGCCACTGGTGGGAACGCGAAAAAATTGACCTGTGGCTTCCGCCGCTTTCGACGGATGATCCCGAGTTGGGAAAGTTTCTCGCGCATTACGGCTGGCTGCCGGCGAGCGAGAGCGCTCCAGTAACCGGGGGAAATTAAGGCGTATTATTAAAACGGTTTGTCATTCCGAGATCCTGAGCAAGCCACCACGCGGCTTGCGTGGAACGTGCCAATGAACCGATTCGCGCGGCTGCGCGGGTGGAGCGCGACCTTCCGGGCGCGCTCTGAGCGCGTCGGGACGACAGCCTCCACCTCGGAAGGCTGAATTTGAGCCTTAACTGCGATGAGTTCATTGGCAGCGAAGCGAGGAATCTCGTTTGTAACATAATACGTTACAAACAAAGCAATGAGTTCGTTTGTTTGTAATATAATGCGTTACAAACGGGAATGGAGATTCCCGCTTCGCTTGGAATGGCATAAAAGCTATCCGTGTCCATTCGTGTAATCTGTGGTCAATGTTTCCCTTTTTATTTCCGCAACAGCCACGCCAGGGCCGTCAGCACGAGGCTGAGGATCAGGCAGGTCACGATGGGAAAGTGAAAACTGAAAGTTTCCCTTTGTGTAATAGATGGCGCCGGGCAGGCGGCCGATCCAGCCGTGGCCGAGACCCGAACAAAGCAGCAACCCAACGGCGCACAGCATCAGCCAAAAAGAAAGAAATACTACACAAATCGTTTATAGTTAGTGATATAATCTGTAAATTGTGTCGCGCAGCAAGGGCTGAAACCACGATGGCCGCTTGACTTAATCTTTAGTTAGGACATGTCCTAAGGATGATCATGACTGCGCCCGCTGCCACTGCGCCTGTTTCCCTCGACCTTGAGCAAGTTACAGCCGAGGAGCGCGTGCGTTGGGCGATCGAGACGTTTGGCGACGGTCTCGTCATGACAACGAGTTTTGGCATCCAATCGGCGGTGATGTTGCACCTGGTCACGCGCATCTCGCCACAAATTCCGGTCATCTTTATCGACACGGGGTATTTGTTTCCCGAAACGTATCGTTTCGCACGCGAGCTGACTGCGCGGTTGCGGCTCAACCTGAAGAAATTCACCCCGGCCATGACGGCGGCCGAGCAGGAGGCGCTTTACGGCAAGCGGTGGGAGCTGGGCCTTGACGGGATCAAGCGTTACAATTTCACCAACAAAATCGAGCCGATGGAGCGCGCGGTGCGCGAGCTGGGCGCGACGGCATGGCTGGCCGGTTTGCGCCGCACCCAGGCGAGCACGCGCGAATCTTTGCGGGTCGTGCAAACCCAGAATAAAATCACCAAGGTTCACCCCATCATCGATTGGGATGATCGCCGCGTGTACAGCTACCTCACCGAGCACAAGCTGCCGTACCATCCGCTGTGGGAGCAGGGCTACGTCTCGGTCGGCGACTGGCACAGCACGAGCAAGCTGCTCGATGGCATGAGCGAGGAAGAGACGCGTTTTGGCGGACTCAAGCGCGAGTGCGGCCTGCACGAGCCCAGCGGCAAGACGGATTTCCAGATCTGATTTTAGGCCGGGGTTTATCCCCGACGTGTCGGGCGTAAAGCCCGACCTATAATTTACCAGTGTGCGTAGTCGCCCTTTTCGAGCGAGAGCGCAAATTCCACGAGCAGCTTCACGCAGTTTTCCACGTCGTCGAGATCCACCACCTCGCTCGGCGTGTGCATGTAGCGCAGTGGCACGGAAACGAGCCCGGTGGCCACGCCGCCGCGCCCAACCTGCATCGCGCGCGCATCCGTGCCCGTTGGCCGCGGATCGGCCTCGACTTGATAGGAAATTTTTAACTTCTTCGCGCATTCCAGGAGGAGCGAGAAAACTTTCGGGTTGATATTTGCGCCCCGGCAGATGATCGGGCCGCCGCCAAGTTTTACCTCACCGTATTTTCGGTTGTCGCAATCGGGGTGGTCGGTCGCATGGCCCACGTCCACGGCCACCGCGATGTGGGGGTTGACGCTATAAACCGCGGTTGTCGCGCCGCGCACGCCGATCTCTTCCTGGGCGGTGGCCACGCTCACGACCCGGGCCTCGAGTTTTTTCCTTTGCGCCGCGAGGCGGACCAGCGTCTCGCCCACGATGTAGGCGCCCGCTTTGTTGTCGAAGGCCCGCGCGGCGCCGACGCTGCCGTGGATGAGTTCAAATTCGTGGTCGTAGGTGGCCACATCGCCGATGGCGACGCGCTCGAGGGCTTCCTTTTTTGAAGCGGCGCCAATGTCGATCCAGATTTCGTGC
>DATMNP010000100.1:0-5628 GCA_035568935.1 Opitutaceae bacterium | reverse complement strand
GCGGTTAAAAAAACCTCAAATCGTGCATGCGCCCGCTGCGGGCGCATTTTCCCTGGCCTCCGAAGCCTTGGCGAAGGAGGCCTTTTCCGCCAGCACGGTGCGCAGGCAGAAATCGCCGAAGCGTTCGCCTTCACTGCGCTCGGTCGCATAGCGCTTGATGATCGGCGTGAGCTGCACGACCACCTCGTCGAGCGTCAGGCTCGGCGCAAAAAGCTTGTTCAGCCGGCGGCCGTTGTAGTCCGCGCCGAGGTACAGCGCGTATTTGTTCGGCGCCCGGCCCACGAGGCCGATCTCGGCGATGTACGGACGCGCGCAGCCGTTGGGGCAGCCGGTCATGCGGAGGCTGATGGCGTCGTCGCGCAGGCCAGCCTCGTCGATGACGGTCTCGAGCTTGTCCAGGAACTCCGGCAGCACGCGTTCGCTTTCGGCCAGTGCGAGTCCGCAGGTCGGCAGCGCGACGCACGAGAGCGCATTGAGCCGCAGCGCCGATTGCTTGTTTTGTTGATCGAGGCCGTGGCGCGCGAGGATCTGCTCGATCTCGATTTTCTTCGCGTCGCTCACGCCGCTGAGGGAAACGTTCTGGCTCGGCGTGAGGCGGAAATCGCCACCATGAATTTCGGCGATTTCGCGCAGCGCCGTTTTCATCGGCCAGCCGGGCGTGTCCTTGATCCGTCCGCTGAGTACAAAGAGCATGAAGAACCACGTGCCGTCCGCCGCGCGGTGCCAGCCGTAATCGTCGGCAATGGTGGTAAATTCGTACGGACGCGCGGGCGCGAAGCCCCAGCCGAGGCGGCGCTCGACCTCGGCCTTGAACCACTCGATGCCGCGGTCCTCGATGGTATATTTGAGGCGCGCATGCTTGCGATTTGTGCGATCACCGAAATCGCGCTGCGCGGTGATGACCGCATGGCCGATGTCGTTGACCTGGTCGGGCGTGATGAAACCGATCACGTCGGCCAAGCGCGGAAACGTCTCGGCATTGCCGTGGCTCATGCCGAGGCCGCCGCCGACGCAGACGTTGAAGCCCGCGAGCTTGCCCTCCTCGACGATGGCAATGAAACCGAGGTCCTGCGAAAATACATCGACGTCGTTCGACGGCGGAACAGCAAAGCCGGCCTTGAATTTCCGCGGCAGGTAGGTTTTGCCGTACATTGGCTCGTCCTCGGCGGGCTTCGGTTCGCCGCCGGCGACCAGTTCGTCCTCGAGCCAGATTTCATGGTAGGCGCGGGTTTTCGGCAGCGCGAATTCGCTGAAGCCGCGCGCGAGCTCGTAAACCTGCTGGTGGACGGGCGAACGCTCGGGATTCGGCGCGGCCATGACGTTGCGGTTCACGTCGCCGCACGCCGCGATGCTGTCGAGCAGCTCGGTATGCATGCCCTGGATCATCGGGCGCAGGTTGCCCTTGAGGATGCCGTGAAATTGGAACGTCTGCCGCGTGGTCAGGCGCAGCGAACCGTTCGCGCGCTCATCGACCAGGCGATCGAGCAGGAGCCACTGCTTCGCCGTGCAACGCCCGCCGGGCAGGCGCAGGCGCAGCATGAACGAAAAGGCTTTTTCTTTTCCGGCTTTTTTCAACGCGAGGCGCTGGTCGCGGTCGTCCTGCAAATATAGGCCGGAAAATTTGGTCAGCTCGGCGTTCTCGTGGCTGATCGCGCCCGTGGAGGTATCCGTCAAATCGCGCGCGATGGTGCCGCGAAGAAAATTCGACGCGGTCTTGATCGCTTCGTTGGAACTTAGTGGCTTGGGCGTACTGGGCGCAGAAGGCTCGGAACTCATGTAATCCTGACAAAGGACACTAACTTGGTCATAATTGCGAGCGAAAGAGGTGAAATTTCATAACGTACACATAATAATATATTTACCAGGATTACACTGATTGACACGGATAAAACTTCCGACCAATCCGTGTAGATCCGTGCAATCCGTGGTCAAAAGAGCGTGTCTCAAGTCTTTCGTTTTTTGGTTTCAGTCGCGCCGGGGATTGGCATCGGCGGGGTCTCGACGCCGGGGACGGCGCGGCTGCGGTAAACATCGTAGTCGGGAATCAGCCGGTCGTAGGTCTTGTCCATCAGCGGCGACGAAATGATGAAGTCGGCCGAGGCGCGGTCGCAGGCGATCGGGATGTTCCACACGACGGCCATGCGCAGGAGCGCCTTGACGTCGGGGTCGTGGGCCTGCTGCTCGAGGGGATCCCAGAAAAAAATCAGGAAATCGATTTCGTTGTCCACGATCTTGGCGCCGATCTGCTGGTCGCCGCCCAGCGGGCCGCTCTGGAGTTTGTTGATGGGAAACCCGAGTTCGCGCTCGAGCACGCCACCAGTGGTGCCAGTGGCGAAAATCTTGTGGTGCGCGAGCAGGTCGCGGTTGAACTTGGCCCATTCGATGAGATCGCGCTTCTTGTTGTCGTGCGCGACCAGCGCGATCTTCTTGTTCAACTCCATCGAAATTTTTTTGTAAGCCATAGAAATTTGAGGGTAGGCCATCCGCAGAGGCATGCCACCACAATTCGGATTTATCGCGGCAAACAGTAGCCGGAAAATAAGGCGGGATTAGGCTGGTCATTGTTTTCACAGAAGATCGCAAAGACCGCGAAGCTGTTGGCCTGACACTAGCTGACTGCACGTCGGTTCAGAACATTTGCAAAATTTGTGAACGTTCCACGCCTTTATGTCGTGCCACAGCCCGGACGATCGAATTGAGGGTCCCCACCCTGATCGGCTTATGCGCCGGCACCGACAACCGATGGTGAGTTGGCTGTTCGGTTTCAAGGATGATATGGCTACCTTCCTGGTGCACCACGCGATAACCACAATCGCGGCAAAGTGCTTTGACAACATCCAAACCGCTGACGTCGCGGGGCAACTTCATCAAGACGCAGCCAAAAGCTCATCACGCACCAGACGCAATCGAATTTGCTTTGGCGCAGACTGGTCAAAATAGAATGCTTTTACCGCTTCCTGCACATTGGACCGAAGTTTGTCCCAATTGTCAGCTTCGGTAAAAATGCTTTCTCCCAAGGCTTCGGCTACATAACCGCCATCAGCCTCTTGGGTAACTTCAAAAACAATCTCATTCATTAGGCACATAATGTGCGCATTTTTATGCGCATCTGCAAGCCGAAGTGCGATGAACTTGGCGCTCTTCGCGGCCTTGGTGTGAAAAAATCCGGCCAAACCAAATTACCATCCGACCAACCTGGCCCGACCAAAGGGCCCGGACCAAAATGGCTGCACATCCAGCACCACGAATGCGACGATGGCGACCGAAGCACAGGCCACCAGGGCCAGCCCGATACGCTCGGCGGCAGGACTTTTCCGGAACGTTCTCGCCACCAACGCGAACATAACAAGTGAACCGACGGCAGGGAAAATATCCGTGCTAATGGAAAGGAACGGGCCTGGCACCGTTCGCGAGTTGGTCACGAGAAGAAAGGCTGAGAGCGCAATCTGTGTCCCGCAGACCCACAGAAACGGTGTCATCCGGACCGGCGAAAAGCAAAATCGCACCAAAAGATTGAGCAAGGCCAAGGCCAGGATCTCTGGCAGAAGCACAAGCATGAGAAATAAGGCTGATCCTGTAATAGTCATGGCTACGAGGTAGAACTGACGGGGTAGAAAGCAGGTTGAAGGGTAAGCAATCCTGACAGATCAGACGACAACACAAATGGAATCCATTGGCAAAGCTTAGGCAAGAAACAGGGCAATATTCACACCGTGTTGACTTGGAAAGCTGCAAGATGCTGCTGAAAAACAACCCCGCTAAACCGAAAAACCATGCAATTTAACCGAGAATCGCCGCGAATAAACGCGAATAAACGCGAATAAAAACTGTAGGTCGGGCTTTACGCCCGACATTTGTCCGCCTGCAACGAATGTCGGGGATAAACCCCGACCTACAGTTTTTATTCGCACTCCCTAGCGATTAAAAAAAACCCTAAGGCTTACTCGCCGGCGGCGCAGGAACCGGCGGCGTTGTCTTTGCCGGCGGACTCACTTTTTCTTTTTCGGTCCAGTCGGTCACTGAATCATCCTCTTCGTTCAAGCCTTTGCACAGGAGCGGGCTGATCGATGGCTCCGGGTGGACAAACCACTTTCCGTTTATCTTCACCACCAGCGTTCGATTCAGGCTGCGATCGCCGCTCACCAGATAGACGCCGACATCGACAAATTGCACATCTTCGAAACCGAGGACGGTAGAACCGTACGACACGGGCCCATTCGCCGTGAGCCGGCGCGCCGCAAAGACCTTGCCGACCGACTTCGGCGCATCAGGCGACGGCACCTTGCGCTTCGCTTCGTCTCCCAGCGACTTTTTGAGCGCGTAACAATATATCCCGTAGCTATCGCGCACGTCTTTCCCTCCATAGGGCGGCACGCAGATTTTATCAAACAACGCGGCGTCGTGACTGATAAATACCCGGGCAAGGTCGGTCGCCACGCCCTCGGGCGTATCCTGGCCCGTGGGAAAACCATCAGGGGCCACATTCGCACCGAAAGCGCAAACAGAGGTGAAGAACAAAAACAGGGCGGCGATGAAACGGAAGTGCATGACTTGGGGTGAAGGCGACTCGATCCGATATTTTCACAGAAGATCGCAAAGATCACGAAAGAAGTGTTTCTCGCAAAGGATCCGAAGACCGCGAAGTAAAATCGAATCCGGATCAGCCCTACTTCGATAAGAAATGCCGGCCCAACAATAGGACGGCTCCGACCACAACAATAACTGAAACTTTAATGAGCAGCCGCTTGCGCCACTTGGCGTGTGCCCGTTTTTCCAGTTCACGGTTGGCCGCCACATGCTTGGGCGATTTGGCTTTTTCCCCGGCCAGGACGCCCATCAGCCAGTCGTTGGATTTCTTGCTGTAATCGTATTCTTGCACGGGGCATGGCTAGTTGCCGCGGATTCGCAGGGAAAGAAAAATCGGAACCGGATTTTTTTAACCGCAGATGAACGCGGATAAACTAAACCTTTTCGATAGTGCGAGGCGTCCTCGACTAGCCGTTGGCATCAGACGCTATTATCCGCGACAATCCGTGCAATCCGCGGCGAAAACTATTCTCTTGGCGCCCTTTGTGGCCTTGGCGTGAAAAACACGCGCAGGCCGGCAGAAAACAGGTCGGGCGTGACGTTGTAGTGGTCGCGGTCGGGGAATTTCACCGAGGTGATCTGCAGCCCGGCAAAGGGCCGCTCAGCCAGCTGCGTTTCCATCAGCGCAAGGTCACCGAGCATCGATACCGTTTCCTCCGTGCCGACGCCGAGGAAAAGTTGCGCAGGCAGTGATGCCTGCCGGTCGCGAAAACGTTTCATGATCCCAAGAATGCTGCGATTGTCCCACCAGATCGAAGGCGCGCCGGCCAGCACCCGGCGGGAAAATGGCCGGGGTTGAAAGAGTGCATGCAATACGAGCAAACTACTGAGCGAATGGCCCGCAAGCACCGACGACTCCTCGTGCAACGGGTAACGGCGGGCCAGTTCCGTCCATAACGGGCCGATCAGGTGCGCGAGGAATCGGCCCGCCCCGCCGCTGGTGGGCTCCTCAGGCGCAGCCGTCGGGGTGTAGTCGCGCCCGCGACGGTTACCGGGGTCATTGAACGGCTTGGCGTAGCCCACGCCAACGACGACCGCCGG
>DATMNP010000099.1:0-6608 GCA_035568935.1 Opitutaceae bacterium | reverse complement strand
GGCGGACAGGCGGGTGGCAATGACTTGCCTGACCCAATTATGCCGCGGCCGGTGGCGCTGGGCGAATGCGGGCTCGACCGGTTTCATTTGCCGAAGGAGGCGATCGAAGCGGAAAGAATTTTTGCGTGGCAGCGCGCGGCTTTCGCGGCGCAGCTCGAAATTGCAAAACGGCTCAATTGTCCGCTCGTGGTGCATTCGCGCGGGGCGTTTCGCGAATGCGTGGAGATGATCGATGCGAGCTGCCTCGACTGGGCGCGGGTGGTGTTTCACTGCTTTTCCGAGGGCGCGGCGGAAATGGCCGAACTCGCGAGCCGTGGCGGGCGGGGGTCGATCACGGGCATCCTCACCTACAAGAATGCCGACGCGGTGCGCGCGGCGGCGAAGGCGCAGGGACTGGGGCGGTTGATGATCGAGACCGATGCGCCGTATCTCACGCCGATGCCGCACCGCGGAAAGCCGAACGAGCCGGCGTTTTTGCGGCACACGGCGGAATACGCCGCGGATTTTTTTGGCGTGACCCTCGACGAGCTGGCGGCGACCACCACGGCAAATGCGAAGGCATTTTTTCAGATTTAGCGCAAAGCCGCAAAGGATCGACCCAGAGTTTTAACCACTGATGACCACTTATAGACACTTTTCAGATCGGGTTTTTAACCGCAGATGAACGCGAATAGACGCTGATATGATCAGGCTGCGGAGAAACTTTGGCTGGGCCGTTGTTGCGATCGGAAATCGCTGTAGCAGTGCTTTCTGGCGCAACCCGACGGCCTAAACGCCGTACGGCGTGTGCTGCGCTCACAGCACAGTTTTCCTTGCAGCCTATGCGCGTGAATTAGCGTTTATCAGGGGTTATCTGTGTAATCCGTGGTAAAAATAATAAGAGACCATCAGTGACCATAAGTGGTTAAAGGTCTTCTCCGAATCCGGGTTTTATCCGCGCAATCCGCGGGAACCACCTCCGCCTTCGCGTTCTTTGCGACCTTGGTGTAAAAACATCCAAGGAATCCATATTAAACTTCTGACTTCCGAGTTTCCCGCTTAAAACTCCGTTGCGTTAAGACCTTCAGGCCTCGTCGAACTTGCGGGCGAAGAGCGTCTCGAGTTCGGCCAGCATGGGCGCGGCATCATCACCGGTGGCGATGAACTTGACCTTCGAATCCTTGCCGGCGGCGAGCATCATCAGGCCCATGATGCTCTTGCCGTTCACCTGCTCCTCTTCCTTTTCCACGAAGACGTCGCATTTGTATCGGTTGGTGATGCGCACGATCATGGCTGCAGGCCGGGCGTGGATGCCCATTTTGTTTTGCACCAAGAGCTCTTTGACCAGTGGCTGCAAAGCCGGGACAGTATCGGTTTTTTCCATCAGTAAAATCAGGTGGCAAGGGTTTCTGGAGCGGGCGCGGCTTGCAACCTAAAAACTCTCGGCCCACGCTCACAGCCATGCCGATGATGAAGTTAGCTATTATTGTGCCGTGTAGGTTAGAGTCTACTCGATTCCGGCGCAAGCTCTTGCATCCGATTCGTGGCCAGCCGTTGTTGCGGTGGGTGGCGGAGCGAATTGCAAACCAAGTGCCCGAGCTGCCGCTGTTCTTCGCGGTGGACGATGAACGGCTGTGCGCACCGCTGGCGGGCTTTCAGGTCATCATGACCAGCCCGGCTCACCCGAGCGGTACCGACCGCCTGGCGGAAGCCAATCGCACCGTGCAGGCCGAACGTGTCATCAATATCCAGGCCGACGAGCCGCTGGTCACGGGTGCGCAAATCCGCGCGCTGGTACAACTCATCGCGGGCGATGCGCCGATGGCGACCCTGGCCACGCCGTTCAAACGCGCGGCCGATTTTACCAATCCGAACCAGGTGAAGGTGGCCTTTGGCCGCGACGGGCGGGCGCTGTTTTTTTCGCGCTCGCCACTGCCCTTTGCCCGCGAACACGGCGGCGCGGTGGACGATGCCTGGGTGGTGGCAAACCCGTGCTTCAAGCATCTGGGGCTCTATGCCTACCATTCCCAATTGCTGGAAAAATTTCCCTCGTTGCCGCCGGGCCGCTACGAACAGATCGAAAAACTCGAACAACTCCGCGTGCTCGAAGCCGGCTACGACATGAGGGTCGGCCTGACCGATGACCCGAGCATCGGCGTGGATACGCTGGAAGACGCGGTGAAATTTGAGCAATCGCTGGGGAAGAGGGAAGCCATGAAGCCGGAAAAGAGGAAATGACGAATATAGAATGACGAACTTCGAATGACCGGGATCAATTTCCCACTTAAATCGTTTTAGATTTTGTGATCTGACACGCGCGTTATCCATATGACCCTGCAGCCGTGTTCGCCGGTGCTGTTGCTCGTAAGATTGGAGCGCCAACGGTAGCCGTCCGGACCGTCCACCTCGACGAGATAGCCTTCGAGAGTGACAAGATCATGGTAATGGATGGCCAGGAGCTGGTCGCGGATATTATCATCGGCCGGCAGGCAATGGGTGTTGCCGGCGTGAGTTGGGATCAGGCTGGGATCGACCGGTGGATCATCGCTCCAGGAATATTCCCACCAACGGCCGGATTGGGAAATGCTCAGCCCGTTGATGACAGAAGCAACGGACATGGGGCCCCAGCCGAGGGCAAGGTCAAGTGGCGAGAGGTCGGCCTCACGATCATACCGGTAACGTTCCCGATGCAGCACAACGGCGGTAATGGAAAAAGTGGCCAGCGGATGGATGGAGTACGCGCCATCCGGGAACGCGGGCGGCAGGTCATAACTGGACTGAATGGGATCCCGCGATGCCGGCATACCACGCCAGTGCGCGGCCGGCTCATGGAACACGAACCAAATGGTCGCCGCAAACAAGAGCAGGGCGGCGATCTTTTTCATTTTGTCAGCGGCAGTGAAGCGCGAGTCAGAGTATCTTCGAGTTAATTGGGCACATCGGCATGTCTTCGCACCCCATCCTTTATTTTGTCATTCCGAGCCGTGCGAGGAATCTCTGCTGTTCTTGTCGATTTGAATCTCGTGGATTCCTCGCACGGCTCGGAATGACAATTTCACCTGTCGTGGATCTATTTAAACCGAAACGGCTTTCAAATCTTCCCCGCCTTGCGCGCTACGACCGTCTTGTAGAAATCAACGAAGAGGGGGTCGGCATCGTTCGGGCCGGGCGCGGCCTCAGGGTGGTATTGCACGCAGAAGACCGGCAGATCCTTGTGGCGCAGGCCCTCGACCGTCTGGTCGTTGAGATTGATCTCGGTGACTTTCGCGCCGCGGTTCTCGATGGATTTCGGATCGGTGGCGAAGCCGTGATTTTGCGCGGTGATGGAAACCTTGCCGGTCTCGAGGTTCTTCACCGGTTGGTTGCCGCCACGGTGCCCGAACTTGAGCTTGAAGGTTGTGCCGCCGAGCGCGTGCGTGATCATCTGGTGGCCGAGGCAGATGCCGAAGGTCGGAAAATCGGGCAGGAGTGCGGTGACGGTTTTGTGGATGTAGGGCAGGGCGGCCGGGTCGCCGGGGCCGTTGGAAAGAAAAACGCAGTCGGGCTTTTGCTCGCGCACCTGTTCGGCGGTGGCCGTGGCCGGGAAAATCTGCACTTCGAAGCCGTGGCGCACGAGCTTGCGGTAAATGGAGTATTTCGCGCCGTAATCGAAGGCGGCGACGCGGAATTTTTTCTCGGGCACACCGGGCGCGTTCATCGTGGTGCCAACCGGAAAATACTGGGCGTTGTGGTTCGCCGGGTCGCCGGCCTGCCAGATGAACGGCTGCTTGCACGTGACGTCCTTCACGTAATCGGCGCCGGCCATGTCCTGCCAGGCGCGCGCGCGGCGCACCGCTTCGTCGTCGGCGATGGGCAGCGTGCTGAGGCAGCATTTCATCGCGCCATCGACGCGGAGTTTTTTCGTGAGCGCGCGCGTGTCCACCTCGCTGATGCCGGGGATGCCGTATTGCTTGAGGTAATCGCCGAGGGAGAGTTGTGCCCGCCAGTTGCTGACCACGGGGGAGAGCTCCCGCACGACGAAACCGGAGCACTTCGGCCCGCTGGCCTCGGCGTCGCCGTGATTCACGCCGTAGTTGCCGATCTGCACGGCGGTCATGGTGACAATCTGGCCAAAATACGAGGGATCGGTGAGGATCTCCTGGTAGCCGGTCATCGACGTGTTGAACACGCATTCACCGGCGATGGTGGCATCGGCGCCAAAGGCGAGGCCACGGAAAACAGATCCGTCTTCGAGGGCAAGGACTGCAGGCTTTGAAAACATCAAAGCCTGACAAAAAAGTGTCCGGTGGCGCGTGCCAAGGGGAAACGCACGCGAAAGATCAAAGCCGTGGCTGGGCTTCGCTTACAGCGGTGAACACGGGCGGCAAGGCCTCTTCCACCGGCGATGCAGCGGCTTCAACCTCGTTCGAGGCGCGCCGTTGCCGGCGATGCTTGATGGCTTTTTCCGCGCGGCGATCCAGCCAGCGGATCAGGCCAAAGCGCGGCTGGGGGCTGACAAATTCCCTGGCATCGAGCTGCTGGCCCTGACGGTAGAGGGTTTCCGGGTCAACGTAAGTGCCGAAGAGCAGGTCCGGCAGGGGCAGGGCGAACATGCCGGAAATCGCCTCATTGCAACGGATATCGGCATGGTGGCGCAGGTGGAACGCATAGGCCTTACGCCAAAAACGCCCTTGCGTGGGATGACTGACCAGGCGATCCCAGGTTGCCTGCGGCCAGTGTTCCACCGCATGGATCAACTCGTAGAGAGAGAGCGACCAAGCCAGCGCGATCCAGCCCCCGAGAAAAACCGGGGCGTGTGGCAGCAGCCATTGGACTGGGGCAAAGAGGCAGCTGCCCAGCAGGGCAAACACCACCAGTGTGTACCACGGAAAAAATGAGGCTTCGTGCTGTTTCTCATCGACGATCGGGTAGCGGTTTTCCACCAGGCAGGGCATCGCTGGTTTCCCCTTCTTCGCCTTTTGGTAACCGACGCGGGTCAGCGCGTGGTGAAGGGTATGTTGCTTGTAGAAATGGCTCAAAAATGGAATCAGCGGGGCATGGAGCACATAGCGGTGAAAGAAAAATTCAACGAATGCATTGATGCAGTGCACAATCAGGAAGACGACGATCAGGGAACCCCAGCTGGCGGCGAACTGGGCGTGCCAGACTCCGGGTGCGATCAGCGCGAGGGCCCCGAACAGGGCGGCGAGCGAAATTCCGATGGTGAGGAGAAAGAGAGTGACTGAAAATTTCGGCTCAGCTTTGCCGCCGTGGGAGTGGTGAGACATGATTTTTGGCAATAAAGAAGCAAGCAGAAGAGATAAGGGGAAACAATGCCACCCTAAACAGCGTGACAAAATCGCGCACCGCCATTCCTTTGCGTTCCGGGTTTTTTGGCGTGGGACGCCAAAAAACACGCCAGTCATTTGACATGGACTTGTTAGGCCCCTAACTGTCCCGAGAAACCCTTTCATGTCTTACCAAGAAGACCGCTCCACCTGGCTAGAGGGCCAGGGACTTTGGCAGCACATCCCGTCGTCCGATTGGCAGGACTGGACCTGGCAGCTCAAGAACCGTCTCACGTCCGTCGAGCAGCTCGAGCGGTACATGACGCTCACGCCTGAGGAACGCGCAGGCTGCCTGTTCGCGAACCAGAAGCTGGCGCTCGCGATCACGCCGTATTTTTTCAACCTGATCGACCGCGACGACCCGGATTGCCCGCTTCGCAAGCAGGTCATCCCGCGCGCGGGCGAGATGGCCCTGGCGGCGGAGGAAATGCTCGATTCGCTGGGCGAGGACGAGCACTCGCCCGTGCCCGGCCTGGTGCACCGCTATCCCGACCGCGTGCTGTTCCTCGTGACCGACCGCTGCGCGGCCTACTGCCGCTATTGCACGCGCAGCCGCCTCGTGAGCAATGCGCAGGACTACAATTTCCATCCCGAATATGAGCAGGGCCTGCGCTACATCGAGGCGCACCCGGAAATCCGCGACGTGCTGCTCTCGGGTGGCGACCCGCTGCTGCTTTCGGACAAAAAACTCGACCACCTGCTCAGCCGCCTGCGCGCCATCAAGCACGTTGAGTTCATCCGCATCGGCACGCGCATCCCGGTTTTCCTGCCGCAGCGCATCACCCCGGAGCTGTGCGAGATTTTCAAGAAGCACGGCCCGATCTGGATGAGCATCCACGTGAATCATCCGAAGGAATGCACGGCCGACCTGCGCGACGCCTGCGAGCGCCTCAGCTTTGCCGGCGTGCCGCTGGGCAACCAGAGCGTGCTGCTCAAGGGCGTGAACGACGATGCCGACGTGATGAAGGCCCTCGTCCACCGCCTGCTGCGGATGCGCGTGCGGCCGTATTACTTGTACCAGATGGACCTCATCACCGGCGGCGCGCATTTCAAGGTCGATGTCCGCAAAGGCATCGAGATCATCCAGGCGCTGCGCGGCCATACGACCGGCTACGCGATTCCCCAATACGTCATCGATGCCCCCGGCGGCGGCGGCAAGGTGCCGGTCAACCCGGATTACGTCGAAAAAATCACCGACGACGAGGTGGTTTTCCGCAATTTCGAAGGAAAGACGTTCCGCTATCCGCTCAAAAGCACGCCGCTCCTGCCGGCCGAAAAGCCAGCGGAAAGAATTGTGCAGCC
>DATMNP010000098.1:0-8901 GCA_035568935.1 Opitutaceae bacterium | reverse complement strand
CGAAACCGCCGCAGCCAGCCGATTGTTTCCGGCTGCGCCAGCAGCCGCTGCAATTGCGTTGGCACCAGCGAAAGAAACCATTCGCCACCGTCCCCCATCGCCGGGCGCCGGCCCGCTTCAATCTCCGACCAGCTCGTCGGTAAAAACATGCCTCCTGTCAACGCACAACGCATCCACGCCATCAGCCCGCTCACATGGTGCAACGGCAGCACGCCGACTGCGTTCACCCGCGACACGTTGAAATGCGCACTGAATCCATCCACGGCCGCGCGGAGCGTGTCCTGGTCGTGCCGCGCGAATTTCAACCGGCCGCTCGTGCCGCCGGACGCAATCATCAGCCAGCCGCGGGCGGGCACGCCCGCGATTTCAGATTTCAGATTTAAGATTTCAGATTTTTCCGATTGCGCCCGCTGCGCCTCGGCCAGGATTTGGTTTCCCGTGCGCACTGCCAACTCCTCCCGTTCGTTTGGGCCCCACAATGGATCGCACAAAAAAACATTCCCGCCATTGGCCGCCGCCTGCGCAAAGGCCGCCATGAACCGCCCCGGCTCGCTTTCGCTGATAAAAATATTCCGCGCCTCTTGCGCCCCGGCGGTGGCACCCAGCGCTTGGGCTAGCTCAGCGCGTTCCATACCTCCTCCACGTTGATTCTTTCCACATCCTCGACCCGCAAAAATGGCGCGAGCGCCGGCCCGTCGAACCGCGCATCGGCAAAAAGCGGCCACACGCCAAAACCCAGCGCGCGCGCCTCGCCCGGCCATTGAAACGCCAGCCGCAAGGCCGCCCGCGCGCCCACCGCGGTCTCCAGCGCCGACGAAAAGACCACTTTCGCTTTCGCCGCCGCCAGCCGGGTCAGCGCGCCCGCGGCATCGCCCAGCAGCGATGGTTTCACGACGAACACGCCCGGCCATCCGGCCTCGAGCCACCGCTCCACCTCGCCTTCGCCCGCGAGCGATTCATCGAGCGCGAGCGGCGTCGGATAATCGTTCGCCAGCCCGCACAGCAAATCTTCCGCGCAGCGCGCATCCGCCGCAATCGGCTGCTCGATAAATTCCACCGGTCGCTCGGCGCAACGTTCCAGCCAATGTTCCGCCTGCAGACGTTGCCATGCGCCGTTGGCGTCGAGCCGCAGCTTCGCGCCGGCCGGCAACGCCGCACACACGTCGTCGAGCAACGCCAGCTCGTCAGCCGCGTCGCCCACGCCCACTTTCCATTTGAACGTGCGAAAGCCCGCCTCGGCCAGCGGCGCAATTTTTTTGAGCGCCGGCAATCCCGCCGGCAAAAACGCCGCAACCGGCAGATGCTTTTGCGACGCCGAGGCTTTCGCGCTCGTCGCCGCCGAGGCTTCTGCACTCGTCGCCGCCTGCAAGGCAAACCGCAGACACCGCAGCCCGACCGGCACGGCCGCCAGCTGTTCTGCGGTCACCCGCCCGCCCAAGACCGAGCACGCCGCCGCGACTTCGTCCGCCGTCTCGGTGCCGAACCACGGCAGCACCGCCGCCTCACCCCAGCCCACCGCGCCGCTCTCGTCTTCCAGCCGCACCAACACACCCGTGCGTTCGGCGAGCACACCGTGCGCCGTGCGCACCGCCACACGCAGCGGCAGGCGATAGCGTCGATAGGCAAGACGATAGGTCATTGGAAATAATGACGAATTCACAATGACGAATGACGAATGAAAGTGGCCACGGGTTAATGCTGAACGCCCAATCTCAGATGGCCAACTACCAACTACAAATTACCAGCTACTCGCTACCCACTACCCGCTACTCGCTGCTATCCCTCACACCGCATGCTGCTCGATGAAGGCCCGGATGGCCGCGGGATCGGCGCGCATCGGATATTTCACGATGGGCTTGGACTTCAGCTCCTCGAGGCTCGGATGCGTGGGCGCAGTGCCGATCGCCCGACAAATGGTGTCGGGAAACTTCGCCGGGCTGGCGGTGGCGAGCACAACGCTGGAGCGGTCGCGGCTGAGATCCTTGAACCCGCACGCGGTATGCGGATCCACCATGTAGCCATACCGCTGGTGAATGCGGCCGATGATTCCCGGAATCTCCGCATCGGAGCAGCGCGAGGCGGTAAAGGTGTCGCGCTTGAAATTTTCGAAATGATATCCGCCGGTGGTCCTGAAGGTATGGAGGACTTCGCGCACGCGCGCCGGATCGCGGTCGAGGGTATAGAAAAGGAACCGTTCGAAGTTCGACGCCACCTGGATGTCCATCGACGGCGCGAGGCTCGGATGAACTTCGCCGAGGCGGTAATCGCCGGTCGTGAAGAGGCGGCAGAGAATGTCGTTTTGGTTGGTCGCGACTTTGAAGCTACGGATGGACACGCCCATCTTTTGGAGCATCCAGCCGGCGAGCACGTTGCCGAAATTGCCCGTGGGCACGACGAACTCGACATGGTCGCGCACCGCGCCGGGCAGCCGCAGCCAGGCATAAAGATAATAAACGCACTGCGCGAGGATGCGCGCGAGGTTGATGGAGTTGACGGCCGAGAGCCGGTGATGCGTGCGGAATTGCTGGTCGGCCAGGATCTCCTTCAGCACGGCCTGCGCATCGTCAAACGTGCCCTCAATCGCGATCGAGAAGACGTTGGACGCGCCGGTGCAGGTCATCTGGCGTTCCTGCAGCGGCGACACGCGGCCGTCGGGATACAAAATGAAAATGGCGGTGCGCGGCTTGCCGAGCAAGCCGTGGATGGCGGCGGCGCCGGTATCCCCGGAGGTGGCGCCGAGGACATTGATCGAACGGTGGCGGACGGCGCACTGGTGCTCGTAGAGATTGCCGAGGAGCTGGAGCGCGAAGTCCTTGAATGCGAGCGTGGGGCCGTGGAACAGCTCGAGCACGTAGGTGCGCTCGTCGAGTTTCACCAGCGGCGCGATGTCGGGATGGTCGAACTTGGTGTAGGATTTCTCAATCAGCGCGCGCAGCGTGCCCGCATCGATATCGGTGGCGAAGTGGCGGAGAAACTCAAAGCAGAGTTCGGCGTAGCCAAGTTTCCCCCAGCGGCCGAGTTCGCCGCTGAAATCCGGCAGCGTCTCCGGCAGGAACAGGCCGCCGTCCGGCGCGAGGCCGGTGGCCACGGCATCGGAGAAGCCGAGGGGCGGAGTCTGGCCGCGGGTGGAGATGAATTTCATAGAGATCAGAGGACAGAAGTCAGAGGGCAGACATCAGAGATCAGAGGACGTTTGGATGCGTTGTGATTTGATCAAGAACGAGTCTGGTTTGCGTATCATACTGCCCAGCATCTTGCCAACCTCGGTAAGTTCGGCCGAAAGCGAAGTAAAATCATCGTGGGTAAGGTAGCCATGTTTGAGCACACACATGATCCAATGCTCAGTTTCGTGAAGTTCTGCATCAGAATCTGAAAGCTTGCTGACAAAATGAGCTCCATAGAGTCGCTTGGCCCACGCTTCTGCGATGTTCGCGCCAACTGATCGCGACGAGCGACGAACCTGATTAGTCAACGCATAGCGTTCTTCGGCTGGCCAATTTCTCGAGAGCTCAAAAATGCGCATGCTTAATGCGAACGCCTTTTGATAAACGATGAGATCAGAAAAATGGTTTATTGGTCCACTCATCTGAAATCTGATCTCCGCCCTCTGATCTCTGACTATATCTTCTCAAGCTTAAACGCCGAGTGAGCGACGCGCGCGGCTTCATCCGAGCGTTCCAGGTCGATGATGACGGAGATTTTGATCTCGGACGTGCTGATGAGCTCGATGTTGATGCCCACGTCGGCCAGCGCCTGGAAAAGCGTCGCGGCAACGCCGCTGTGCGTTTTCATGCCCACACCGACGACGGAGAGCTTGGCGATCTTCTCGTGCACCGCGATCTCGCCGCCGCCGATGGCCGCAAACACAGGGTCGAGCGCCTTGACGGCCTTGGTGGTGTCGCCCTTCGGCACGGTGAACGTGAGATTGGCAATGCCGCGGCGGCCAACGTTCTGCACGATCATGTCCACAATGATGTTCGCGTCCGCCAGCGCGCGAAAAACCCTGGCGGCCGAGCCGGGCTTGTCGGGAATGTTGCTGATGACGACCTTGGCCTGGTCCTTGTCCACGGCCACGCCGCGGACGACGACTTGTTCCATATAGGTGACTTCTTCTTTCACAGTGGTTCCTGGGTTATGGTTAAAGGATGAGCGGACTTCGAAAACGACATCGTATTTTTTGGCGAACTCGACCGAGCGCGACTGCATGACTTTGCTGCCGGATGATGCGAGCTCGAGCATTTCATCGTAGGAAATTTCCATCAGTTTTTGCGCATTTTTCACGACGCGCGGGTCGGCGGTGTAAACGCCGTCCACGTCGGTGTAGATTTCGCACTTGTCGGCCTGGAGCGCGGCGGCCAGCGCGATGGCGGTGAGGTCGGAACCGCCGCGGCCCAGGGTGGTGATCTGGCCGTCATCGTTGATGCCCTGGAAGCCGGCGACAATGACGACGCGGCCAGCCTTCAGGTCGTTTTCCACCGGCTTCGGGTTGATGGTCTTTATCTTGGCCTTGGTGTGCGACTTGTCGGTGAAGATGCCCGCTTGCGCACCGGTATAGCTCACGGCATCGACACCCAGGCCCTGCAGGGCCATGGCGGTGAGCGCGGTGGTTTCCTGCTCGCCGATGGCGAGGAGCTGGTCGAGCTCGCGATCGCTCGGATGTTCGCACAGGGATTTGGCGCGGGCGATGAGCTCGTTGGTCACGCCGGCGCGGGCGGACACGACGACAACAATCTCGTGGCCATCGTCGTGCGAGGCCTTGATGCGCTCGGCGACCTTTTTGATGCGTTCGACGTCACCCACGGAGGTGCCGCCATATTTTTGGACGATGCGGGACATTAGAAAAGTTGAGGAGTTGAAAGATGAAAGTTGAAAGCCATTACTCGGCAAAGTCCCCGATGCGCAGGAGCAGGGGTTTTTCGAGCACGCTCTTGAGCTTCGCCAGGCTGGCAATGGTGGCACGGATGGCGCGTTCGTCGCTTTCGTGGGTGGTGAGGATGAGCGAGGCGGCGTCGCGACGGTCGGCCGCGGTCTGGATGACACTGGCTATGCTCACACCGTGCCGGGCGGTGACGGTGGCCACTTGCGCAAGCACGCCGGGCTGGTCGCGCACGGTGAGCCGCAGGTAATGGCGGCCGCGCACGCGCTCAAGCGGCGCGAGACGCACGCGTTTTCCACCGCGGGCGTGAAGGGCGGCGGCTTCCTCGGGCAGTGCCACGGCTTTGCCGGCGGTCAGGAGCGTGACGGCGTCGGCGATGTCACTGATGACGGCGCTGGCGGTCGCATCCTGGCCGGCGCCACGGCCGATGTAAGTAGTGGTGCCGACGACATCGCCGGTCACGGCGATGCCGTTGAACACGCCGTTGACGTTGGCGAGCACGCGCTCGCGCGGCAGCAAGGTCGGGTGCACGCGCACGAAAAGTTCATTCTGTTCGAAATCGCGGGTGACGACAGCGAGCAGCTTAATGCCGTAGCCGAGCTGCGCGGCGGTGCGGAGGTCGGCTTGGGTGATGCGCTCGATGCCCTCGACGATCATCTGGTTGGTGCGCACCCAGACTCCATGGGCGAGATAGGCGAGAATGGCGGCCTTGTGCGCGGCATCCCAACCCTGGACGTCAAGCGCCTCGTCGACCTCGGCATAACCGAGCCGTTTCGCATCGGCGAGAATGTCGGCATAGCTCGCGCCTTCCTGCGCCATGCGGGTGAGGATGTAATTGCAGGTGCCGTTGAGGATGCCGTAGATGAGCTTGAAGCGGTTGGCGACGAGGCCTTCGCGCAGGGCCTTGATGATGGGGATGCCGCCGGCGACGGACGCCTCGAACAAAAAGTGCCCGCCGTGCTTGCGCGCGGTGGAAAAAATTTCCGCGCCGTGCCCGCAAAGCAGCGCCTTGTTGGCAGAAACGACGATCTTGCCCTGCCGCAACGCCGCGAGCGTGACCTCGCGCGCAAGGCCGGTACCGCCGATGAGCTCGCACACGATGTGCACGGCGGGATCGGTGGCAACCGCGAGCGCGTCGGTGGTGAGCCTGGCCGCGGGGATCTTGACCGCACGGGCCTTTTTCAGGTCGCGCACGGCCGCGCGGTGCAGCACAAGCTGCACGCCGAGGCGCGACTCCAGCTCGGCGCGCGAGCGGCTGAGATGTTTCCACACGCCCTGCCCCACCGTGCCGAGGCCGCACAGGCCGATGTTGATGATGGGAGGTTTGGACATGGTGGGAAAATGAATGAGGTAGGGCGCGTTATCCCTGGCCGCCGAAGCCTGTGCGAAGGCGGCCTTAACGCGCCGGTTGGGTTATAGATGGAGTCAAAACGGCGGATTAGGGATAATCCGCCCTACCTATTGCGAGTTCTCCTTTTTCTTTACAAACTTGTTTTCCGTGCCGTCGAGGAGGCGGACGATGTTGGCCCGGTGGCGGATGATGACGAAAAAGGCAATGATGGCCGCCAACCAGAGCAACAACGGCGACTGAACCAGGAAAAATGTTGCGACCGGCAATGCCACCGCGGCAAGGATCGACGCCAGTGAGACGTAACGCGAAGCGTAAAATGCAATGATCCAGACCGCACCGGCGATGAGCGTCTCCATCGGCAACAACACCAGGAAGCCCCCGGCTGCAGTAGCCACTCCTTTGCCCCCGCGGAACTTGATGAAACAGGAGTAACTGTGACCACTAATGGCACCGACTAAGCCAACAACGCCCATTTGGAGGCCCAGAACCTCAAGCATTTGGTCAGTGACAGTATTCATACTCGGATCACGCGGGGCGGCAGCTGCCTGCCAAAAGAAGAAAAACATCGGCCAGGCTGTCGCCACCGCTCCCTTAAGCACGTCGAGGAAAAAAACCAAGTTGCCCGGCCCAGCCCCAAGCACACGCTTAACATTGGTTGCCCCAGAACTTTTGCTGCCGACTTCGAAGATGTTCACGCCTTTGGCGCGCGCAATGAGGTAGCCGAAAGGCAGCGAGCCCAGCAGGTACCCGACGACGGCGGCGATGAGAATGGGCACTAACATGATTGGAGGTGGAGCGCGTCGTCCCGACGCACTTATCGAAAAATTACGGAATTCGAACGCGCCGGGACGGCGCGTTCCACCTTTTGGCGTTTCGCTATGGCTCCCCCGCTCACAATTGCACGAACTTCGCCAGCTTGATGGCGGGATGGCTTTTGATTTCCTGGCGGGCGTTCTCGCTCGGTTCGGTGTCCACGCGCACGACCATGTAGGCCGTGCCGCCGGGCGTAAGGCGGCTGAGCGACATGTCGGCGATATTGACCTTGTCCTTGCCGAGGATCGTGCCAACCGCGCCGACCATGCCGGGCTGGTCCACGTTTTCGAGGACGAGCAATTTGCCCTCGGCGGCGACCTCGACGTCGCGGCCGTTGATGCCGACAATGCGCGGCTGGCTGGTTTTGCCGTTGAGCGTGCCTTGCGCGGAAAACGTTTTCCCATCGGGCGTCACGGCCTCGACCGCGATCAGCTCGGCGTATTCGTTGTCCCCGGCCGATTTCACGACCTCCAGGCGAACGCCGAGGCGCTGCAGCACGACGGGGGCGTTGACGAAATTGACCTCATCACCGCTGATGCGGCGGAGGAAGCCGCGCTGGATCGAGCGCGTGACGGATTCGGCGTCGAGGTCGACGATCTTGCCCCAGTAGGTGATGCGGAGCGCGGCGACTTGCTGCGGTGCGATCTGCTGGACGAGCATGCCGAGTTTCGCGCCGAGATCGAGATAGGGCCCGAGGATTTTCAGGGTGTTCGCATCGATCGAGGGCATGTTGACGGCATTGCGGATCACGCCGCCGGCCAGCGCATCGGCAATCTGCTCGGCGACTTCGACGCCGACGGCATCCTGGGCCTCGGCGGTCGAGGCCCCGAGATGGGGCGTGAGGACGACGTTGGGTAGCGCGCGAAACTCGCTCT
Organism: Opitutaceae bacterium; assembly: GCA_035568935.1. Taxonomy (GTDB): domain Bacteria; phylum Verrucomicrobiota; class Verrucomicrobiia; order Opitutales; family Opitutaceae; genus DASRHD01. Next base: position 986 of record DATMNP010000098.1, on the reverse strand, counting down.
CCTTGGCCAAGGGCTCGTCCTCGTAAACGTCGAGGCCGGCCGCGGCGACCTTACCGGACTTGAGCGCGGCGAGCAGCGCGGCTTCCTTGATGATGCCACCACGGGCGCAGTTGAAAATGCGCAGTCCCTTTTTGCATTTTTCAAACGCCGCCTCGTCGATCATGTAGCGCGTGTCGTCGGTCAGCGGCATGTGCACGGTGATATAATCCGACTGGGCCAGAAGTTCATCGAGCGCAACGGCCTCGACCTGCATGGCCTTCGCGCGGCTGGGCGAAAGGTAGGGATCGTAGGCCAGCACGCGCATGCCGAAGGCCTGGGCGCGCTTGGCGACTTCGCCGCCGATGCGGCCAAGGCCGACGATGCCGAGGGTTTTTTTGAAAAGTTCGATGCCGCTGAAGCTTTTGCGGTCCCACTGGCCGGCCTTCATCGAGGCGGCGGCTTGCGGGACGGGACGCGCCCCGCAGAGAATGTGGGTGAAGGTGAGCTCGGCCGTGGCCACGGTGTTGCCCGCCGGGGTGTTCATGACAACCACGCCGTGCTCGGTGGCGGCATCGACATCGACATTGTCCACACCCACGCCGGCGCGGCCGACGACTTTCAACAGGGGAGCCGCGGCAAAGACCTCGCGGGTGATCTTGGTCTCCGAGCGCACAGCGATGGCATGCACGTCCTTGACGAGCTCGAGGATCTTGGCCGGGGAAGAGCCGTAGGCCTCGACCACTTCAAAGCCCGGCTGCTGGCGCAGGTAGGCTACTCCCTTGGGTGAGATCTTGTCGGCAACGAGGATTTTCATGGAGAAAAGACCCCAAGCGAAGGCATTCGCGGGCCGCGCCGCAAGGAAAAGGTGCGAATGACGAATTTCGAATGACAATTAACCGCGAAGAAAAATCACAAACTCCAAACGCCAAATCTCCAAAAAAACCCAAAAATAGCAGCTGCCAGCGAAGATTGCGTTGGAGTTATTCCTTTTGAGGCTTTTTCTGGCG
>DATMNP010000097.1:0-22482 GCA_035568935.1 Opitutaceae bacterium | reverse complement strand
CGGCTCCACTAATATGCTTTTGAAGCGCTCGGACCAGAGCGTCCCATAGCGTTTATGGCGTTTATTGAACCAGACACTGAACCGTTGCTTGAGCAGTTTCATAAAAGCGGAGATATCGCCCATTTGGGTTAGCTGTCGCTGACGCCAAGCTTCTCCCTCCGGTGCGTTTGCCTGAAGATAACCCCTGATGACCTCCAGCCTTTGGACGCAGTACTTGGTGGGCTTGGGATAGAGCACTTGATAACGCCGCAACAACTCCTCATCGCCCACAGGCTGGGCTTGAGGCACGCGGGTGAGGACATGGAAATGATTGGAGAGGATCGTCCAGGTCAGCACCTCTACGCCGCAGTAGTCGGCCACGGCCCAGAGTTGCCGCCGGAAAGTCTCTTGATCCACTGCGCCAAACAGGCGTTCTCCATTCACCGTCCGGCTCATGCAATGGTAGACGGCCTCTCCTTCCTTCGCCGCTAATTTTATCCGTGGTGTGCGCACCCTCCATGGTAGCAGCGGAGTCCGGCCTCCCCTTTCTTTTTTCAACCTGTCCCTAAAACAATTGTTCGTCAAATGGGAGCTATCTCAGCCTGCCCCTGCAGCATTTCCCTGTGCTGCAAGCGAGGTGGATAAATGAGCCGGACACCGACCGTGGAATAGAAAAACGCTGCAGATATTTTCTTTTTCGCAATTTTGTTGCAATTATCCGCCAGTTTTTTAAGCCACGAGGGTTTTCGTTGGTTTTTCTGCGCTAGAATAGGTGCCTGAAACCTTCCCGGCAGTTTTTCCAGCCGTGAAGTAATCATCACGCCAGCTTCTCACTAACATGAAATCCACCGTCCCGTCCCTGCGGCCGATTCAATCATCGGCATTTCGCTCATCGCCCACCGCCGGCTTTTCCCTTGTCGAACTCCTGGGCGTAATCGTCCTCATCGGAATCATCTCCCTCGGCGCGTACATCTACGTCGGCAACGCCAGCCAGCAAGCCATCATCAATACCAAGGCCCGCAACGCGCAAATGCTCAATCAACTGACCTCGATCGCCGCCGCCACCGGCGCTACAATTGGCAACGGCGCCTCAAATAATATCGACACCACAAGCGTTACGACGGCCATCAATTCGCTCAACACCGGCTTCACGGTCAACGGCATCCCGATCAAGATGAATCCGCCAGTCGGAACTCCGGCCAGCTACACAATGAGCGGCACCCCGCCGACCATTTCCTTCGCCTCCGACGGCTCCCCCACTACCTCGCCCTAACCTCAGCATGCCGCGATTCCGATGAGACCGCGCCGTCACTGCGCCGCAGCCGGGTTCACTTTGGTGGAGACACTCAGCGTCTGCATCCTGATTGGACTGCTTGCAGCCCTGGCCGGCATTGCTGTCTTTGGCCTATACAGTGCTGGACAGGACAAACAGGCGATCGCCGCGGCCCAGGCCATCAACCAGGCCCAGCAGATTTACCTGTTGCGCGTCTCCGGCGCAGCCACGGCCTGGAGCGGCGCCACAAGCAATGCCGGCCTCAACATCAACGAGGCGAAGTTTTCGCTCATCAGCCCCTATCTGCCGGGAACACCGTCTTCCCTTGCTTCGTATGAGCCGAACGGATACATTTTTACACTCGGCGCCAACCTGACAGACCCGGTCACCATCACCGCGGGCTCGCGCACCGTAAACTGATTTTTCTCCGCCCGCCATGCGACCATCGCAGTGCCAAGGCTTCACCTTGATCGAGTGCATACTCAGCCTGCTGATGATTGGCCTTCTGTCCGCCGGCTTTTGCTCACTTTTATTCGCAGCGTTCGCCACGTCGGAGCTGCCCAGCATGACGCTGAACGGTATCACCTACGCCAAGGCTCCTGATATCGGCCAGATGAATGCCGCGATCGACACGCAGATGTTGTTCCAAAAGCTCCAGCAAAAAGCCGACGCGATCCTGGTTTTCGGCGGCAAAGGCTCGCATCCCTACCTTGATGATTCCACCCAGCCATCACCTGTGATCAATTGGGATTCCTGGGATCCCGCATCGCTGGGCCGCGGGCTGGCCGGGCCAACCGACGCAAACTTCGATCCGGCCCGGCAATTTTCGAGCTGGGACCAGCGCGGCGCGCTGTCAGCATTCTTCACTACAGGTGTGTCTACGGCGGACTTTTCCGTCGTGTTTGTCCAAGGTTTCAACCGAATCATCGGCATGGCGAAACAGCGGCAGCTGAGTCCTGCCGGAAAGTTCAACGGCAGCCAAGTCCATTGCTACGATGTGGAAGTGAGAAGTTTCGACTCCGCCGGGGCCATGTCCGCCAAAGCGGATTATCACGTTTGCTACCCAATCGGGGAAGATTCATGGCGGATCGCGCCCGGCGCTTCCCACGTTTGGTTTAGATACGACCCGAGTTGGGATCGGGACGAGGAGGCAGGCGCGTTTCTGGTGTTTGCCGACCCCTATGTGGTGGCCGGGGAAAACCCCGCCGCGGAAGTTCTGCCGATCAGTGAATTTTCTTTCTACGTGCCCGTCGTAAATTAATCGCCTGCTAAAGCCATGACCCAAACGAGTTCATTTCCCAAGAATCGCGAGCGCGGCATGATCGGCTTCGCCGTCCTGCTGCTTGCCGGGGTTGTGATCATGATCTTCACCGCATCTTTTTTTGTGAGCTGGACGAATTACCAAACCGGCCTCGCATTCGATTCCTATCATTCGCAGTTGGTGGAAATGGCCGGGCTGCAGCAAGTGGTCGAGGAATCGATCCTCGACCTGCGCTCGACCGAGCCGGCGTATAACCCAAATAGCATCAACAACGATATCTCCCCGGAAATCAGCAACCGGCTGAAAGCCCTCGTTTTTACTCCACACGTGGCAATCTCACTCACCGAGGGCACAACGCCGCCAGCCCACATTTTTTATCCATTCGGCCCGGCTGCAACAGCCTCTACCCTGCCGATGTTTTCGTCCGCGCCGATGCCGCCCGGCATCGCCGGAACCGGGAATCGCGTCCTGCGCTTCCTGACCAGCGGGCCAGCCGCCGACCTCGGTACCGCGACGTATGCCTTCACGCGCTCCGTAACGGTTAGCCATAATCCAACCGGGGAAACACGCCGCATTGCCGTGACCGCACGGTTGTTCAGCGTGCCGGTGACAAATATCGACTGCATCGCCTACGGGCTGCCGAGCACCGGCTCAGTGGCGCCATCAGCCCCGATAATGCCAAACGGATTTTTCGCCAGCGGAGTTTCACGGCTGGTCGCAACCCTCAACGATCCAGCCAAAGACCCGACGTTCTATCCCGACATGTATGATTCCAACCGGCCAAATTCGCTTGGTTATCAATACGAAAACAACGTCCTGTTTTCGTGGGACGCCTATGAATTCATTTGGGGTAGTACTTACCAGAATGCACTGCTCTCCGCGGCGGGGCCGACTGGGACGTTCGATTTCGACGCATCCGTGAATCCGTCCATCGCCGGAGTCACGAACTCCAGAAATTCGATGACGATCGATCTTTCAATCGTCACCGCAACCACGCTGGCAGTTGTGGATGCCTCCGGCACCGGCCGCAGCATCCAGGTTCTCGGCAGTCCGGCAGGAAACAGCTTAAACGCCCAACCTTTGCTGCTATACTTGAAGAACACCGGCTCGGGGCCGACCAGCGTGAACATCTCCGGCGACAACAACCGTCCGATCCTCCTCCTCTCCCGCCAATGCGCACTCACCTTTTTGCTCAATCCGGACCGTTCCCCACCCCAATTTCAGGGAGCGATCATCCTCGACCGCAACAGCACAGCCAGCGGCGCGGTTACCCTGTTTGGACATTTGTCTTTCTACTACGCCGCCAATCCTTTTACGGCCAATCCCGCGTGGATCAACATGACCCTGAACGATTCGCCAAGCGTGAAGGCGGCGGTTGCCCCACTGGCCCCGCGCGTGTTGCTGGTTTCCACTTCGGCCACAAATGAAATCTGAATTTCAATCCGTAATATCATCGTGACCTGGATCGAGTATATCAACGAAGTAGCGGCCCGGCCAGGCCTGAGCGATATCTTCATTCGCGACAACGGCGAGGTTACGGCCATGGTCAACCGCCGCCGCGTGGTGCTCCCGTCGCTCGAAGCCAGCCGCACCTTCGACCAAATCCTGGCACTAATCTTTCCGCGCGGCGCCCCTGCGCTCGACCTCGACAGCTTCGAGCCGGCGGTCAGCATTGGGCTCCATCGCTTCCGTGTTTCCTACGGCCCATTCCACGGCGGACGAGAACTGTCCCTTCGTTTTCTGCAGCCGTCTATTCGAACACCCGAGGAGTCGCTGCTGCCGCCCACGCTAGTGCAGACATTCCTGAAGCAATCCACCGGCCTGGTCATCGTCGCAGGCGAAGTAGGCTCCGGAAAAACCAACACGGTCGCGAGCCTCTGCCTGCACATGGGGCGCAACACCCAGAAACGCTTTCTTACCATTGAAGACCCCGTGGAGTTGGAATATCCCCAGTTGGGGGACGCTCAGAGCGAGTTCATCGCCCATGAAGTCGGCACCTCCTGCCGGTCATTTGCCAGCTGGCTGCGCGAGGCCCGCCGCAAGGGAGCAAATGTGCTTATTATCGGCGAGGTGCGGGACGCCGAGACGGCCGAGGCGGCTTTGCGCGCGGCCCAAACCGGGCTGCTGGTCGTCGTCACCATTCACGCCGTGGACGCCCCGGGCGCGATAGAATCTTTCGTCACCGAGCTGCCGAAGGAGCGCCATGCCTGGGGACTCATTTCACTGGCACGCAATCTACGCATCGTCATCGCCCAACGCCTCTACGAAAATTCGCAGACCAACCGGCTGTGCCCAATCCATGAGATTTTGTTCAACCTCCGCCATCACACCGGCATCGCCGCAACCATCGCGGCCGGAAAATTCAAGGATCTCTACAACATCATGGATTCCTATCGGGCCGACGGGATGCAGACATTTCGCGAGAGCCTCGACTTGCGCATCCGCAATCGCGAGCTGCCCAACTCCCTGCTGCGCCTGCCCGAGTATTGGGAACAAAAATCTTACGCCCTATGATTCGCGAAACCATCGCCCTCGCCTTTGCCCGTTCGTTTACGCCCGATCCCGTTGACCGGAAAGTGCGGCTATCCGAGCGCTTCTCCAAACGCCCGCTGATCGCAGTGACGATCCATGAAAACGCCTTGGAGGCCAGCCGAGTGACCTTTGTTGATGGCAACCCAACTTTCGGCGAAACCGAGCTGTTCAACTTTGGCGAGGCCGATTCGGAAGCGGCATTTATCCGGGCATACGCGGCCAAACACGACGCCACCGAGATCGCCATCAATCTTCAGTATGGATTTACCGCCATGGTTTCCAACCGGGTCAAACTGGCAGGCAGCCGGGCGGAAAACCTGGATCAGATGCAGTATAATCCGGAAAAAATCCTCGGTGAACCCGAGCAGATGCGGTTGAAGCATGCACTCGCGACCCACCCGACACACAACTTTGCCCTGCGTTTCGATTTTCAGCGGGGAGACCTCGACCGGATCGCATCCGTCATGGCGAAGGCCAACCTGAATGTGGTGCATTTTCACTGCGGAATGGTCGACCTGATCAACTTCATCATTGCCCGGCATTGGAAGGAAGTCTCTGCCGAAACTGCTTTCATCTTTGTCGACACCCGGGCTGTCTTCACCTGCCTGCTCGAACCACGGGCCCTGGGCCAACCCGGCTTTTCCATGGACACCGCTGCTCAGGATTTGCGGGAAGAAGTGGATTCACGCCTGACGGAAATCCTTCGTCCCGGACGGAGGGTCATATTAATCAACGATTCCCCGGTCGATGTCGCGGCCATGATCGCCGAGCGGGAAACGAACAACGAAATCGTCACGCCACTGGAGGGAATCGCCTTGCCCGAGCTCCATGCCGTCTGCGCCGACACCCCTGACCACTACGCGTACGACCTGCACCCAAATGAACAGCGGGCCAAACCTTTTGCCCCGCGCAGTTATATCGTCGTGCCAGTCTTGTTTTGGACTTTGATCGCGGCTTCGGGGCTTTGCGGAGTGGTAAACTCCTACCGTCGCCTCCGCGCAGAATCCCAGTTAAACGAACTGACGCAGCAGAAGAACGCCATCGCGCTTGATATGATGGCGCTGGCGCGGCAAACCACCGGCTTCAAGGCAAAGGATGACTTGGCCCATGACCTGCGCGACTGGCTTGCGCTGGCCCCTCCCACCCAGGGCTTTTGGATCAAAATCACCGAAGCCCTGCGCAGCCGCCTGCAGGTGCAAAATATGTCCATCGACCGCACCCCCGGCCAGCCACAGATGCGCCTCGTGATTACAGTTAGTTCATCCGAAAAGGAAGCGAACGAGGCCTTCAACCAGGTTTCCGCCGTCCTCGGCAAAGAAGGATACAAAACCATCGATTTCAAAACGTATACAGTCCCCAACGGTTATCAATATGACCACCTGCTAAACGTCCCGGTAAACTAGATTTTTTTGATCCGCCATGCGCTCGTTTTTCATTCCATGTCTGACACTGTTCGGCCTCGCCCTGCTGGGTGTTTTCATTGCCCTGTCCACCTTCCAAAGAGTGTCGCGGCTGCAGCTCGATGTATCTGCAACGAAGCAGGAGGTCGATGAAGACAAAACCCAAAAGACGATCATCGCCTCCACCCTGGGCCGCCTGGACACCGAGTCCCGCCCCGCCAACGAATTCATCAAGGAATGGCAGCGTTCTTTCCTGAGCGAAGACGACATGCAGCGCATCCTGCCGGCCTTGGACAGCCTCGCGGTCGCAAACGTCGTTTCCAGTTCGGACAAACAGAACAAGGCGGATACCGGTTATACCTTCCGCAATAAGATCATCCCGGTAGAAAGCGTGAAAATCTCGGTCAGCGGAGATTATTATCGATTATTAAACTGGCTCGGGGCCGTCGAGCAGCAGTTTCCGCTGGCACGCGTGGAAGCCGTGAGCTTCACCAATCAAAACGGGCTGAAAATGACCTCAACCTTCTCGTTTCCCACCGGCTTCAAACTGCCAGCCTCTGCGACGCCGTGAAGCCATCTCCTTTCATTTTTTTCGCGGCTTTCCTCTCTGTGCTTTGCTGTGCACCGGCGGAGGACAAGCCTAGCTCGTACGCCGATTATAATCTGGCTGCACGAGCTGCGGTGACGCTCGATGAAAACTTCTACAATCCCTTCAAATTGTCCGCTCGTCAGTCTGCCCTGCCGCTTTCCACCCAATCAACGCTAACCAACGAACAAATCGCCCAACTGCTCGGAGAACGAAAAATCCAGGGCTTGATCTTCGGCGCGGACGGAGTGACCGGGAAGAGGGCGATCATCGGCGACGAGGTCTTCGCGGTCGGTGATGAGATCGCCTTCTACAACGATGATTACGTCCTCACCCGCCTGTCCTCCGCCGGAATTGTACGCTTGGTGAAAATCACCCGCGAATCGCTTGAATTCGAGGTCTCGGTAAGCGGACAACCCTCCCGCCGGATGGGTTACTCGCTCAGCACCTTCTTAACCCCCTGACAACCTGCCAATGCACCGCGCTTCCCACAGCTCCCTCGCGACGCCAATGGGCAACTCCCTCCCACCCGATATTCTTTTTTCCAAGCATCGCATCCTGCCCTTGCCCAATGGCATTGAGCGCGTGCCACAGGAAGCGGCCTATCGCTTCCAATGTTGGTGTGATTTTCTCGGCATTTCCATCCGCTCACTTGTGGAACCGTGGATTCCCATCGGCAACATTGGCCCGGTCCTGCTGCTCGCGCACCACGATCCCCTTGCCGCCGAAATGGTCCTGCCGAAATGGTTTTGCGGCCTTTTTTATATCTCCCGGGAAAACTACCTGGCGCTGCAACGGGATCTCAAAGGCATGGAGGAGGACGCGATCGGCCTGCAATACGAGCGTCCGACAAAAAGCTGGCCTGATTCCGCCCCCGACTTCAATGAAGACTTTGAAGCCAGCCGGTTTATCCTCGATCACGTGATCATGGATGATTCGTTGCGAATCGCAGCTACCTCCGCCGTTCGCAACCGGGCTTCCGTTGCGGAAATGCCGCCAGAGCTGCGGGAAGCCGTTCTTTTGCTGCGTCATCAATGTGCCGTTACGGAGATGCGATTTATCCGCCCGCCTCAGGCCCTCACCGAACTCGCGCCAAACACTTTTGGCCGGTACAGCAGCGTCGCCTTTTATCGTACCGATCGGGCCGTCTGGCTCGCCACCCCCCTCGCTCCCGACGATCCCGCACGACGCGAATGCATCGACAATTTTATCGCCGAGGCACGGATCAAGCCGCAGCCGCGCGTGCAGACCGTCGTGGCGCCACGTGACCAGATCGCCAATCTGCTCCTTCGGAGCAAATCCGGCGGGATGGAGTCAACCGCGGTCAAGGTTGTCGGCCACTACATGCGCAAGGCTGACCTGACCCTTGACTTGGTCCAGCTCCAGCAAATCGACCCGCATAAAAACGACACGTCGGAACGAAAGATCGTCGAATGGCTGATCGGCCAGACCATCCTGAACAACTCCCAGGACCTGCATGCGGACTATGCCGACGGCGAGGGACGTTTCCGCATCAACATCGATGGCAGGCTGCAGGAACTTTTGCGCGTCACGGAAAGCCGCTGGCGCATCTGCAACGCGTTGATCCGCGACCACGCGCGCTGCACCAAGTCCGAATTCGACTGCGAATCCAAGCACTTCACCTGCCGGCTGGACAGCGAGCTGGTGGACTTTCGCGTTGAGGCCACAACTTTCCGCGACGGCAACATGCCGCCCAGCCTGACCCTGCGCTTGCTCGGCCGGCAAAGCACCGGTCGGCTCCTCTCCGACCTGCGCCTGCGCGAGGACTACGTGTCCGTCATCCGCGATTTTATCCGCCTTCCCTATGGCCTCATCCTTGTCACCGGCCCGACGGGCTCGGGCAAAACCACCACGCTCTACGCCGCCCTCAACGAATTGAACAAACCCGACGTCAAGATCCTCACCGCAGAGGATCCGATCGAGCAGATCATCGACGGCGTGCTCCAATCCCAGGTGGACGAGGGCAAGGGCATTACTTACGAAAAGCTCCTGCGCTCGTTTCTACGGAACGCCCCCAACGTGATCCTGATCGGGGAAGTCCGCGACAAGGAAACCGCGAAGATTGCAGTCGAAGCGGCCGGCACCGGGCACTTGGTTCTCGCGACGCTGCACACCAACACCATTGCCGGCGCCGTCACCCGGCTGCACGACGCCTTCGGCATCAACCGCAGCGTCCTCTCCGATGTTTTCATCGGTGGCCTGTCCCAGCGGCTCCTGCGCATGCTCTGTCCCGAATGCAAGCAAGCCGCCGTTCTTTCCCCCGAGGAGACCGCCCTTTTTAAACAAATGGAAATCCCCGTGCCGCCACGCTGTTACCGCCGGCGCGAGGGAGGCTGCCAACACTGCAGCGGACGCGGCACCTTTGGACGGGTGGCGGCAATGGAATTAATGAAAAACAACCGGAGGCTGCGCGCCGGCATCCGCGACGACAAAAACGCGGAGGAGCTTTCCGACCTCTCGCACGCAAACGGTCAGCCCAGCATTCTGCGCGAGGGCCTCGCCCGCTTCGCCGATGGCGTGGTGGATTTCGAGGAAATCCGCCTCTTTGAAATGCTGGAGCGCTGACAACCTGCTAAATTTTTCCCATGCCTGCCACCGACTTCAGCAACTGGCACCTGTATCAATTCGAAATCACCTGCCGCAGGAAATCGCGACGCCCATATGTTTTTACCCCGGTGCCGGCCGATGCGGCCGCGCTCGCCGCCGGCAAGGCCGAGGACGAGACCATGGCCAGGCACAAAATTTCCCCCGTGGACGAAGCGTTCCAAAAATCGTTCATCCGCAAAAAACCGAAGCTGCCGGAACTGCAGAAGTTTTTCCTCGCGCTGGCGCGGGCCTACGCCGTCAGCGCCGATTTTCGCAACGCGCTCACCCTCGCCGTTGAGATGGCGGAGACCCCGTACTTCCGCGGCGTGATCGCCGGCCTGATTTATTACAAATCCCAGAGCGACACCCTCGCCAATCTCTTCGCCCGTTTTCCCGAGGCCTTCAATCCCACGATCATCGCCATGATCAAGCAGGCGGAGGCCACCGGCAATTATGCGGAAATTTTCCGGCAGTTCGCGGAAGAGCTGAACGACAACATCACGCTCCTGCGCGAAATCCGTCAGGGTCTCACCTACCCCGCCGTCGTCGCCCTGGTCGGCATCGCCGGCACCGTCGTGACCAACTTTTTGATTTTGCCCAAGATGTCGGAAAATTTCCGTACGATCGGTTTTCCGCTTCCGCCCATCACCCGCGCGCTGATGTCCTTCAATGCTTTTTTGCTCCATAATCCATGGGTAATGGCGCTCCCCGTCACGGTGCTCGTCCTGGCGTGGATCAAGCGCGCCGCTATCCTGCGGCACCCCACGGTCCAGTCCGGCCTCATCCGCCTCCCGGTGTTCGGCGAACTTTACCGCAAGGTCATCCTGGCGCGCTCGCTGCGGACGCTCGCCATGCTTTTGAAAAACGGCATCTGGCAGAAAGTAGCCTACGCCATCACGTCCGAGGTATCCGATCACCCGGAATTCAAGGCGTTTTTCCTGGCGATCTCGGAGCGGATTTCGTCCGGATCGTCCCCGCACGCGGCCTACCTGCTGGAACGCCATCGCCTCGGAACGCAGGGTCGCGACCTGGCCAACGAAATGCGCGTCGCCGCCATCACCGGCGAGCCGTCGGAAATCCTCGAGACCGTCTCCCGCGTCTACAAGGAACTCGCCATGGATGCCGCCCGGGCCTTCCCAAAATTAATCGAGCCCGTGCTCATCCTGATGCTCACCTGCCTCGTCGGCTTCCTCGTCGCCGCCATCTACCTGCCCAACTTCTACGCCGTGAGCTTCGCCCTCAAGCAGGCCAACAGTCACCTGCCGCATTGATGAGACCCTTCTTCGATCTTGAAATAGACCGTTTTTCGGGCCATTTTGTTCGAATGTTAAAGGCCCTCACGGTTTCAGAGGCCAAGCCCAAGCTCGGCCGGCTGCTCGACCAGGCCGGCGACGGGCAGGCCGTCTATTTGCGGCGGAAAAAACGGCTCTTCCGCATCGAGGCCGTCACCGAGATCGAGCCAATCCCCAACCGGCCGGTGGGCTACTTTGCGGTCGAGAACGGCGACCCGATGATCGCGCTCGCCAATTCCGCTCCCGCCAGCTTCAAGCCAGGCAAATGACACCGGTCCGCCAATGGGATATTGTGCGGTTTCGGATCCGCCCCCAGGATCGGGATCTACATCCGGGCATTGTTCTTTCCGGAGAAGAATGGTGCGGCTCTCCCCACACGACCAACCTCAACGTCCTTCCCTGCTCCAAGCGGGTTCCCGGTGACGCCCTCAAGCCGCACCAGGTCATGCTCAACGGCGCGGACGGGCTCGAGTTTCCGTCCGCCGCCGACTGCCGGTTTTTTCACATCATCAAAAAAGAAGGTGTGTCCGAATTGATCGGGCGGGTGTCCCTGGAACGCAGGCGCGCCATCGGCCGAAAAATCAACGAAGTCCTCCGGCTGCAGCTCTAAAAATCTCTTTACCGCGGATGACGCAGATGACCACGGATAGAGAGTGGCTCATTGTCAGTGATCATAAGCGTGGATTGGCGATAAAAACCCCACGTTCGATATGTTCCTTTGCCTCGAATGACCGTTTTGAGCCGCCCTTTTCTTTTTTGACCTGTCCCTAAAAAATCCGTCCCTAAAAAATCCCGTAGCAACCGCAGGCCGCGACCCAAACGAGCCCCGATGCACCGTTCTTCGCGCAACGGGGCATTGGGGCGTGGAAACGGGGGAATTCATGGAAAAGAACCCATGACTAACGATGCTGGCTAGAAAAACATTCATAAATATATAAATTGCAGCAATATAAATACGCACTGAGTTTTTTTAGACAAAAAGTCTTGCACTAGCTAAGTAGTCAACTATTAGTTCTCGCATGGGCCGCACCTCAGACGCAAACCAACGGTTGATGACCGCCGCGCTCGATCTCATGTGGGAAGAGAGCTACGGCGCCGTTACCATCGACGACATCTGCCAGCGCGCCGATGTGAAGAAAGGCAGTTTCTACTATTTCTTCAAATCAAAGGCTGAGCTGGCCGTAGCCGCGTTGGAAAAACTTTGGGCTGACGAATGGAAGCCCAGGCTCGACGAGCAGTTCTCCCCTTCCGTCGAACCGCTCGACCGGATCACCGGATATCTTGACGGCCTTTACAACCGGCAGGCGGAGCACCTGAAAAAGTACGGCAAAGTGCTCGGCTGCCCCGTGTGGTCAGTCGGTTCAGAGATCAGCACGCAGGAAATCGACGTGTGCGCCAAGGTCCGCGAAATCCTTTCCCGCAAATGGAAATATTATGAATCAGCCATCCGCGATGCCATCGCCGCGGGATTGATGGAAGCCGGCGATCCCGCGCAAAAAGCGCAGACGCTCGGATTCCTGATCGAGGGCGCCATGAGCCAGGCGCGCATCATGAACAACGCAGAACCCCTGCGCAATTTGCGCACCTCCGCGCTTGAGATGCTGCGGGCAAAAACTCCGGCCGCGGCCCAGCACTAATCAATCCGTGTTTTTATCGCGTATCTTCCTCACGAGCATTTTTTTAACCACTTTTGTAGCTAACCAGTCAACTATAAAAACTCTCCTTCCATGAACCTACACCATTCAAATTCTTCTCGCTCCAAGCGCACCTCACAGTCGCGTTTTTCTCCGAGTGCAAATGCCCAATCAATTTACGACACGGCCACTCACCAGCCCGCCTCCGCGATAAACCACCCAGGAGCGGTTGAAGATATCTTCAGCCAATTCTGGACGCCCGGCCTGCTCGACCGGCTGCAGGCGCCACTCACCCGCTACCGCGAATAAAAAGGCCTCAGAAGCCAGGGGTCAGAGACCAGGTTCAAGCACGAGAATACCAACGACAAATTATAAACCTCCAACATCCGACGCCGGTCTCCTGATACCTGACGCCCGACGCCTCTACTTTTTCCGCCATGAATACGCTCACTGCCACCATTCCCACCCAGACTGAATACGCGGAGTTTGCCCCCGCCCGTCCTGCCACAGAAGTTAAGGTTAAGGCGAAAGCAAAGTGGCTCCTCCTGCCGTGGGGAAAAATCCTCGCCGGGGCCGCGATCATCGCAGTCGCCGGTGCGGGCATCGGCAGCTACGTTTATTATGCCGCCGGTTTTGAATCCACCGATGACGCCTTTCTGCAAGGCGACGTTCATCCCGTCAGCCCGCGCATCAACGGCACGGTCGCCAAAGTATTGGTGGACGACAACGCGCACGTCGAAGCCGGCCAGCCGCTGGTCGAGATCGATCCGGCCGATTTGAATCTCGCCGTCCAGGGCAGCGAGGCTGATCTCGCACAAGCCCGGGCCAATGCCGATCAAGTGACGTCGCAAATCGCACGCGCCCAAGCCGACGTCGAAACCGCCATCGCGCGCATCGCTCAAAACGCCGCGCAGCTCACACTCGCGGAGCTTGATCTTCACCGCATGGAGACACTGGCCGACAAAGGCGCGATCTCCCGGCAGGAACTCGACACGTCCCGCGCCGCGTTCGATGCCGCCGCGGCCACCCAACAATCATTGAACTCTGCGCGCGCCTCGGCCGAGGCCGGACTCGTCTCCGCCCAAACCCAGCGCGCCGTGGCGCTGGCGCAGGTGCAAAAAGCCGAAGCCACCCTCAGCACCGCAAAACTGCAGGTCGATTACACCATCATCCGCGCGCCGAGCGCCGGCCGGATCGCGAAGAAAACAGTCGAGGTCGGCCAGCGCCTGCAACCCGGCCAGCCGGTGATGGCGGTGGTGGACGACCAGGTCTGGGTCGTGGCCAATTTCAAGGAAAACCAGCTGGCGCATCTGCGGCCCGGCGAAAAGGTGAACGTGAGAGTCGATGCCATGGACGGCCGGAGCTTCCAAGGCGTGGTGGACAGCTTTTCTCCGGGCACGGGAGCCCAATTTTCGCTGCTGCCGCCCGATAACGCGACCGGCAACTTCACCAAGATCGTGCAGCGCGTACCGGTGAAAATCCGGTTCGCCCACGAAGCGCTGGCGGCCTCGGCCTTGCGGCTTTCGCCCGGATTGTCAGCCGTCGTGAAGGTAAGCGTACGTTAATCCCAACCGCCAATGGGCGCTCATTCCCACTAATCCGGACTCGAACCTGTTTTAACCGCGAATGAACACGAATAGGCGCGAATAATTTTCAACCACTTATGAACACTTATAGACACTTATTATTTTCCCCACGGATGGCGTGGATTAACGCGGATATGAATTGGCTGCGCTAGCAGCATAGTTTTCCAGCAGCCTATCAGTGATAATCAGTGGCCATCAGTGGTTAACCAAGTCCGAAAATGAAAACCGAATCACCCTCCACTACGATCACACCCGGCTCGACCCGGGCATGGATCGGCACGCTGGGCGGGATGCTCGGCGCGTTCATGGCGGTGCTCGACATCCAGATCACCAACTCTTCGATCCGCGATATTTCCGGGGCGATCGGCGCGACGTTGGACGAGAGTTCCTGGATCTCGATCGCCTACCTCGTGCCCGAGATCATCGTCATCCCGCTGACGGCGTGGATCGCCTCAATCCTGGGATTGCGCCGCTACCTGATCATCACGTCGACGCTGTTCCTGGTTTTCTCCGTCCTGTGCGGCCAGGCGTGGAGCCTCGGCAGCATGATCGTCTTTCGCGCCGGGCAGGGATTTTTCGGCGGCGCACTCATCCCGCTCGGTTTCACGGCGGTGCTGCAAATGTTGCCGCCGTCCAAGCATCCGACCGGCTTCGCCTTGTTCGGCCTCTCCGCGATGTTCGCGCCCTCGATCGGACCGAGCATCGGCGGGTGGCTGACCGACAACTGGGGCTGGCAGTGGAATTTTTATCTCAACCTGATCATGGGCCCGTTCCTGATCGGCGCCGTCTGGTACGGCTTTCCGAAGGCGCCGGCCCAGTGGAAGAAATTCCGCGAGGCCGACGGCTTGGGCATCGTGCTGATGTCGCTCGGCCTGGGCGCGCTGACCACGCTGTTGGAAGAAGGCACGCGTGACGACTGGTTCGGCTCGGCGTTCATCACGCGACTCGCGATCATCGCGGCGGTGACGCTGCCGCTCTTTGTCATCTGGCAGCTCCGCGCGAAAAAACCGGTGACCGACTTGCGGCTTTTCGCCGTGCGCAATTTTGGCCTCGGCTCGATCATCAACGTGGTCCTGGGCGGCTCGCTGTACGGCTCGATTTTCCTGCTGCCGCTCTATCTCGGCAGCGTCCAAGGCTACGGCGCAGCGGATATCGGCGCGACGCTCATCTGGGGCGGCATCCCGCAATTGTTCATCATCCCGTTCATGCCGTGGTTCATGAAGCGCTTCGATACGCGCTGGCTGATCGTGTACGGCCTGCTGATGTTCGGTGCGAGCTGCATGCTCAACACATCGCTGTCGGCCGACTTTGCCCACGACCAGTTGCGCTGGTCGCTGCTCGTGCGCGCGCTGGGGCAACCGTTCATCCTCGTCCCGGTTTCCGCGTTGGCCACCGCCGGGCTTCCGGCCTCGAGGGCGGCCGGCGCCTCGGGACTTTTCAACATGATGCGCAACCTCGGCGGTTCGATCGGCATCGCGCTGCTGTCCGCGCTGCTCACCATCCGCGAACGGTTTCACTCGAACCGGCTCGGCGAGGCGGTCAGCTCCTATAATCCGCTGACGCAGGAACGCCTCAACGCGCTCACGCAACATTTCATCGCCGCCGGAAGCGACGCCTACACGGCCGGGCAGCAGGCGATCGCCGCGCTCGATTCCGTCGTCCGGCGCGAGGCGACGCTGATGGCCTTCAACGATTGCTTCCACGTGCTCGGCCTGGTGCTGATCAGCGCGACCGTGGCGGCGTTTTTCAGCCGACCGGCGAAGGCGTCGGGCGCGGGCGGCGCGACCCATTAATTCTAAACTCGGAAATTTGAAATCCAAGAGGCTAGAGGCCGAAGAACCACCATGCACACCGCCACATCAGGATCTATGATGATATTTTTCTTTACGGTTGTAACCGTAATTGTGCCCGCCTTTGTCCTCGTGGGGATCGTCATATTCGCCGCTCGTGATGCAGTCGAAGATCGCCGCGAGCGCGAAGCCAAAGGTTCGCCAGACGGCAGCAAAGTTCAAAGCCCGGAGCCGAGCATCGAGAGCCTGCCCACTTCGGCGTTCGGCGTTAGCCACTGGGATCAACTCCATAAGACCCACTCCTAATCTGGAACTGGAAAACCTCTCATCCGCTTACCAGCACCGTGCCAGGCGGATGAGTCGCAAGGGTCTACCACGGGGCCATCTCACACCGCTATTTTGGGCTAGTGGGTTGCCGGTTCCCAGTCGAACCCCGGGTTCGCAGTGTCGTCGGAATCGGCTCGCTGATGGTATAAGCAGCGGTGGCCACGGCGCTGTCGGTATAGCCGCTCGCGAATGCCATGGCATTGAACGCGGTGTTCGCACCGACGGAAACCGATCCACCGTTGGACAATAACGTACCGTTGGTCACCGAACCACCGCTCTCCGTCGGTGTGCTGCCGTCCGTGGTATAGGCGATCGAGGCACCGCTAGTCGTCGAAGTAATCGCCACCGATTGCGTGCCGGCATAGGTTCCGCCCGGTGGACTGAAGGTTGGCGTGGCCGCCTGGGGAAGGTTGATGATATAGGCGGCGGTGGCCACGGCACTGTCGGTATAGCCGCTCGCGAATGCGATGGCGTTGAGCGTGGTGTTCGCGCCAATGGAAACCGATCCACCGTTGGACAACAAAGTACCATTGGTCACCGAGCCTCCGCTCTCCGTCGGCGTGCTGCCATCCGTGGTATAGGCGATCGAAGCGCCGCTGGTGGCCGAGGTAATCGCCACCGATTGCGCGCCGGTGTAGGTGCCGGCCACCGGACTGAACGTGGGCGTGGCCGCCGACGGAGCAATCGTGTAGGTGCCGCCCGTCACCGTGCTGTCATAGTTGCGACCTCCCCCGTAACCGATGGCCTGGAGAGTAGTCGTGGCGCTGATATTCACCGGAACAGAATAGATCGTTCCATGGGTTTCGGTCGGCGTGCTGCCATCGGTGGTGTAGCGGATCGTGGCACCGCTGGTCGTCGTGGAGATCGTGACCGCCGGCGCACTCGTGTAGGTGCCGGGAGCAGGGCTAAAAACAGGTGCTGCGACCCGCGGGCCGACGGAGTAATTAGCGGCGGTGATGGCGCTGTCGGAATAGCCGCCGGCATAGGCAACAGCCCTGAAGTAGGTGGAGCTGCCAATATTGACCGCACCGGAGTAGATTGCACCATTGGTTTCCGTCGGCGTGCTGCCGTCGGTCGTGTAGCGAATCGTGGCGCCGTTGGTGGCCGAAGTGATCGTTACCGATGGCGGGCTCGTATAAATGCCGGCAGGGGGACTGAAGACCGGCGCTGCGGTTGGGGAAAGGATCACTTCAAAGACCTCCCCGCCATTGGAGGTGCCGCCGGCGGAGGTCGTGCCGTAGAAATAATGGGGATCGATGGTCTGCATTAGACGCCCATCAGGATGCGCCCCATTGGCGCCGTTAAACAAAGCCAAGGTGGTCATGACACCCGACGGAGTAACCTGAAAAACGGTGCCATTGCTCCCAGAGCCTCCCTGCGAGGTTGTGCCATAAAAATTGCCGTCGCCACCTTGTAGCAGACTCGCATCGGGAAGGTAACCATTGGCACCGTTAAATGAAACCAAGGTGGTCAAGGCACCTGCCGGAGTTATCCTAAAGACGGTGCCATAGATCGTATAGCTCGCGCTTTCGGTTGTGCCATAAAAGTTGCCATCAACGCCCTGCACCAAGCCCCCCGTGGGAGAGCCCCCGTTAAGGCCGGTAAACGAAACCAAGGTGGTCAAGGCACCGGCCGGAGTTATCTTAAAGACGGTGCCATCGCTGTTGCTGCCCCCGCCACTGGTCGTGCCATAAAAGTTGCCGTCGCTGCCCTGCACCAAGCCGGCGGTAGGATAGGCCCCATTGGTGTCGACAAACGAAACCAAGGTGGTCAAGACGCCTGCCAGGGTGATTTTAAAAACGGTGCCGTGGCCAGTGGCGCCCGAAGCGCCCCCGTATTGGGTTGTGCCGTAAAAATTGCCGTCGCTGCCCTGCACCAAAGTCGCATCGGGATAGGCCCCATTGGTGCCGGTAAACGACACCAAGGAGGTCAATGTCCCGACACCGCCTGATGAGACGCTCAGCTTAAAGACGGTGCCATCATTGGCACTGCCCCCACGCCTGGTTGTGCCATAATAGTTGCCATCGCCGCCCAATACCAAGTCTGCATAGGGCGTGGCCCCATTGGTACCGGTAAACGACACCGAGGTGGTCAAGGCACCGTAAGCACTTATTCCAAAAACTGTGCCATCGTTGCCACTGCCTCCATTTGAGGTCGTGCCGTAGTAATTGCCGTCGCTGCCCAGCACCAGACCGGCCAAAGGAGTGATACCGCCACCATTGGATGTGGAAAAACTGTAAAGGACATTCAAAGTCGCGGTCGGCGAATTGATCGTGTAGACACTGCTCGTGACCAGGCTGTCGGTGAAACCGCCCTCGTAAGCGATGGCTTTGAACGTGCAACCGCTGTAAACGCTCACCGGAGAACCACCATAGACATTGCCGGTGGTATCAGTTGGCGTGCTGCCATCGGTTGTGTAGCGGATCGAGGCGCCGCTGGTGGTCGTGCTGATCGTCACGGCCTGCGGGCTGCCGTAGGTGCCACCTGACGGACTGAAGGTGGGCGTGGCGCATTGACTGCCCCGCAACAGGGCACCAGTGGACAAAACAAACAGACAACAGGACAACGAAAGCAGGGTATTACTTTTCATCCTGCAACATAGGAAGGGGCCGGCGCGTTTATAACAACACGGGCCAGGTTACCTTTGTGTTACAAACGTGTTTCCAGCCCGGCCTGCAGAAATGGTGCCGTCCGCCACCGGTTGTCTCAATGCCGCAACGATCCGACGTAATCGTTGATTGCAGGCTGCCGGCCTATCATTGTCGCCAGCAATCATGAGTCGTCGCAAAAAAGCCCAGCCGATGTTCGTCGAGAAGACAGGCCCCTTCTGGAAAAGTTGGTGGGCGAGCAAAGGCCCGCTCTTTTGTTTCGGGTTAAACTTTATTGGACTCATCGCTTTTTTCTCCGCGATCTCCCTGTTGCCGTTCGTGCAAAGCTTGGTCACGGGCTACTTGAAGCTCGATGGGCGGCTGGCGAGCACGGCCCTAAACTGGCTGGGGCAGCAGACCCATGCCAGCGGTGACAGCGTTGTTTCTTCGCGCTTTGCCGTGACCATCCTTGACGAATGTTCCGCCAACGAATTTGTCGTCTTTCTCTGGGCCGGCCTGCTGGCCTTTCCCACGACGCGGCGACGTAAAATCGCCGGCCTTGTCCTTGGCACGCTTGGAATCGTTTCCATCAACCTCATCCGCATCGTGACGCTGTTTCTGGTCGGGGCGCATCGTCCGCACTTTTTCGCGACCGTGCATGAAGAGCTTTGGCCGGGGCTCTTGAGCATGGCCATGATCCTATTTGTGGCTGGCTGGGCCTCGTGGGCGACACCCAAGGAACGAACCCATGCTGCCGCATAAGACCATTGCAGTATTCAGTGTCAGCTTCCTGCTTTTTTTCGGGCTCTCGCTTGTTCCGTGGCCGGGATTGCCCGCCGTGTGTGGCGGCTATTTTCGGGCGGTCGGCTCGCTGGTTTTCGATTCCAAAACCGGCCCGCGCAGTCTGGAGTTTGAACCGCACGAAGCGCACGACACCCGCATTGTCATCATCAATCGTGAACTGATGCAGCCCGACGGCTCAGGCCCGGTGCGCAACCTCGACTTGGATTCGTTCGGCTTTACCTGGAGGCCGGTCTCGCTCCTTTTTGCCCTGATTTTGGCCAGTCCGGTTTCGTGGCCGCGCCGCGCGCGGGCCCTCGTGGCGGGCGGTGTTTGCCTCCAAGGGTTTCTGCTCTTGGTCCTTGGTTTTTCCATTTGGAACCAATCCACCGAAATTGCCCTGGTGACACTTTCGCCCTTTTGGAAACAGACGGCGGAAAACATTTCGCATATTCTCGTCGGGCAGCTCAACATCGCGTCCCCTTTTTTGATCTGGCTGGTGGTGACTTTTCGCCGGGAAGACTTTGAGGATTTCTTCGCCGGTACTTCGGCGGCCAAAGGGAGGATTTTAGGGACAGGCAAAAAATGACTTCTGGATTAGCTGGGAACGATTTGTGCTTTGCCTTTGGCCGTCAACGGACGGCCACGGGTGGGAATTTCCGACCTCAATAGCAGATTGTCTGTTCGTTTTTGAAACGGGCGGCTGTTATAAGTGTAGTCTGCTCGCATCCACACGGCGCGCAGCCCCATCTTTTTCCATGACCATAAAGTTCACCGCCGCGCTCAGGAATCCAGGCCGCATGCTATGGCTCGCCGGCATCTTTTCGGCAGGATCCGCCTTGGCCGCTCCCCAGGTGGCCACGCCGAGCTTCAGTCCCGCAGGCGGCGCTTACACCGGCGCGAAATCGGTGACGATCACCTCGGCCACCAGCGGCGCCACGATCGCTTACACCACGGACGGCAGCCTACCGGCCGTGAGTGCCGGCACCGTCACCCATGGCACAGTATATTCGAAAGCCATTTCCATCAGCGACACCACCACCCTCAGCGCCATGGCGTTCGAGAATGGTTATGCCGACAGCGCCGTGGCCATCGACGGCTACACCCTTGCGCCGGCTGCGGCTACGGCAATTTTACGCCCCGATGTTATCACCGGTTCCGTGCAACCACCGATCTTTAGCCTGGCTCCCGGTGCTTATTCGAGCGCGCAATCCGTTACTATAAGCACCACAACAATCGGTGCCACGATCATTTATACCACGGATGGCAGTACTCCCGCCGAGGTCTCAGGCACGCCAACCAACACTGGCACAACGTTGGCCAATGGAGGAACGGTTTCGATCAACGCCACCATGATCCTCAAGGCCATCGCCTACTCTTCGCCATCGGGTTTCAGCACAATGACAAGCGGCATCTACACGATCACCAGTTGGCCAAGGGCTATCGTCAATGTCATCCACGATTTTGACGGCGGATGGCCGAATCCTATTGGTGGCTTGATACAGGACAGCAACGGCAACTTTTACGGCACAGCCGCAGGGAACAATAGCAGCAATAGCGCGGTGTTTGAACTAACGTCGGCCTATTTGTTCTTTCCCCAGCCTCTCAACATCCCCAATGGGTTCGAGCCTACGGCAGCCCTGATGCTTGGAAGCGACGGGAATATTTATGGCACCACATTTTATGGTGGAAGCACCTTCAACGGTATTGGGGGCAGTGGTGATGGCACGGTCTTTAAAATGACGTCCAACAGCCTGACCACGTTGGCTTCATTTACCGGTGCCAATGGAAGCAACCCTGCAGGCGCCTTGGTGCAGGGCAGCGACGGCAACTTTTATGGCACCACCGCATTGGGAGGCACCAACCGAATCGGCACAGTTTTCTCGGTGACTCCCACAGGCACGCTGACCAGCTTGGTTTCGTTTACTGGTACCAACGGAGCCGCGCCGGTCGGCAGTCTGCTGTTGTACACCGACGGCTATTTTTATGGCACGACTTCCTATGGTGGCAGCTCCCTCGTTACGGGGAGCAACGCCGGCTATGGCACGGTCTTTAAAATGACTCCGTCCGGCAGTTTGACCACCTTGGTTTCATTTACCGGCCTCAATGGAGCCCATCCTCTCGCGGGCCTGGTGAAAGGCAGCGACGGCTTCTTTTACGGTACGACCGGTGAAGATGGCAGCATCAACGCTGGCACCGTCTTTGAAATGACTCCGGGCGGCAGCTTGACCACCTTGGCGACATTTACCGGCGCCAATGGAGACCAGCCTTCCGCCGGCTTAGTGCAAGGCACCGACGGCTATTTTTATGGAGTGACCGAAGAAGGAGGCGCCGGTGGGGGCACCATTTTCAGGACACCTGCGACCGGCGGCTTGACCTCCTTGGCCTCGTTTGACATCGCCAATGGCTTTGACCCATCCGGGAACCTGATCCAAGGCAGCGACGGAAACTTTTACGGCACGGCTAATGCAGGGGGCACATTGAATTTCGGAACGATCTTCCAACTGATCGTTCCTCCGGGTATTTCGGGTGCTACGGCGCCGGCATTCAGCCTTATCACGGGAACATACACGAGCGCACAAACGGTGACCATCACCACAGCCACCAGCGGCGCGTCGATCGTTTATACCACGGATGGCTCTTTCCCTTCGGAACTCGGCGGCTCGATCACCCATGGCACATTATATTCAGGGCCCATTCCCATCGGCGCCACCACGACCCTCAAGGCACTTGCCTTCAAAAGCGGCATGTTTGACAGCGCGGCGGCGAGCGGCGCCTATACAATTAATATTCCCACATCCACACCACCAGCGGCAAGCGGCAGTGGCGGCGGTGGCGCGCCCAGCT
>DATMNP010000096.1:0-10241 GCA_035568935.1 Opitutaceae bacterium | reverse complement strand
TCCCAACGAAAAATTCCTGCAAGAACTGCAGGCGCAGCCGTACCATATTAGTTTTGCGTTCACCGGCGCCTGCAGCTTGTATGCAGCCATGCCGACCCTACGGTTTATTGGGCGCTTTTTTGCAACGGCGCTGTTTTGCTTAACCGTGTCCGTCCGGGCTGATACCGCAACGGAGCCCAAACCTGAGCCCACGGCCAACGGCAATGCCGATGTGGCAGTGAAGGAGAAGCCTGCCCCCGCGGTCGAAGCCAAGCCCGAGCCCTTGGTGGATGACGCCGGTCGATTTGTCGTAAGTCTGCCCAAGCCGGTCCAGCGCGGCTCACAGCCGGTTGATACCGCCGTCGGCAAGATTGCGATGAACATGGTTTACTACGATGGCGGAGCCACTGCCTACATGATCATTTATTGCGATTATCCGGCCGGCAGCGTGGCCCAATCCGGTGGCCCGGAAAAAGTCTGCGCCAATGCCAGCGATGGAGCCGTAAAAAGCGTGAATGGAACCATTCGGACGACTTCTTCCTGCCAGCTTGGCGACGTCAAAGGACTCGAAATAGTCGCCGACATTCCACCAAAAGACCCCAAGGATTCAGCGAGCGCTTCGGTCGCCCGCCTGCGTTTCTTTGTCGTGGGCGACCGTCTTTACCAGGTGATGTACATTGGGCCAACGGGCACCGAAACGCGCCCCAAAGCCGTGGATTTTCTTGATTCCTTTCGCCTGACGCGCTGAGGAGGACGGCCTTTAGGCCTGTCATTTTGCGGGCGGGGTGAGGACACCCCGCCTACATTCAAATATCGTCGGCACCGCACAAGCCACCCCACTCACGGCAGCCATGGAAATTTCTTCGTGCTGGGTTTGCGCTTTTCCTTCTGCGCGCGGTTAAATTCCTTCGCCTCGTCGGTCATGTAGTAAAGCATCGTGGCATTGCCCGCCAGCTCCTGCAGGCCGGCCTGTCCGTCCACGTCGGCATTGAACGCGGCCTTGAGGCAGCGGATGGCCAGCGGGCTGTGGCCGAGGATTTCGCGGGCCCATTTCACGCCCTCGGCCTCAAGCTTGGTCACGGGCACGACGGCGTTGACCAGGCCCATGTCCAGCGCCTGCCGTGCATTGTATTGGCGGCAAAGATACCAGATTTCCCGCGCCTTCTTTTGTCCGACGAGGCGGGCGAGGTAACTTGAGCCGAAGCCACCGTCGAAGCTGCCCATTTTGGGGCCGACCTGGCCGAATTTCGCGTTGTTCGCCGCAATCGTCAGGTCACACACCACGTGCAGCACGTGGCCGCCGCCGATGGCATAGCCGGCCACCAGCGCGATGACGACCTTCGGCATGGAGCGGATGAGTTTTTGCAGGTCGAGGACGTTGAGCCGCGGCACACCATCCTCGCCGACGTAACCGGCATGGCCGCGCACCGTTTGGTCGCCACCGGAACAAAACGCGTATTTGCCGTCGGTATGCGGACCGGCGCCGGTGAGGAGCACCACGCCGATGCCCTGGTCTTCGCGCGCGTCGCTGAACGCATCAAACATCTGCTGCACGGTTTCGGGCCGGAAGGCGTTGCGCTTCGCCGCCCGGTTGATGGTGATTTTTGCAATGCCGTCAGCCTTGTGGTAAAGGATGTCAGAGTAGGTTTTGGCAACCCGCCAGGCGGTTTTCATTCGGGTAGAGTTAAAAGTTTTGGGGCCGGATGTCGATGCGCGGCGCCATTGCACCACGGATCACGGATGGGGACGATTTTATCGATATAGCGCGGTCACGGGCGAAGCGGTGAGCACATTGTATTGGCGCATGGCGAGGCGCCACCATTCGGCCAGCGCCCCCGCGGGCAGGCTCCAGAGTTCGCGGTGGAGCCAGATCATCGATTCGGCATCGAGGAGCAGCCCCATTTTTTCCTTGGCCGACAGTTCCTCCGGCCCCTCGCGGAGCAGGCGCTGGCGAAGGTGGTGAAAGTATTCGCGCGCATCCTCGCCGGCCTGACGCTGGTGCAAGAGCGCGACGTGCATGGCATTGATGTAGGGATCGAGCACGGCCTGCAGCAGGCCGTAGTCGGCGCGCAGCGGCTCGATGGGCGTCAGGTGACGGTAACACGCAGCAAGGTTTTGTTCGAGGCGCTTGAGTTCGAAGGGCGCCTGGGTTTCCTCCGGCGTAAGAAACAGCCCGAGCTGCCGGGCGCGGCGACCGATGCCGGCCTTGCTCAAGAAAATCTCCAGTGGAATGGAAAAAACGAGCCCCGCGAGCACCGGGCTGAGCCACCAAAAAAACGACGGCAGCAGCACGAGGACCGAGATACCCCAGACCAGGCCAAATATCGTGTGCCCGCCATGCGTGAGGATGGCTTCGCGCCAGTCTTCCCCATCATCATTGCTGGTGCCCCGGCGTTGCGTCACCCACGAGGCGCCCTGCCCCAGCAGCGTGAAAAGGACAAACCGGGCATTGAACATCATGTTGATGGGCGCAAGCAGCACCGAGATGATTGTTTCCAGCAGTGCACTGACGGCGAGGCGCAGTGGGCCTCCGAACTTTGCGGCTTCCGTCTGTTTTTGTGCCGTGATGATGACGGAGATGATTTTCGGCAAAAACAGCAGGAGCATCGTCAGCACGAAAAGCGTGAAGGCTTCGGGCACTTCGATGATGTAGCCGAAAACAGAGGTTACATCCTCTGGTCGGAGCACATTGACGCCGGATATCTTGAGCAGGTTCAACACCCGGATGGTGCTCAGGATCAAAAACAGCAGCCAAAGCGGTGAAGAGACATAAGAGAGGACGCCGAAAAGCAGGTGCAGGCGGTTGGCCGCGTGGAAGCCGCGCGCGGTCAGGAGCCAGGTGTGCTGGAGATTGCCCTGGCACCAGCGGCGGTCGCGCTTGGCGTTGTCGATGACCGTGGGCGGGCCTTCCTCATAGGTGCCCTCGATATCCTGCGCAAGCCACACGGCCCAGCCAGCCTTGCGTATGAGCGCGGCCTCGACGAAATCGTGCGACAGGATGCGCCCGCCGAACGGTTCGCTGCCGGGCAGGTCGGGCAGCGCGCAATGCGCCATGAACGGTTGCACGCGGATAATCGCGTTGTGCCCCCAGTAATTTCCGTCGCCCTGCTGCCAGTAGTTGAGGCCCGCGAGGAAAAGCGGGCTGTAGAGCCGGTTAGCGAACGATTGCAGGCGCGCATAAAGCGTTGTTCCGTTCGCGATGCGCGGTGCAGTCTGGATGATGCCGACATGGGAATTCTTTTCCATCATGGCCACGAGCTGCACGAGCGCCCGTCCGGTCATGATGCTGTCGGCATCGAGCACGACCATGTAGCGATAGCGGCGGCCCCAGCGGCGGAGAAAATCGGCGACATTGCCGGCCTTTTTATTAATGGGCAGCCGGCGCTTGCGGTAGAAAATTTTCCCAAAGCCACCGACTTGCTTGCAAAGTTCCGCCCATGCAACCTCCTCCTGGATCCACTGGTTGGGTTGGGTTGAATCGCTGAGGATGAAAAAATCAAAAAACTCGAGTTTCTTCGTCTCTTCCACCGAGCGAAAAATCACGCGCAGCCCTTCCAGGACCCGGCTGACGTCCTCGTTGAACACCGGCATGACAATGGCCGTGCTGCCGAGGGGCGGATCGGCGTCCCAGTCCACCGATCGCGTGATGCGGCAGGAATCACCGCCGCGGTTGATGACGTAGAAGCCCACCATGGCCAGGCAGAAGCCCGTGGCAACGTGCGCAAAAAGAATGACGAACAGGATGAGAATGGCAATGCCGCTGGCACCGACACTGTCGCGCCAAACCAAATCAGCCATGAACCACGTGGCGAAACTCGTCAGCAAAATGATGCAGGAAAAAAACAAAAACCGGCGGCGCTGGAGGCGTCGTGGATTGATCTGGTCGGCGTCAAAAAACTTCATGGCATGACCGCAGCCGGCGCGGTGCTCAGCGGGTGGCATGGAAAATCAGCGCCAGCGCGGCCAGGAACAGGGCCCAAAGGAAAAGGGCGCGCAGCAACGGCCACTTCCCGAAGCGCTCCAGTGTCTCGCCCGCAACTTCACTGATGACGCCGAGATCGATGGGCCGCGGCACCATGCTTGATACTGCGAGGTCGGGACCGGCCCGCATGAAGCCGGTCTGCATGGCGCGCGCAAAATCGGCCGGAATGTTATCCTCATCGAGAAAGGCATATGGCCATTTCTGCGGACCGTCGGAAAGCAGCAGCGCCAGGCGGCCGTCGATGGCGATACGGTCGTGCGGCTGGCCGCGCTCACCGAGCACTTCGCCGAACCACGTGTCAATCATTGCCTCCGTTTCCTCGGCGGCGAGCGTCGTGGGCTCAATCGCGGGGTGCTCGGCATGCC
Organism: Opitutaceae bacterium; assembly: GCA_035568935.1. Lineage (GTDB taxonomy): Bacteria > Verrucomicrobiota > Verrucomicrobiia > Opitutales > Opitutaceae > DASRHD01. The sequence goes on along the minus strand of DATMNP010000096.1, from coordinate 5,915 downwards.
GGCGCGCAGCGCGCTCGAGGATCTTGTCGATGAGGCGGCTCTGGTGAAGACGGTTGTGGATGCGGTGAGCGCGCAGATAATCCTCGACCCGCACATAGGCGGCATTCCAAGCCTCCATCGATCCGGTTTTGGGCCGGAAGGTGCTGAGTGGCGCAGCTATGGATTCCAAAGGTAGCTCCATGTTTCGGTAAGAATATGGGGCGGATGCTGCAGGAAGCAACGGAGTTCAACTGGCCGCCCGGTGCCATCGGATTTCAGGGCGAAAGCGACCCGCCAGGTGCCGTTGTAGGGATTGCTTTGCAAAGTGCTGTTAACCAATTTGGCGCCATCGCCAACCGTGATGACCGGCTGAAGATCGGGATCCGCATGGCGCCCATGGAGATAAGGACCGTCAAAATCCACGACAAACCGCTGCAAATCGCTCTCGTAGGTTTTACTGTGGCCGAGCCGCGTAGCCACGGCGTAACCCGCGGGCGGGCGCGCACCGCCCGGCTGCGTTTCCATAAACCAATGGAGTTTGTATTCGTAATCGATCGGCTCGCCAACGGGCGGAAGCTTCTCCGACACCCAGAAGGCCACGATGTTGTCGCTGGCTTCATCCGCCGTCGGCAGCTCGACCAAGCGCACGGAGCCGGAACCCCACTGGCCGACCGGCTCCACCCAGGCGCTTGGGCGGAGTTGATAGGAAGCCTCGAGATCTTGATAATTGTTGAAATTCCGATCGCGCTGAACGAGGCCAAAGCCGCGTGGATTTTCGTCGCTGAACGACGTGCTGCGGATCTGCGCGGGATTCACGAGCGGCCGCCACAACCATTCGCCATCGCTGCGCTCGACCTGCAAGCCGTCGGAATCGTGCACTTCGGGCCGGTAGTCGTCGAAGTTGCCGTTGGAATTTTTGCCGTGCCAGAACATGCTCGTGAGCGGGGCAAAACCCAGTGATTTGATTTCCTTGCGGCAGTAGAGCGTCACCCGGACCTGCATGACGGTCTCGGTTCCCGGCGTGATGATGAAGCGGTAGGCCCCAGTCACGCTCGGGCTGTCGAGCAGGGCGTAGACGATGAGTTGCTTTGCATCAGGTGCGGGTTGCTTCACCCAGAATTCCTTAAATACGGGAAATTCTTCCCTACCCGGCTCGCCGCAATTCACCGCCAGGCCGCGCGCGGACAGGCCATAAAGCATGTTCTGCCCCAGCGCGCGGAAGTAGCTCGCACCGAGAAAGACGGCAAGTTCATCGAGATAGTCGGTGTTGTTTAGGGGATAATGAATGCGAAAGCCGGCGTACCCTATGTCCTCCGGGATGGAGCCGATATCCTTATTTTTACCGTAATCAAAGAACGCAGGTTTGCATGGAATCAGGCGCGGCTCCCTGTCGATAACCTCGGAGATTTGCACGGGCTCCCTAAAATCACGCCCAAGATGGAAAAACTGGAGTTGAAACGGAAGCCCCTCACGTCGCCACCAGGCTTTCTCAGGCTTGAAGCGAATATCGCGGTATTGGTCGTAGGTCAGCTTCAGCAGCGAATCTGGCACCTTCACTTCAGAGGACGGCGGCACGTAAGGCCGGATCGAGAGAAGCCTCGCCTGGTAGCGTAGCGTGTCGAAATCGAACGGCATATCGCTCGCACGAGCCTCGGCGGAAAACGCGCAAAGCCCAAACCCGAGCAACAGGAGTGAGTTTTTTTTCATTTCTACAAAAAGTAGCCTCGTTGTTTTTCGCTGATGGGCAATCCAACGCGCTCCATGACCTTGAGCAAGTCCTCCCACACGGCACGCTTGGACCGACGGGTGTCGTTGTGCAACAGGTAAGAGGGATGGTAGGTCACCATGACCGGCTTTTCGGCAAACTGTTTCCATTGTCCGCGAATTTCTCCGAGTGATTTAAAATTTTCTGCACCGAGCAAGCCTTTTGCGGCGGTCGCACCGAGCGCGACGATGAGGGCGGGATCGACGACCTCGATTTGCGCGCGCAAAAACGGCAGGCAGTAAGCCATCTCCTCAGCCGTGGGCGGGCGGTTGCCAAAGGTTGTCGGCATCTCGGGCCGCCAGTTCATGATGTTGCCGATGTAAACATCCTCGCGCCGCAGGCCCATCGCCTGGATCATCTTGTTCAGCAGCTGGCCCGCCGGGCCGACGAACGGCTCGCCCTGCTGTTCTTCCTCGGCGCCTGGCGCCTCGCCGCAGAAGAAAATCTTCGCCGCGGGGTCGCCCACGCCAAAAACCACCTGCTTGCCCGGCCGGACGTGCGCGCGGCAAACCTCATCGCCCAGCACACGTTCGCGCAATGCAGACCACCGCGTGTGCTTGTCGCCGGCCGGCAGCACCACCACCGGCGGAGCGGGAAGACCCGGGGCCGGAGGCAAAGGCGGCGAAGGCTCCTTCGTTGAAATCATGGGCGGCGGCGAAGGCCGCAGGCTTGGCATCCCCGCAATCTCCTGGCTCAAGCCGGCACTTTTGTGCCTGCGCCGCACGACGCCGCGCAGCGTGGCAAGGTTCTGCTCCGACACGGAAACCGTGCGCACACCCGTGTCCTTCAGGCGTTTTAACTCGTCGGTGAGAGCGGTGAGGACGGCGCGCATAAGTTTTTAACTAGCCTCTAAGCGGTGGCTCAGCAGCTTTTCGACATACTTGCCCAGCAAGTCGAATTCCAAATTCACCCGTTCCCCGGCCCGCCGCTGGCCCGTGTTGGTCACGGCCAGCGTGTGCGGGATAAGCCAAACGGCGAAGGCGTCGCCATCGACCTCGGCCACGGTCAGCGAAATGCCGTCGATGGCGATGCTGCCCTTGGGCACGAGGTTGCGTCCGGCGCCCTCCGGCCCGCGCACCCGCATGTAATAGTCTTTGCCACGCTGCTCGAACACTTCGATGACGCCCTGCGCGTCGATGTGCCCGGTCACGAAGTGCCCGCCGACCTTGCCGTCGAAGCGCAGGCTGCGCTCGAGGTTGACCGTCGAACCCGGGCCCAACACCTCGAAGTTTGTCAGGCGGCGCGTCTGTTCGAGTAGATCGAAAAACAGATGCTTGGCGTCGGTCGCCGCGACCGTCAGGCAACAGCCGTTCACGGCGATGCTGTCGCCGAGTGCGACGTCGCGCCGCGCGATTTCGGCGGAAATTTGCAGTTGCCACGCGTTCGTTGCGAGAGCGAAGGAAACAACCTGGCCGGTTTCTTCAACAATGCCGGTAAACATAAAAGTCTGTTTTATTACCGGTGGAGCGGCTTGTCCTCAAGCCGCTCCAAGCGCGTTGAGGACAACGCGCTCCACCGGGCAATCGGAGATGCGTCCACGCCGGTGCGGAGTGATTGACGGTGCGGGGCAATCCTTCACTGTGGTGGGTTTTACACATGGCAATAGATGGCAAAGACTACGACTTCCTCAAAATTGAGCCTCATTGGCAAACTTTCTGGGAAAAAAACCGCACGTTCCAAAGCACGGACAATTCAGCCCGGCCGAAATACTACGTGCTGGACATGTTCCCCTACCCGTCCGGCGCCGGCCTGCACATCGGCCATCCCGAGGGTTACACCGCCACCGATATCGTGGCCCGCTACAAACGAGCCCGAGGCTTCAGTGTGCTGCACCCGATCGGCTGGGACGCGTTCGGCCTGCCGGCCGAGCAGCATGCGGTAAAAACCGGCACGCATCCGGCCCTCAATACGCAGAACAATATCGCAAACTTCCGGCGCCAGATCAAGGCGCTCGGCTTCAGCTACGATTGGGAACGCGAAATCGACACGACCGACCCGCGCTATTACCGCTGGACGCAGTGGATTTTCCTCCAGCTTTTCAAGCGCGGTCTCGCCTACGTTGATGAGCGCCCGGTGTGGTGGTGCCCGGAATTAAAAACCGTGCTCGCCAACGAGGAGGTCGTGGACGGCAAGAGCGAAGTCGGCGGCTTTCCCGTCGAACGCCGCAACCTCCGCCAGTGGGTGCTGCGTATCACCGCCTATGCCGACCGGCTGCTGGCCGATTTGAAGGATGTCGACTGGCCCGAATCGACCAAGCGCATGCAGGAAGCCTGGATTGGCCGCAGCGAGGGCGCGGAAGTTTTGTTCGAGCTGGAAAACAAATCCCTCGGTGGCCTGCGCGTTTTCACGACGCGGCCCGACACGCTTTTCGGCTGCACTTACATGGTGCTGGCGCCGGAGCATCCGCTCGTGGAAAAGTTGACGGTGTCCGCGCAGCACGATGCGGTCGAGGCTTACAAGAAAAAGGCCGCAGCCAAGAGCGACCTCGAGCGCACCGACCTCGCCAAGGAAAAATCCGGCGTGTTCACCGGTTCGTTTGCGATCAACCCGGTCAACAACGAACGCGTGCCCATCTGGATCGCCGACTACGTGCTCACCGGCTACGGCACCGGCGCAATCATGGCCGTGCCCGCCCACGACGAGCGCGACTACGAATTTGCCCAGGAATATCAACTGCCCATCGTACAAGTCATCGAACCGCTTGATTCCTCGGCGACCGACTCCACGTCCAAGTTGCCTTACACCGGCGATGGCAAACTCGTTCACTCCGCCGGCTACACCGGCCTCGACTGGCGCGAAGCCAAGAAAAAGATCACCGCTTGGTTGGAATCAAAGAACCGCGGCAAAGTCGCCGTCAACTACAAGCTCCGCGACTGGCTGTTTTCGCGACAGCGCTACTGGGGCGAGCCGTTCCCGATCGTGTGGATCAGCCGCGACGACTACATCCGCCTGGGCAAACCCGGGCCCAAAGAGCCGATCGAATACGCCAGCGCCGAGGGGAAGCAGATTTCGTGCGCCATTCCTGTTCCCGAGTCTGCGCTGCCGCTCAAATTGCCCGAGGTGCAAAGCTATCTGCCCAGCGGCACGGGCGAAAGCCCGCTCGGCAATGTCACCGACTGGGCGGAAATCTGGTTTAATGCCAAGACGGGCGAGGCCGTGCCGGCATCGCAGCCCAGGCCCGGCGGTGATGACTGGGTGCGCGGCCGGCGCGAGACCAACACCATGCCACAATGGGCCGGCTCATGCTGGTATTACCTGCGGTTCATCGATCCGAAAAACGACCGCGCGTTCGCCGACCCGAAGCTCCTCGCCTACTGGGGCGTGCCCGATCTTTACGTCGGCGGCGCGGAACACGCCGTCCTGCACCTGCTTTACGCGCGCTTCTGGCACAAGGTGCTTTTCGACCTCGGCCTCGTGCCGCAGGACGAGCCGTTTAAAAAGCTTTTCCACCAAGGCATCATCCTGGGCGAGGACGGCGAAAAAATGTCGAAGAGCCGCGGCAACGTGGTGAGTCCCGACACCATCATCGCGAGCCACGGCACGGATACGCTGCGGCTTTACCTGATGTTCCTCGGCCCGCTCGAGGCGATGAAGCCGTGGAATCCGCGCGGCATCGAGGGCGTGCACCGCTTCCTGCAAAAAGTCTGGCGCGAATGCGTCGGCCCGGACGGCGCGCCCCATCCGAAAATTTCCGCGACGCCGGTGGATTCACCCGAACTGGAAAAACTGCTGCACGAAACCATCAAAAAAGTGGGCGACGACACCGAGGCGTTGCGCCTCAATACGGCGATTTCGCAGATGATGATTTTCACCAATGCGCTCCAAAAAGCGCCCCAGGTCAGCCGCGGCACCGTGCTGGCATTTTTACAACTTCTCGCGCCCTTCGCACCACACATCGCCGACGAACTGTGGGCGCGGCTGGGTGAAGAACCTTCGATTCAGCATGCACCTTGGCCGCAGTTCGATGCGGCTAAATTCGCCGCCGCCGAAGTCACACTCGTCGTTCAAGTCAACGGCAAGCACCGCGCTGAATTGCTGGTGCCATTAGGTCTGTCACAGGACGAAGCCGTGCGCCTCGCCTCCGAACATCCTCGCGCAACACCCTTTTTGGCAGGGAAAAGCGTGCGACGGATCATTTACGTGCCAGGGAAGATTCTGAATCTGGTGGTTT
>DATMNP010000095.1:0-88660 GCA_035568935.1 Opitutaceae bacterium | reverse complement strand
TTAGTAAAGTCCGCTGCGGTAATGTTCGGTCCAAGCCAGCAGGCGGCGATGCTCGGCCGGGATGCGCGCGTAATCCTCGTCTGAGATTTTAAGAAAAGAGGTGGACGCATAGTTGTTGTAGTCCTTGAACCACGGCAGGTGATAGACGGCGAAGAGCAGCGGGCGGATCAGTTCGGAGCGGTTCTCCCGGCCCTGATGAAAGAGCCGGTAGTCCATCAGCACGCACGCGCCGATCGGGATCACAGGGTCGACGTAGGCCGCGGTCGCCGGGTCGGCTTGGAGATCGAGGTGGGTGTCGGGGAAAAGCCGGGTGGTGCCCGTGCGATCGTTGAATTCAACCAAAGGGATAAATAAGTCGATCGCGTGGGCGGTGACCATGCGGTTGATCGCCTGGTTGAAAAGCGGCGGTCCGTCGCGGTGCGCGTGTTGCTCCGGGGCGCCGGGGAGCGAGGTGACGGTGCCAAGGGCGCCGAGCACCATTTCGGGACCGAGCACGGCTCGGAGAATGGGCCGCACCAAAGGATTGGCGTAAAGCTGCGCCGAGTGGAATGGGCCTGAGATGGTGAGCGGGGTCAGGAAGCGCTTGCCGCCCACTTCTCCGCTGCCGGCGGGTGCCGCCTGCCGGGGAAAGCTTTTATGCCGCGCCAGCAGCTCCTCGCGCAACGCGGCAATGAAATCGGCCGCAAACACGTCGCGCAGCAACACACAGCCGTGGGCTCGCAGGGCCTTCGCCCCGGCGGCCACCGTTTCGGCGCTCGGGCCGCCGGCAGCGCGTTCTTCGATGGTAAACTGGAGTTCCGTAATCATGCCGAATCGAAGTTTTGTCCGATCGCGGCACGATGCCGGCGCCGGGGGCTGAGCGTCCAGTTAATTTGCACGGCACACACCCTAAGGCATCTGCCAGAGGTAAATTTGCGAGATGCTGGCCGGTCCCGCGCGCACAAATGCGGCCCGGGATGGCGGCCAGGCAGGGAAAAAGTAATCGCACGACACGATCCGGGTGCCGGGCTTGGCCGAGCGCAGGACGCGTTCGCGAACGGGGGCATAGAGCGCGGGCGCAAGGTACAGGCAAATCACGGTGGCCGCCCGCACATCGGCGGAAAAAAGGTCGCCGCGCTCGAATGTCACTCGGTCGGCCACGCCTGCCGACGCGGCCCGTGCAGCCGCGGTGGCAAGAAGTCCCGGGTCGCAGTCGATCCCGATGGCCCGGGCGCCGAAGCGGCTGGCGGCCTCGATCACGATGGATCCTTCGCCGCAGCCGAGGTCGAAAACGACGTCGTTGGCCTGCACTTGGGCCAGGGCGAGCATCCGTTCAACGACCGGCGCGGGCGTCGGCACAAAAGGCGCGGGGAAAAACGACACTGGCGCGGGGGATGACGCGGGCGGGAATGTTTCTGCCTGATAGAATTCGGAACCGTTCCCCGCCGGATTCAATATGGCGCGGCTTGCCGCCACGACTTGCTCGACCGAGACCGGCTGCGGCCCGGTCAATTCAGCCAGTCGCGCGATTTGCCAGGCCGACAACAACGAGATTCGCCGACGGCCCGCCCAAGGCGTGGCCAAATGCCGCAGCCAAACATCCGCTCCGAGACGGCGCAGGGACCGGCCGGCCATCGTGAGGTGCATGGCGTTCCCGACCGCGGAAGAAAACAGTGCGTCGATGTCCTCCCCTGCGGCCAGGGTGGTTAAACACTCGACCGGGGTCTGCTGACGCGCGGCCACCTGGCATTGCGCGGTGGCCGATGGCAGCCCCGCGGCCGAAAGGGCGGCTTGGGCGCGCCCTTGGTCGCTGGCGCGGACGAGGCAGCGAATCGCCGCCTTGGTTTCGATCAGCGTCCGTTCCGGATGAAAACAACTTTGGAACATCCAGTCATCCGCCAGAAAAAAGGGGATGCCCTCGCGCGCCAATGCGTCGGAGAGCCGGCAGACGACGGCGGTGCGGTCGAGGGCTTGCAGTTTCGCCACCGCATTCAAATCGTCGAGCTGGCCGCGAATTTCGTCGGGACAGGCGGCGGGAAGCGCGCCGTGCGACATGGCCTCGCGCAGGAACAGCAGCGCGTCTTCGCGCCGTCCAAGCCACAATACGACATTCCAATCGACATTCAGCCGGGACGCCGAAACGGCGCACTCACCGGAGCGATGGACCACGGCTTGGCGCAACAATTCGTATTCGGCGGCGAACGGCAACAGGACGAATCATGGCGCGCCCGCCAGCCGGGAGGCGAGCAAAAGGGACCGAGCCGTGTCGATCCGGGCCTTGGCCCGCTGATTTGGGAGTGGCGCCCGTCGGCCAGTGCCGTAGCATGCACCCGCATGTTCGCTTCCGTTACCGTGCTCTGTCCCGCCGGTTTGCCGGCGGTGTTTTTTTTTGCGGCGCTGATCGTCGGCGCCGGTTTGCTGTGGTGGACGACGCTGGCGGAGCGAGACCTGTGGCCATTCTCCCATTATCCCATGTTTGGGAGCGCGCTGGAGGCAACCGCGGTGAGATTCTTTCGCCTCAAAATTCACCTGGCGGACGGGTCGGCGGTGAAATTGAAGGGCGCGGCCGATCCGCTGGTTGATTCGCTGCATCGCAAGTTTGAGCCGTTGTGGCGGAATGGCCCGGTCGTGCCGGCTGCGGCCGATGAAGTCGTCCTGCGTTGCTGGAGGGAGGCGTGCCGCCTCGACCGCCGGCTCGCCCCGGCGCAGCGGATCGAGGTGGTGATGCGCTGCGCCCAGCTCATCCGCGGCGGGGAAATCGCGGTCATGGAAAAAACGGTGCACGTCGTGGTCATCGGCCGCGGTTCAGTCGTCGCATGAAACACTCCGATCCGCTGGCTCATTTTCGCTTCGGATATTGCCTGTGGCTTTGCGTTGCTTTGGTCCTGCAGTGGCGCACCCATCTGCGCTGGGTGCGGGTGCGCGGCCGCGAACGGGAGCTTCCGCGGCTGCTCGATTGGCTGCCCATGCCGCGGTTGGAGACGCCGGGGTTTGCGCTGGTCGGATTGGCGTTGGTCGCCTCGCTGGCGACGGCCGCCGCACCGGCGGAAAACATGGCCTGGGCCCTCCTCCTCGCGAGCGCGACGGCGCTGATGTACTTCGCGCAGCTCATCGAGCTCCCGGACGTCCGCCGCAAGCCAAACACCGTGCCGGTGATTCTCCTGCTGCTCGGCCTGGCCGGGCTGGCCACGCACGGCGGCGAATCGGAACGCATCGCGTGGCTGTGCCTGCTGGCAGTCAAAATCCTCGTCGCGCAAATTTATTTTTCGTCCGGGCTGGTGAAATTGAGGCAAGCCGGATGGCGTTGGGCGCTCGCCCCGAACCTGCGGATTATATTGCTACGCTATCATCTGCGCGACGACAGCAAGGCGGCGTTGTGGCTCGCGCACCGCCCGGCGGCATGCCGCGCGGTGGCGGCGCTGGTGCTGGTCTTCGAGCTGACTTTCTGGCTCGTGATTCCTTTTCCGGCGCTGGCGTGGGTTTATCTGCCAGCGGGGCTGATCTTTCATCTCGGCACGGCGGGGCTGATGCGGATTCACTACTGGATTTATGTTGTCCCGGCTTATTTTGCTTTTGTTGTGATGCGCTAGCACGCAAATCCTTTTTTATCCCGCCTATGGCATCGCCGCATGGTTATCGGATTTTCGGGCTCAATGTGCTCTCCGAATGGGAGATTCCGTATTGGCCGGCGGGCGGACCGCCGTGGGAGGTGCGGGTTGAGCGGGGAGAGGTTCCCGCCGAGCTGCCCGGTGCGGAAGTGCTCTGGGACGGGGCGTTTCACGGGATGCGCGGCCGGTGCCTGCTGCACTATCCGGAAGTGGGACGAATCCTCATTGAGCACGGCGAGCGCGTGACAGTCGCGCCGGCGGCCGGGGCGTTTTCGGCGCCAATCGCGCACATGCTCGGCGGGACCGGATTTGCCATGGTGCTCTACCAGCGCGGCATGCTCTGTCTTCACGCGAGTGCAGTGGCCTGGCAAGGGCGCGCCTATCTTGTCATGGGACCTTCCGGCGCCGGCAAATCAACCACCGTGTCGGCGCTGCTGGCCCACGGCGGCGAATTTATTTCCGATGACGTGACGGCGATCGCGCCCGGTCCGGGGGGCGGGTTTTTCGCCACGCCGAGTTTTCCATCGGTGCGGCTGCTCGCGGATTCACATGGCGAACTGGCCGGCCGGATTGGCGCCCGCGGCGCGCTCGATCCGGTGGATGAAAAAATCCGTTTGCACTACACGGGGACGGTGGCGGTTCAACCGCAGCCGATTGCGCGGATTTGCTTTCTCGAAAGCGACGAAACGATCGCCCGTCCCCGGGCGGAACCCATCCTGGGTCAGGAAAGCGTCGGCGCGCTGCAACGCAGCCTGTACCGCCGCCGGCCGGGGCGAATCGTGGCCGATCCGGCGCGATTGGCGGAAATGACGATCGCGCTGGCCTTGCAGGTGCAGGTTCTCCGGCTCACGCGCCCGCGGCACGGCTTCGCCTTGGAAGAGCTTTGCGCGCTCGTGCTGGGATGAAACTCAGCCTAACTCATGCCGTTGCCCGCACGCCGTTCACGGCATCCGCGCAAGAGGCTTGGCGCACCAGAAGCTGTACATTTCGAGGAAGAGGCTGGGATTCTTCTGCTCGAATCGGCGCCAACAACCGAAGTCGCTGCACTGCGGATCTCCGGGAAAGAGCTTGGCGTACTCCGCCCGCGACTGGGCGGCCCGCAGGTCGAAGCCCAGCAGGCCAAGACCCAATTTCCTCATTGCGCATTCAATGCGCAGAACATCGAAGGGATCCTCGTGGCGATGGAAAAGAAGGTCGCAGGTGCCCGCCAGGGTCGAGAAATCGCAGGAATCAACCACGGTGCAAATCGCTTTGAGGTCGCGCCGGCGGAGCAGAAGGCTTCGCGCCTGGCGGAGCAGGTCGTCATCGACGGGCCGCCCCGCCAGTTTGCCGAGCAGCGCGCGCGCCGCCGCCACGCGCAGGCGGCCCAGCCGGCTGTAGACGGCGATGCGCATCACCCCGCCCGGCTTCAAAACATCCGCGAGCGCTCCCCATCCAGCCTCCGGATCGGGGAGATGATGGAGCACCCCGGCGCAAAACACCGCATCGTACGTTTCACCGAGACGCGCGGCTTCATTCAGGTCCAGGCGACAAAAGCGGATCTCCGGCACGCCCAGGAGGGCACATTGGCGCCGCGCAAACGACAGGCTCGCTTCACTGATGTCGATGGCCGTGACGATTGCCCCCTGATAACGGACGGCAATCCGCGCCGCCTGTTGTCCCGTGCCACAACCCGCGACAAGGATTCTCGGTTGGGCGGGCAGCGCGTCGGAGATCGCCGAATCGTACGGGCGAATGATTTCAGACAGGCGGATCGGGACTGGAAACGTTATCCGCCTCCAAATAGGAAATGGCCTGAGCTCGTACTGTTCGGCCACCGCCCGGGTGATGCGATGCGCAAATTCGGACCGGTTTCGCCCGCCGGTCTCGCCATCGGGCCGCACGGGAAGGTAGGCGGCAGCGAGCGGTGCCGCGGTTGTGTCGTCAAGCAAAGCTCGCTCCGTTTCATCGAACATCCAGGCTCCGCCGTTGAGTGCGGTCTGCGCAGCCAGCGCAGCGAGCAGATCCGGATGGATTTTCCACTCTCCGGATGTCCCCAACCAGCGGCGCACCCGGGTGAGCGTCATTTCCACTTCGCGATCGCCAACCGGACACTCCTGCAGCAGCGCCAGGGCAAATTTATTGTGCTCCAACTGCTGCGCCAGGACCTTCAGATCGGCGTTATCGACCGCGCCCTCGAGGCGGGAATCTGAGCGCCGCTGCAGCAGCCATCCCGCGCCGCCGATCTCGGCGGGATCAACTTCCGGGTCGAACAGGAGCTGTTGGATCACGGGAGCCATTGGCCCCTCCACCAAACCAGGGTCGTCCCTCAACAACGCAACCAAGGCGCACTTGGCCTTCCGATCCTGCGGCGCGCGACTGAACGCTTCCACGGCGGAAGCCAAATCAGTCGGCAGCGGGTTTGCCGCCAAGCCAGTGCCGGTCGGCGGGAGGAGCGGCGCGGATGCCTTGGCTGCGGTCACAAGTTCCCAAAGAAAGCCCCAACGCCCTGAGATGCGAGGGCGAAATGACACGGCTCCGGCGGATTCACGGAGCCTCTACCTCCCATGGCATGAGCCCGGCTCAGCGCGCAGCGGATGCGCGCCAGTGCTTCCAGTCCAGCGCCGCCGCGAGCACGCGAAGCTCTGCGGGCAGGGCGAGAAAACCGGAGAAGCCGCAGATAAGATGGCCGATCAAACCGATGCGCTCGGCGAATGACGGCGGCGCCTGCGGATTGAGCAACGGACGCTCGAAGGCCGGGAGGTCGCCGCGCTGGAATTGTGCGGCGATGCTGCAACGCGGGTGGGCGCCGAGGTGGCTCGCGCGGCCGCCCCAATGCAGCAGCGCCTGATTCCACGCGAGAAGGGAGCCGGCGGTCGCCGGGAGCGCACGGATGTTCTGCAAGGATTCGCCGGCCAGCTGAAACACGCCGTTTTCCGGCAACGTCACCGCGTGCAGGTTTGGATCATGGCGCGCCGGCAGAACGTACATGCAGCCGTTGAGCGGCGTTGCATCGGTCAGGGGCAGCCAGACCGTAAGCGAGTCGGGTGAATTATCCGGGCGGATCGCAGCGCCAGACCGATCGCGGTGTGGCTGCCAACCGGCGGCCTCGTTCGACGGTGGCACGTACCACGCCCACAAATCCGGCAACATCTGGAAGCCGGGCCCCAGTGCGGCGCTAAGAAAGGCCGAAAGACTTTGGAAAATGTGCCAGTATTCGTCGTAGACGAAGGCAAACGCCGGCAGAATGCCCTGCCCTACCAAACGCCGGATGCCGTCCTGCAGCCGGGCGACGTCTGCCGGCACGAATACGTCCGGCGCTTGAACATAGCCTTCCTCGCGGAGCACGGCGAGCAGCGGCCCGAGGTCGGGCAGTCGCGAGGCCGGCGCTGCCGGGCGGCTGCCGATCGAAAACCCGGGGCAGAGCTGGAGCCAAAACTCCATCGAGGTCGCCTCCGCCGTCGTGAGCGGTCGCAGTGCAGGGATCGTGAGCGGACGGGTCATGGCGGTCGAAGACGGCGGTTTTCATGTCGCCGCCGAGGCCGGTAATGTTTAGATCAGGCCTCATGCTAACAAGTCCTTTCTCTCCGGCCGGCCGCGCCGTTGGCGGCAGGTGACGGCGTCGCCATGGGCTTGCGCTGGCACTATCGACTGCACGGCTTTGGACTCACCTCGGAGTTCGAGCTGCCTGAACTCGTGCGCGACGAGCAAGGCGGAGATGCCGCCGACGTCGTGCTGCGCGTGGGCCGGGTGCCGGAGCGGCTTGACGCCGCGCGGGAACAGGGCGCGTGCTATGCGGCTGCGCCCGGCGAGATGCTTTTCTGGCTTCCCGGAGTGGCCCGTTTTCACGTCGCGGCGGGCCGGGAAATCGTGGTCGATCCGCAGCCGGGTGCGGCGGGCGAGACGCTGCGCAGCCTCGTTCTGTCCTCGCCGCTGGCGGCGCTCCTCCTGCAACGCGGGTTGCTGCCGCTGCACGCCAGCGCCGTCGCGACGCCGAAGGGCGCCGCGGTGTTCGCCGGCAGCGCCGGCCTGGGCAAATCGACACTCGCGGCCGCATGGCACCGGCAACGCGGCCTGGTCCCGTTGTCCGACGACATCAGCGCCCTGCGGGTCGGCGAAAACGAGCCGCCCGCGGTGCTGCCCGGCTATCCGGCCCTGCGGCTCTGGCCGGATGCGCATAGGGCGCTCGGCGTGGAGGCGGATGGCCCGACGCTCCGGCCCGGCGTCGCCAAAAAGCTCGTGGCGTTGGCGGTGAGTTTTCCCCGCGAGCCGGTGCCGCTGGCGGCGGTTTACATCCTGGACCAGCGCGAACTCCCGCCGGGCGCGGCTGCGCCCGGGCCTTTTTCCGGCGCCGAGGCGCTGGCGGCGATCCTCGATGTCATCTACCGGCCGGCGTTCGTGCGCGGGATGGGGCTCGAGCGCCGGGTATTCGCGCAAGCGGCGGCCTTGGCCAGGACCGCCCGCATCGCGCCTTGGCTCAGGCCTCCCGGCCGGTTCGACCCGGCGGGCCGGGGACCGAATGTATTCGAAAATCCGTTACAATGAAGGGCCTCCTCTGGCTGGCGAGTTATCCCAAGTCCGGCAACACCTGGTTGCGGGTGTTTCTGGCCAACCTGCGCGCGGGCGCCGGGGCGCCGGCCGACATCAACCGGCTGGACACCACCCAGTTCGCGGCGCGGGAACTGTGGGACCAGGCTGTCGGTTGGGAGACGGCGGAGCTGTTGCCGGCCGAGCGGGAGGCGCTGCGGCTGCCCATCCAGGAGGCGCTGGCCGGCCGGGCGGGGGAGCCGCCGATCAAGACCCACGAGGTTTTTTCCGATCCTCGCGACGGGCGGCCGCGTTTTTCGCGCCACGCCACCCGCTGCGTTCTCTATGTCGTGCGCAACCCGCTCGACGTCGCGGTGTCCCTCAGCCATTACAACCGCGAGAGCCTGGACGCGGCCATCGCCTTCATCAACGATCCGGTGGCGGCATTGGATTGTCCGCCGAATGCGCAGCAGGAACACCAGCTGATCTGCGACTGGAGCACGCATGTGCGCAGTTGGACGGAAGCGCCGGAGCTGCCCGTCTGCGTGTTGCGCTACGAGGACATGCTCGCGGCCCCGGAGGCAGCTTTCGGCCGGGCGGCGCAGGCGGCGGGTTGGGCGGCGGACCCGGCGCGCGTGGCCCAGGCCGTGGCGCGTTCGCGCTTCGAGGAATTGCAGCAACAGGAAAACGAAAAGGGCTTTGTCGAGCGGATGGCCAACCGGGCGTTTTTCCGCCGGGGACGCAGCGGAGACTGGCGCGGGCAGTTGACCACCCGCCACGTTGGCCAAATCTGCGAGCGCCACGGGGACGTCATGCGGAAATTTGGTTATCTCGACGCGCAGGGCGTGCCTTCAAAATAAAAAACGTGGCGCCGGGGCGGCAAAACGCGCTGGCTTGCAGGACGGTTGAATCGCCCTTTATCTCTCCCGGCCTCCGCATGTCGTCTCCCACCGAAGAATTTCACCGTCGCGGCTACGTTACACTGAAGGACGTGCTCCCGCCCGGTACGGTGGCGATGCTGCATCGCTACTGCCTGGGTTACGCGAAAGGCGGGCAGGTGAACAGCGACGCGCTGGTGCCCGGCACGCCGGCAGGCTACGGCCATCCGTGCATGGAGCGCGTGTTGCTCCAATTGGTTCCGGCGATCGAGGAGGCGACCGGCCGGAAGGTCTCTCCGACTTATTCCTATTTTCGCGTGTATCGCCGGGGCGACGTGCTGCCGCGGCATGCGGACCGCCCGGCGTGCGAGATCAGCCTCTCGGTCTGTCTCGGGTATGCGGATGCGGATGACTGGCCGCTGTGGCTGGCCGGCCCGGAAGGAGAAGCGGCGGTCTCGTTGCGGCCCGGCGATGGCGTGGCCTACCAGGGCACGAAACTGGAGCACTGGCGGGAACCTTATGCCGGGGAGTCCGCGGCGCAGGTGTTTTTGCACTACGTGGACGCCGAAGGACCGCATGCGGAATGGCGCTTCGACAAGCGCCCCGGCCTCCGCCTGGGCGCAGACGGAAACGGATAGGTAACATTGCATGCGCGCTTCCCGGTCCGCCCCGACATTTGTGATGCAACATCGCCCGACTTTGGAAACCCGCACTCGGCCATGACGCTCCCACCGCGGAATAACCTCGAACCGGCGCTTCCCTCCGGCAGTCCGTTCTCGGCCGGTGGCGCGAGCGACCGGCTCGACTCGAAGGATCGGCAACCGGCTTCGCCGATCGAGAGCAACGGGCCGATCGGTGCGCGGTTCACTTCATTCGACGTGTTTGGCACGTGCCTGGTGCGAGCCGTTGGCCCTCCCTCCGAACTTTTCCGGCTGGTCGGTCGCATGGTTGGGGAACGCCTCGGCACGCCGCGGCCTGAACAATTTGCTGAAGACTTCATCGAATGGCGAAGCGAAGCCGAGCGGCGGGCGCGGCGGAGATCGATGCGCGAAGAAGTCCGGCTGCAAGAAATCTGGCTGGTATTGCAGGCCATGTTGGGGCCGGAAAGGTGTGCCGCTCTCGACGGTCCCACCCTCGAGCTCGAGGCGGAGCGTTCGGTGCTGCGGCCCATCATCGCCGCCCGGGAACGAATCCTCCTTGAACGCACACGAGGAAATACGATCCTGTTCATCTCGGATACTTACCTGCCCGGTTCTTTCCTGATTCCGCTGCTGCGCGATTTCGGCCTCGCGGCTGAAACGGACCGGGTCTATCTCTCAAGCGAGGTGGGATTGACCAAGCGCAGCGGCAGCTTGTTTCGACATGTGTTGGCGGCGGAGCAGCTTCCGGCGCCGGGGCTTTATCATATTGGAGACAATGACGTCGCAGATGCCGCAGTGCCGCGTCGTCTCGGAATCCAAACGGAGCTGTTCACCGCCTCTTCTCCCAAAACGGTCGAAAGGCACCTGCTTTGGCTTCGTCCGCCTGTCGACGCCCTCTGGCTTCGCACCGCGGGTGCCATGGCAACGACACGGCTTTCGCGACCAACCCGGGATTCGACCGCCACCGCCCTCGAAAAATTTGTCAGCCAGTTTCTCGGGCCTTTCTCCTGTGTCTTTGGGCACTGGGTCTTGCGCAAGGCGGCCGAAGAGGGTGTGACGCGCCTCTACTTTGCTTCGCGCGATGCTCGGCTGCAGTGGCAGGCATGCCGAATCCTCGCGGCATCGGACAAGCGCAACCTGGATTTGCGCTACCTGTACATCTCCCGGAAGGCCGTGATGATTCCGTCGATTTCCGAAGTCTCCGCTGCCGGGATACCCTGGCTCCGTCGCGATCTCGAGTCCCCGACGCTCCCGCGGCTGCTCGCGAAACTGGACTTGGACGACGACGATTTCACGGCCCAATGGATGCGCCTCAATCCCGGTTGGAAACCGGACCGTCCGCTTGAATCGGCCTTGGAGTGGACCCGGTTTTGGAAATTGCTCGGCTCGCCGCAAATGAGCGCGCGCATCATGGATTATGTCGCCCTGCGCCGACGCAACGCACACGCCTATTTCACATCGGTCGGACTGCTCGATGCCGTCCCAACCGGATTCGTTGATCTGGGCTGGCGTTTGACCTGCCAGGCCGGGATCAACCAAATCCGCCGAGACAGCCCCAATCTGCCCCCGCTGAGAGGCTATTATCTCGCACTCAAACGATTCCGGCTGGGACCGGCGGAAGCGGGAGAGGCGAGCGCGATTTTTCGCGAGAGCGCCGACGATCTGCCGGCGTCCCCCCATCTCGACTGGCTGCGCCGCAGCTATCTGCTAGACCACATCATCGGCTTTGCCGACCACCCTTCGGTGCTGGCCTATGGCGACCAGGGACGAGTGGAGTTTGTCCCGTCACCCCAAACAGCCGCCGCCGGACATTTTCATGCGATTGAAACGACCCTGGCGGATTACGTCACCACCTACGGCCCGAGTTGGGAAGCAATCGCTCACGATGATGCTCAGTTGCAAATTTTCTTGAGCACCCTGCTCAACCAACTTTTTCAGGAGCCCTCTCGTTCCTGTCTCCACATACTGCGCGATATTTCATTTTCCTCCAAACCCGGTTGTGTCGATGCACAATCTCTCATGGAGCCCTACGGCTGGCCGGAGATTCTGGGATCGTTCCTCCCGAGATGGCTCTTTGGCGGCCGCTGGCCTGATGCGCGCTTTTGGCCGGAAGCCAGTGCGGCCATTACATCGCGACCGGGGCGGGCAGCGCTGGCCACGGCTCATGGAATCCGAAGACTCGTTCGCAAAATGCGGCAATGATCGGGCTGACGACCCGCCTTTACGCTAAGCGACGGCAGGAAGTCGGTTGGAGCCCATGCGGCCATCTCACGTTTCAAATTGATCCACGACCCGGAAACCTGGACTCTCGAAAAATTAGACCCATATGAATGCCATTGACGCATACTGGAAAACGCTGGGCCGGGGAATCGAAGCGGGCCTGCAGGGCGGCGATCCGGTTGACGCGCGGTTCGCCGACATCGCGACCGCGGTGTTGCGGTCTGTGCCAGCGCCGCGGGTGACGGCCGCCGCGATCGCCGACTGGATGATCGAGGAGGGCACGCTGCCGGACCAGGTGAACTTCTATTCGGGATTCGGCGAGCCGCCGCTCGTGGTTTATCAAACCGATGCGTTCTATATCGAGGTGCTGTTCTGGTTTCCCGGCCCCACCTCCATCCACGGCCATGGCTTCCAGGGCGCTTTCGTGGTGCTCGATGGATTTTCGATCCAGGTGGACTACGAGTTCCATGAACACACGGCACCGGAGGAGGGCGTGCGGCTCGGCCGCCTTGAGCCGCACGGCATCGAATTCATCGCGCCGGGGAAGGTCTGCGCGATTTTGCGCGGAACGGGTTTCATCCATTCCGTGACGCATCTGGGCAATCCCTCCCTGACGCTCGTGGCCCGCACCTACGGCAACCCCAAACAGCCGCAATTTCGTTATCACCGCTGCGGCTTCGCCGTGCTTTGCGGCATCCGGCGGCCACAGGTCACAAGGCAGGCGGAGGTTCTTGCCGCGCTCTACGCCGCGGCTCCCGCGGAATTCCCGGCGCGGCTTTCCCGGCTGCTGGAGCGGATGAACGATGTCGATTTTTATTCGTTGGTCGAGGCGCTGCTCGGGTTGCTGCGAGTGAACGTCTTCACCGGGGATGTTCTGCCGGTCATCGAAGCGCAATTTGCCGCAAAACGGCCGGAGGTGGTCGCGGCCGTGCGCGAGCGGGTGCGTACCCGCAACATCTGGGCCGCCGCGCGAGCGTTTCCCAACACCGCGGCCCAGGTGCAGTGTGCGCTGGCCGACGCATTTCCCGACGCGGCGGAGCGCACCGCCTTGCTTTGCCGCAGCTATGGCGTGACGGAGGCACGGAATCTGCCGGCCCCATGGCGCGATCTCGTCTGCGGGAGTGGGGCGGAAGGGACGCAATCCACATGAGTTCGATCTGCGGACTCCTCTGGCGGGACGGACGGCCAGTCGAAGCCGCACAGATCGGCCGCATGATCGAAAGCCTGGCGCATTGGGGCCCGGACGCAACGGGCGCATGGTGCGACGGCCGCGTCGGCTTTGGCCATCTCGCGCTCTGGTCCACGCCGGAAGCGCGCCTGGAGCGCAACCCCTGGCGGCTCGACCGCGCGAGCGTGGTGCTCACGGCCGACGCGCGTATCGACAACCGCGACGACTTGATGCGCGATCTCGGCCTGGGCAATCCCGGCGGCGAAGTGATAACGGACGCGGAGCTGATCGTGCATGCTTACCTAAAATGGGAAACCGGCTGCGCGGAACGGCTCCTCGGGGACTTTGCCTTCGCTTTGTGGGATGCCCGGGTGCGCCGGCTTTTTTGCGCGCGCGATCCGATGGGGATGCGGCCCTTTTTCTATTTTCTCGACGACCGGCGTTTTCTTTTCGGTTCACAAGTCCGGGCGATCTTCACCGATCCCGAGGTGCCGCAGGACTTGAATCCGTTGAACCTCGCCATGGGACTGGCAGGCCTGCAGACCTTCGACGATCAAACGGCGTTCCAGGCCGTTCGCTCGCTGGAGCCCGCGACGGCGCTGTGCCTCGACGAACGCGGCTTTCGATCCTGGAAATATTGGCGCCTCGAGCTGACGCGGGAAATCCGGTTTGCACGCGACGATGATTACGTCGACGCGTTTGAAGAAATCCTCCAGCGCGCGGTCGACGCCCGGTTGCGCACGGGCGGGCGCGTCGGCTTCATGCTCAGCGGCGGGCTGGATGCGTCGACCAGCCTCGCGCTCGCGCTGCGCGGCGGCCGGGCTCCACTCGAACACTGCAGCGCGTTTTCCTGGGCGCTGCGCGAGGACGACGACTGGTGGGTGCCCGACGAGCGGCCGTTCATCGAGGCGTTCCTGCGCGAAAACCCGATCGACCACCACTACGTCATCTCCGATCCAGCCCGGGTGTTTGATGTGCCGGACGAAGTGCGGCGGCATGGAAACGGTCCGGAGTGGCGCATCGACTATTGCCAGATGGTGCCGACCTTGGCGGAGGCGCGCCGGCGCGGCGTCCGCGTCATCCTGAACGGCACGGGGGGCGACGAGACGGCAAGTTATGCGGCCTATGACCACGTTCTCGCCTGCCTGCTCCGCGGCGACTGGCCGGCGTTGCGGGCCGAGATGACGGCCCGGGCGGAAACGAGCGGTCGTTCGCCCGGGCGGGCCCTGGCCGGCTTGATCCGGCCGCTGCTTCAGCCGAAGCGATGGAGGACCCCGTTCAACTTCCAATGGACCTGTCGGCGATTATGTGAGCGCGTGGCGGACCTCTCCGAACGGGGTATTCCCCTGCCGCAGCAACTCGCCGACTCGATCGGCCTCGTGGACCACGTGCGAAACGTGGTCCGGCCGCGCCTTCCCGGCGCATGGCGCGCGCCCTTGCGCGCGGACCAAATCTACATCCTTACGCAAACCCATGTGATCAGTGACCAGGTGAATGCTTGGAATTACGCCGCAAGTTACGGTATCGAGTTTCGCAGTCCGTTTCTCGACCGGCGGGTGGTCGAGTATGCGATCGCCGTGCCGCCACGCCAGCACAGCTATGCGAATTGCCGCCGGCGACTGCTGCGACGACTCGCCCTCCGTCGGCTGCCGGCAAAAATATCCCAGCGGCTGGACAAGTCCGTCACGCTGCCCGACCTGGCGCGCGGGCTGGCGGAAAATGAGGCGGCACTCCGGGAACGCATGGCGCGCTGGCGGACGGCGGCCTCGATTAGGCGCTTTGTCGACCTGGATCGTCTGGAGTCAAATCTGCAACGGGTGGTGAAAGCGGCGAAAGAACGTTCGCCCGAGTGGACGCCCGGGCTGCCGCTCTGTCGTGGCATCCTGCTCGCCATTTATCTCGAGGATGCGGAGGGACGGTCTTTCGGATTTTTGCCCGGGCGCTGATCAAAAAGTCGCGGATTGTGGTCGGTATCCTGTTTTTCAACGCCGCCGACAGAATTATTGATCTGTCTCCCAAATGGCGGAGCCATTTATTAAGGAGCCCGCGGGCGAAGCCCAACGGGCTCCTAGGGTGAATTCCTTTTCACCCAGGCTTGAACCTTTTCCTGGGAGTGCCATCGTGCCGGCTCATGACACCAAGCGAACACGGCAAAAGTTCTAATAACGATAAGTTACAAACATCCAGCGTCGGTGGCGGTCTTGAGACGTGGGATTCGCCGCAATTGATCGCACTCGATCTCGGCTCGGCCCAAGGGAAATACACCATGTTCAACATCGAGTCGGCGCCGGACAACGGACCGCTGCCGTCCTGAAGCGCGTTTTGCCGCGCACCGAAGATTTTAAGAGCGGAGTCGCGGACTCCGCTTTTTTGTTTCCCCCTGCCAAAGCCGATAGGCTTCATTTGCGGCATCGGCGAAAGCAGAAGGCCAGTCAGGCGCAAACGTCTTGGCGCCGCCGGTGAAAGCGAGCTCGGGATTCTTGGAATGGCGGTTGAGCACGCGGGCGACCCACGACGGATCGGGCATTTGCCCAGTCGGGGCGAACCGGCGGGCAAAGTCCAGGTAGTCATTGTTGTGGTCGGCATAATCGATGGCATTGCCGAATTCGGCGCGGTGCCGCCAAGCGAGGCGAAGATTCCGATCTACATACCAGGCCAGCCAATCGGTGCAGCCCAGGCTTTCGACCTCGGCCGCGTGCGGATCGAACTCCGCGGCGACCTCACGGCGCTGGTCATCCCGCAAAAAGGGCGGAGGATTCGCGTCGAGTGAGGCGACCACGCCGGCGGGATCGCGAAAGAGATAAACGAATGGCGTCCCGGGAAACGCGGCGCGAAAGGCTGGAAGGTAAGCGACCGCCCGCGACGTGAGTTTCATGATCAGTCTCCGTTCCGGCGGTTTCGGCGCCAGCCCAAAAGCCTGGATGAACGTGCGCAGTTCGTCCACCGCCGCGCCACGCCGCAGCGCCGCGGAATGAGCGGCCAGGAACTTGGGCAGCGCTGGGGGCTCGGAGAATACGCGGAGCGCCGGATCGAGCTCCAACAGGCGGGCGAGCAGCGTCGACCCGCACCGGCTGCAATGAAAGATGAGGGCGGCGACGGGCAGGACCGGTTCGGAGCCGATTCTCTGCGCGAGGCCAGGCCACGATTGGAAGCACTCGCGGTCGAGCGAGGGTCGCGGGAGAGGCCGCATCGTGACCAGGATATCGGCACCCAGGCGGCGGTAGTCGCGCGGATACTCGCGTTCGTCGGCCGGTGCGGCGCGGCCCGCGGGCGGTTGTTTTTCCGGAAGGGTCATCTTTCAGCTCACTCGCCGTCGCGAAGCATGGGTGCGGCAACGCTGAGCTCGCCTCGACAATGGGGGCGGTTTTTGCCACATTGCAATCTTCGTACAAGCGCATGCCCTTTTTTGAAATCTGCCTGACGGCGTTGCTGGCGCTTTGGGCGCTCGGCAGTGGGTTATACCTGCTGCGGGTACCGCGGCTCCACCGCTGGCTCGTCCGCATGAACAGAGGCCTTTGGTTTGTGGATTGGGGCGTGTTCTTGGCGAGCGATCCGTCGAAGCGCGCCGGCACGTTCGAACTGGTTTTCCGCGATCGCAGACCGGATGAGCGCGAAGCGCCGTGGCGGACCGCTGCAACCGGACATTGCTGGTCGTGGCGGGCGTCCGTCTGGCTCCCGGAACGCTATCGGGCCGCGGCCATTCAAAACCTCGGCCGCCGGATCAAGCTGCGGCTGGCGCGAACGTCTCCGGCCTCCCCCTTGGTCTCACGGGACGCGCGCAGGCTCGGGGATTATCTCGCCCGCCTGTGCCCGGCGCCGGCTGGGACCATGCGCGAAGTCCGGCTTGTCCGGCGGTTTCCGAGCGGGGTCGTGCCTGATGATGAGGTGTTGATTTTCTCTCGCCCAGCCCATGCCGCCGGCGAATGACGCGTTTGAGTTGCTGCGATGGGCGGCCCGAATCTGCTGTGCAGGTATCGTGCTCCAGTCCCTTGAACTGGCATCGTTATGGCCGGAACTGCGCCCCCGGCGCCTGCTCGGCCGGCCCGGCGACGAAGGTGAAGGCGGTTTTGCGCAGCAGGTTCCGCCGCGCGCGCAAGGTTTTCCTGCCAGCCTGTTCGTGTTGCTTGGGCGAGCGGGGGCGGGGCTGGGCGTTGTCCTGTTGGCGGGCGGAGAAGCCATAAACGCGCTGCTGGCCGCGCTGCTTCTCTGCCAGGTGTATTTTAACTTCCGCTTCCGGCTGGTTTTGACCAACGCCGACCACCTGAACCTGGCGATCCTGGCCGCGGCGACGGTCGGCACGCTTCCGGGTGTTTCGCCCGCGCTGCGCATCGCGGCCCTCGGATTCGTCGCCTTTCAGGCTGTGCTGGCCTATGCGGCGAGCGGGATCGAGAAGCTGCGGGCGGGCCATTGGCGCGCTGGCGCGCGGCTGGTGCAAATCCTCCAGGACAGTTCCCACCGGTTCCCGCGGCTGGGGAACCGGCTCGCCGCCCGCCCCGGATGGGCGCGCGCCGCCTCCTGGGCGGTGGCCGTGGGCGAGGTCTTGTTTCCGCTCGGGCTGTTGCTTCCGCCGGCAGGATTTTTCGCGGTGATCGCGGCGGGGTTGTTGTTTCATGCCGCCCTCGCGGTGATCATGGGACTGCCGATGTTTTTCTGGTCCTTCGCGGCGACTTACCCCGCGCTGTATTTCTTTCATGGATATTTCGCGTCGATTCGCCCGTAAATCCACCCATGGATCTTTCCCCTCGCCTCCTTGAAACCGGTTTTCTCGCTGTGCTGGCGGCCTGGACGCTGGGGAGCGTGGTCTTCGCGCTGCCGTTGTGGCGCTGGCGGCAACGCCTGAGGCGTTGGAATCAGGGCCTGTGGTTTGCCCACTGGGCGGTATTCGACTCCGGTCGCGGGCAGGCGGAAATCTGCGTCTATTCGCTGGAGTATTGCGACCGGCTGGGCTCGGGGGGGGAATGGGTGGAGGCGATCAGTGGCCGGCCGTGGACTTGGCATGCCTGTCTCTGGCAGCCGCAGCGGCGGCTGGCGGATCGGATCCACCGCATCGGCCAGGACCTCCTGTGGGTGGCGGAACGCGACCAGCCAGCCGCGGCATGGCTGGCGGCCATCCGCAAGGTCGTCGGAAACCATCTGGCCGCGGCGCGGCCGCAGCCGGCGGGTACCGTACGAGAAATACGGATACAAGCGACCCGTTCGGTGGTGACGGCCGGGGCCGATCCGCCGGTGGTCGGCTGGGGTGTCGCCCGCCAGGAAAAGCGCGTATTGCTCCAGTTCACGGCTGGCGAGGACGATCATGGCCGTTGATCCGCAACCCTTCCTTTTGCTGATGGTGCGCCTGTGCGGCGCCGGCATCTTGATCCAGTCGCTGGAGGTGCTTTGGAACTGGCGCGAACTGCGCCGCGACCGCCTGCTGGGCTGGCGTCCGTCTGCGCTCGCGGGCCCGGTGCGGCGCCTGTCCGACTGGCTGCATGGCTATCCGGCGTGCGCGTGCTTGCTCGTGGCGCGGGCCATCCTGGCCGCGGCTGGAATCGGGTGGGCC
Organism: Opitutaceae bacterium; assembly: GCA_035568935.1. Classification (GTDB taxonomy): domain Bacteria; phylum Verrucomicrobiota; class Verrucomicrobiia; order Opitutales; family Opitutaceae; genus DASRHD01. The sequence continues at coordinate 70,118 of DATMNP010000095.1, read as the reverse complement.
GGCGACCGTAACGCCGCGTTTGGGATCGTCGGTGCGATGGTCGTGCTTCAACTTTATTACAACCGGCGATTCCTCGCCATCGCGGGCAATTGTGAGACGCTGTTTTTGGTCTGCCTGGTGGCAGTGATGGCCGGGGCTTCCCCCGGTGCGTCGCTCCGGCTGAAAAGTGCGGCTCTGGGATTCGTGGCCGTGCATGTTGCGCTGGCCTATGCCGTGGCCGGAACCGACAAGGTTCGGTCGCCGGCCTGGCGAAACGGCAGCCGCCTGCTGCAGGTGATCCGGGACGGCTCTTACCGCCTGCCGGGCCTGGCGGCACATCTGGAGAATCGTCCGGGCCTGGCGCGGGCGCTGGCATGGTCGGTGGTTGCGTTGGAATGTTTGTTTCCTGTGGCTGTCTTCCTGCCGAACCCGGTCTTTGTCTTTTTCCTCGCGGGAGGGATTTGTTTCCACGCGACCATCGCCATCCTGATGGGCTTGCATGGATTCCTGTGGGCGTTTCTCGCCGCCTATCCCGCGGTGTGGTTTGTGCACGCGTTGCTCCAGACTTGGCTGCGGTGAAGCACGATGGTGGCGCATTCCGGCAAGACTGGTCTTGCTTTCTGCCCGCCCGAGGCGAGACGCTGTCCGCCATGACGGATTTTTCGTCGATCGTCGGAACGGAAGCTTGGACGGAATTCCTGGCCTGTCGCCGCGACAAACGCGTCTTCGCGCGACCGCAGGCGGCGCCGGGGCGTTTTCGGCCGCTTTGGTCGGACTGGGAATTTGATGCGATCTGCCGGTTCACGCCGCTGGTGGAATCGCCGGTGTTTCGAATGATCGCGCGCGGCAAACAGATCCCGGAGGCGGCATATCGCGGCCGCGAAAGCGGCGCACGGGTCTCCCTGGTGCATCAGCTGTGGGCGTCGGGTGCGTCGATCAATTTTTCCCGGGTCGAACTTTTTTCGAACCCGGTGCTGGCGCTGGTGCGCAGCCTCGAAGCGTCCCTGCGCTGTCCGGTGCGCGTCCACTATTTTGCCACGCCAGCCCAGTCGCAGGCGCTGGGCGCCCATGCGGATCACGACGAGGCGCTGGTCGTCCAGTTGCGCGGCAAAAAAACCTGGGCGCTGTACCCGGGCTCCAACGACTGGCCTGACGAACCGGAGAAGGCCGCGGGTTTGCTGGGCCAAACTCCGCCGGAGGTCGTGACCTTGGATCCGGGCGGCTGGCTCTATCTGCCCAAGGGCGTTTACCACGAGGTGCGCAACGCCGGCCCTGAGGCGTCGCAGCATTTCACGCTCGGCTTCCACCCGCTGACTTGGGGCACGCTGATGGATCAGTCTTGGGCGCTCGCGCGCGGCGTGGCGCCTTCTTTGCGGGATCGGATTGCGCTGGACGGAGGCGCCGCCCAGGTTGGCGACCAAGTCGACCGGCAGCTCGCCGAGTTTCGGCCGTATGTCCTGCGCGCGTTCGAATCGGAACGCTACGGCCAGGGGTTGACCACCGGGGAACTGGCTCCGCGCGACAGGCTCGATGCAGCGGACGCGGCGACGCGATTCCGCTGGCGCCGCCAGGTCGGGGACCCGCGCACGACGGCCGCGGGCGTGGAGCTTGGGCTGCCCTTTCGAGGCCTGCCGCTGGTTCTTCGCACGGAATTGGCCCCTACCCTCGCGCCGATGCGGCAGGGAAAGGCCTTTTCACCGGCGGAGCTGCCCGGCGCTCCGGACCTGGCCCTCGCTCTGTGCAAGTTTCTCGCCAATGTCGGCGTCCTGGAGCTCGAAAACGCGGCTGGCCCCGCCTGAAACCCGAACCTCGACTCGCCTACTGTGCGAACTCGCGGCGGATCTGTGAAACCCGCGCCATCGCCGCCGCATCGTCGGCAAAACGCCCGGGGAACCGGGTGCGCAGCGCGGCGGCGAGCACGGCTTGCGTCGTCCGGCCGTCAATTCGCGCGAGGATGAATTGGGCTTCTTCCCCCGCCAGGGTCAGTTTCGGGGCAAAGTTTTCCGCCGACTGGGAGATCGTGGTCGGATCGAGGATCGTGCCCTTGAGGGTGGACTGGCTGAAGGCGGCGACCGGTGCCGGCTGCCCTTCGCGGCGAATGATCGAGGTCCAGTTCCACCAGTATTCGTGCCCCGAATACACCGCGGCGATTTGCACCTCGACCGTATCGCCCGCGCGCAGGTCGACGGCGCGCTCCCACGGCAGGAAGATCGGCTGGTAGACGCTCGCCGGCGCGCCGGGTGCGATGGAGAAGCCGAAGCCGCCGAACAACTCGGCGGCAAACCACAGCAAAAGCCCGCGGGCCGCGCCTGGTCGCACAATGGGCAGGACGGCTGAGCCGCGCACATGCGGCGAAACGAGTTCGGGATAGCGAATCTGCGCCCAGCTCTGCCCGGCGCTGAGCAATTCCCCCGGCTTGGCGGTGCGGCGCAGGACCTGGTTGCACGCAAAGGGGATGGACGCACTCAAGTCGAGACCCCAGCGCGAACCGTCCCACTGGACCGCGAATTGCTCCCCGCGATCAGGCAGATCGGCCACGCCGACATAAAGCGTGTCGGCCTGGCAGATCCACCGCGCATCAGGCGCCAGCAGTCGCGCCCGCGCGTCGATGAGATCGGCCAGGTGCGTCGAAAAGCACGGGGTCGAACCGCGCAGATCGGAGATAAGGACGCGGCCTTTTTCGGGGAGATCGACCTGGGTCGAAAACGACCGGATAAAAACGATGCGATCCTCGAAGCCGTTGGCTTTCGCCGACGCTTGCGCCAGGCGAATCGCCTCCGACGGCTCGATCGCATACACCCGGCTGGCCCCGCACTGGCAGGCGAGCAGGGCCATCACGCCGGTACCGGTGCCCAAATCGACCACGACGTCGCCGGGGCGGATCGCGGCGCGGATCGACGCGACGTAGGCGGAAATCCGCGCTTCGTCCGTCAGCATCCGCCCGTAGGCGTTCATGTCGTAGTCGCCCATCAGGTGACCGTATTCCGGGGAGGAATCGCAGCAACGACAAAGAGGTGGGGCGGGACGCCGAGCGAATGCCCCATGGCGCGCCAGGGGGCCGGGTTCGCGACGATTTTTTCAAGTGAAAGCGGGTTGCGATTGACTGGGTGATGAGTCCTGGGTTGAGCTGGCGGCCGTCGAAACATCGTGTCTCCCCAAACGCTTCTCACCCGCCATCCCGAAACAATCGCCACGGAAATCGACGGCGACGTCGTTTTGATGAGCCTGGTCACCGGCCGGACGTATGGCTTGGACAAAAGGGCCAGCCGGATTTGGGCGTTGCTCGAATCGCCGCGTTCAATCGAGGCCATCGTGGCGGAACTGCTGAAGAGCTACGCCACCACGGCGGAAAAATGCCAGGCCGATTTGATTGAATTCGCCCGCAAGCTTTCCGAGGCCCAGCTCACTTTGGCATCCGAACCGGCCGGGGCCAGATAACCGGCCGACTCGGCCTTGGGCGCCGACCAGTCCCATGTTCAAATCCAAGATATCGGACGGAACGGTTTTCCAGCGCAGTGCGGCGTTCACCGATTGCTCGGTCGACCAAATGACGGTGATCATGAACGCGGAGGAGATTCGCTACTTTGCGGTGAACCGCGTGGGCGCGCGCATCTGGCGGCTGCTGGAAAGCCCGCATACGCTTGGCGCATTGGTGCAGATCCTTTTGCAGGAGTTCGCGGTCGATCCGGCGCTCTGTCGCAGCGAGACGACGGCTTTTCTCCGCCAGCTCGTCGACCGGAAGCTTGCGTGCGGCCGGGTTGGGCCGGCAGGAACTCTCGCCGTGGAACCGGTGGAACTCTTTGGCCCGGCCGAGTGGCAGGCGTTGCGTGAAGCGGGCCTTCGGCGGGCAACGGCGATAAGTCCCCGCCCGGGCGACCCCGCGCGATTCAAGCGGTTTTGGGCCGAATGGGAAATCGACGCGATCGCCCGCTTCACGCTCGCGCCTTCCGATGCCGCGCGATTTCGGCTGGTCAGCCGCGGCCAGACGCTGTCGCCGAAACTTTACACCGATCGAGCGGGAGATTTTCGCGCGGAGGCGTTTCACCAACTGCGTTCCGGCGGCGCCTCGCTCGCGCTCGGGAGTTTCGAGGACTATTCCAATCTGGCGCTCGCGCTCAGCCGGCGGCTCGAGGCGGAGTTCCGTTGTCCGGTCCAGGTGAACCTCTACGTCACTCCCGGCGGCGGGCAGGGACTGGGTTCGCATGTCGATCCGCACGATGTGCTGGTGCTCCAGGTTACCGGCCAAAAAACGTGGTTGATCCACGAAGGTGCCGACCCCGGGTCATCGAGCGCGGAAACGACGTTGGCGCCAGGCGGATGGCTTTTTTTGCCGAAGGACATACGCCACGACGTGCGCAACCTGGGCCCTGAGGTGTCGGTGCATCTCACCGTGGGCTTTCACCCGCTGACCTGGGGCGAGGCCTTCGACCGGGCATGGCGTCGCGCCCGGGCGGAACAGCCGGAGATGAACGCTCCTCTGCGCGTCGGCGACGAGGCCTCCGATGTGCCTGAGCAAATGATGACGCGATTGAAGGGCCGGCTGAAGTTCGCCGACGTGCGGGAGGAGGCGGAGGCGTACTACGCGCGTTTTCCCGCCCTGGCCGCGCCCGTTCCGGCCGAGCATGTCGCTGCGCGGGCCGACCTCGATGCCATCGGCGAGGACACGTCTCTCGTTTGGCGCGATGACGCGCTTTTGTCGGCCGGGGCGGGCGGCGCCCCCAAATTGGCCCTGCCTTATCGCCGGGCTCCGCTGATATTCCAGCCGCAATGGGCGGAACTCCTGGACACGATGCGGGCAAGGCGCTGTTTCCGGCCAAAGGAGCTGCCGGCGGAGGCGGCTTTGGCGAACCTGTTCAGCCGATTCCTCGCCGGCGTCGGTGCGCTCGCCAAGGCGTGATGCTGTCTGGGCGGCCCGGTCAGGTGCCGCTGTCGACAACGAGTTGGTGGAAAAGGCCGCCAGCGCGGCCCGTCAGCTCGTCCCAGGTGCCGGTCTCGGCCACGCGACCGGCGGACAGCACGACGATCCGGTCGGCAAAGCGCACGGTCGAGAGGCGGTGCGCAATGAGCAAAATCGTGGTGTGGCCGTGCAGCCGTTCGATCGCGTCCTGCACGAGGCGTTCATTGTGCGTGTCAAGCGAGCTGGTGGCTTCGTCGAGGACGAGCAGCGTGGGCTGGCGCAGCAGCGCGCGCGCCAGGGCGATGCGCTGGCGCTCGCCGCCCGCGAGCCGGACGCCGCGGTCGCCCACGACCGTGTCGAGTCCCTCGGGCAGGCGGTTGACGAATTCCTCGGCGGCGGCGGAACGCAGCGCAGCGCGCAGCCGGTCTTCGTCCGCGTCGGGCTGGGCCCAGAGCAGGTTGTTGCGGATGGTGTCGTGCAGCAAAAACGTCTCCTGTGGCACATAGCCGATCGACTGCCGCCAGTCGTACAATCGCTCATTGGCCAGCTGCTGGCCATCGATGAGAACCCGGCCTTTCTCGGGCGTGAGCAAGCCGAGCAGGACGTCCGCCAGCGTGCTCTTGCCGGCGCCGGACAAACCGCAAAGCGCCGTGACCTGGCGGGCCGGCAGCAACAGGTCGATGTTGTCCAGCGCGAAACCCGGCTGCGAGGGATCGTAGCGGAAGGAGAGATTTTGCACGTGGATCGCGTCGCCCAACTCCAGCCTTCGGGAAACGGGCGGCGGCGGCGGCTCGGCGGCCGCGGCGAGTTTGGCCCGCAACTCGTCGGTGGCGGCAAATGACGGCAGCGCATGTTCGACCTGGTGCCAGAGGTTTTGCACGTTGGTGACGTGGGAAAGCAATCGCATGAACACAAACACGAGCAAGAGCAGCGATGCGCCGTCCACCTGCTGCACGCTGACGGCGAACCAGACAAAGAGGGCGAGCGCGGCGACCGCGGCGGTCTCAAGCCAGATGCTCGTCAGCGCGCTGATGCGCTGGATGCGCATCACGTGCGCGGCGATCTCGTTCATCGCGCGCTGGAAATGGCCGAAGTGTTGCGACTCGCGCCCGTGGCCCTTGGCAATTTTCATGCCGGCGAGGTGTTCCGTCACGGCCGACGCCATCTCGGCGCGTTTGCCGTATCCGAGCTTGGCCACGGCGAAGGAGTGCCGCCGCAGGGGGCGCAGCCCAAGCCAGACGATCAGGCCCGAACCGAGCGTGAGTGCGGTCATGCCAACCGAAAGGCTCAGCGCCACGGCGAGCTGCACCATCGCCGTGAGCGAAACGCTCAGCAAAACCAGCATCTGCCGGATGCCATTGCTCGCCGCGGGGATCTCCGAAATCACGGCTTGGGTGAGCTCGGAGGAACGCTGGCGCGTCAGGAAAAGCCAGTTGGCCTGCATCATCGTGCGGTAGAATCGATCGCGCAAAAAAGAGACGTAATCGGTTTCAAGTTTGAGGTTCAGGGTGTCGGACCAGGCGCGCAGCGCGGCCTGCCCCGCCTTGATGACGACGAATAGCGCCAGGGCCAGGGGCAGGACCGGGATTGAACTCGAGCCGTGCAGCCGCGTGAGAAACGATCGCACCAGCCCGCGACCGTGCCCCATCTGGCTGAACCCGAGGGACTGGAGCAGGGGCACCAGCGTCAACAGCCCGGAACCCTCAAGCAGGCTGATGAGGACGAGCAGGGCCACCGCGCGCCACACCCGGCCGCCGGCGAATTGTGCAAACGTCCGCCAATAGGTGCGAAAACCGGCGGAATCTTGTGCGGGTGTGGACACAATAGGCAACGTGACGATTCAGCAAAGACCCGGCGCCGGGAGCCAGAGAATTTTTCCGCCGGTTCACTTGGGCCCCGCGCCCGGGCGCCGCAAAGTTGGGAACTACCCAGAGGGGGCTTTGCCCGCCTTCGCTCTTCGAGCTACGGCGTGGCATTTTTTTCGCCCGGCGAAAAAAATGGAGGTGGCGGGAGTTGAACCGACCTCGACCGGCAAAGCTAAGTCGCTGGAAAACGCGGACTTAGTTGGTGGTTAATGTTTTAGAACAGGTAAGTAGAAACAGATAAACCCAAGAAAGTGAAGGCAAAAACACACTTTTTGGCAACCTTGTGGCAACCTATTTTGTATCGAATGATCGAATACTATGGCTACGGCGTGCAGACTGGCGGCTAATTGGGCGCTTTTGAAATCAGGCGTGCCTACCATTGGCAGGTTGTTTTTGGCATCGGTCGCCTCTAGCATTAGGCAGAAATGAAAATTGCCTCGATCATAACTCTTGTGATTGCTATTCTTGGCCTGACGCTCGCTTGCTGGAATGCGCAGATTGCCTTTTCTGACGGTCAACGAATTTACGAAGGATATACCAAAGCCGACAACGGCGTTACGGGTAGCGATTGGTCAATGACGGCTCAAGGCTTGGACACAATTCATTGGGCACTCAAAGATATCCGGATTTCACAGGATATTTTGGCCCTGGGCTTAGCGATTGCCGTCACGTTTTCAGTCGTCTCGTTCGTTCTTTTGATTCTCGTCTCAAGAAAAAAGTGGAGCCAGTCGCCAGAACCAACGCACGAACATATCGCTGCGGCTGACTAAACATGAAGGCTACCGTCACCGCATTCAATGCCTCGCTTCCGACGTGCTCTGCGCGCACGGAGACGGACATACTGATTGTGTTCCGGCCGCCGGCGGACGCTCAGCTCGACCTCGGTGATATTCTCGAACTCGATTTGCTTCTGCTCGATCAAGTGCAGCAGGTTGAAAATCTCACGAAAAGTCAGCGCATTGCAGTGGAAATAAGAAGTCGTGACGTCCATGACCTGCGCCTGTCGTCGGCTCATGGCGAGCCTCGCACCCTGTCGGATGAAAGAAGAAAAGAGATATAGTCCGAAAAAGATGATTCTTCCACAACATCAACATCGGTTCGATGGCGACTCTGGCTCTGGGGACTGGTTAGACTTTTTCTTAAGTGTGACAACCAGATCCACGACGAACGCTGCAAAGAGGCCGAATAAAACAGACTTGATGCCTAGTCTTAAGAATGGGCCGCGGTGGGCATGATCGGCGCCGTAGAGCATCAGTGCTATCAGAGCTGCGAAAGTTACTGGCGGCATGACTAACAAATATGGCGGTGTCTGGAGGCGAATCCTGAGAAAAAATGCGGCCGAAGCTACAATTAGTAAAATAATGCCCATCCTTAAATCCCACGGCGTCCAACCATGTAACGCCACGTGAAAGCCGACGGCTTGCAACCCAACGATTGCAGCCCAGTATATTAAGAATTGGTTGATTCTGCGTGTCATACCGAATGTTCAGAGCTGCCCCATGCGAGGGCAAGCGTGGCGAAGACGGCCCCGGCCTGTCCGCGTTACGTCCAGCATTCATCCGAGGAGAGGGAAGTCCTCTTCCACTTCCTCGCTGAGCGCTACGAAAAGAAGACCGTCGTCATCACCTCCAACCTAGTCTTCTCCCAGTGGGACCAGATCTTCAAAAACCCGATGACCACCATGGCCGCCATCGACCGGCTGGTTCACCACGCAACCATCCTTGAGTTCACCGGCGAGAGCATTCGCGCCAACGCTGCCAAAAAACGGCAAAACTAGGCGGACCATTTAACAATGGATTGTACCGTTGCCAACCGTACAACCCATGCTAGGAAGGATCTTTCCGTACATTCTCTACCGTGAAGCCAAAGACGATATTAGCTGTCTCCATCGCAGCCTGCTTGGTCGCGTCAGCCTCCTGGTTAAATTACGCACGAACATTAAATCGCAATCGCGACGCTTTTGTCGCCTTGGGCGAGGCCAACAACGAGCGATTAAAAGCCGGTCCGGGCATCGAGTCCGCCGAAGCGTTCGTGGCGGCACTTAGGAAGATCGATGTGTCGCACACAAGCAGGAGATTTCAGGAAGCATTCCGTTTATATGTAGAAGGTCTGGCCGAGGGGATTTCTCGATTAAAAGCCGGCAAGGTTCTTGGCGACTCGGATACAAATACGAAGACCGGTTATAGCGAGTTGTTGGCTATCTCGCGACAGTCCGGCTTCGAATGGCTTTCGTCGTTCGATGTGCCAATGGCTGTTATGTGTACACTCTCCGGATGCATTTTCCTCAGCAGCAGAAAGCAGCAGGCGGCCGCTCGCCTTGAGCGCGTAAGGAGAGGCGAAATGACCGAAGACCTGGCGAAAAGGCGCAATCGCGATTTGACCCTAAGTGGCTACACGCTCGTCTTCGCGGGCCTGGGTATCGCCGTCTCCCACTTTCTCTCGAGCTAAAGGCCGTTCAGCGCCCGACATGTTCGGGCCGGCTCCTGCGGCAAGCCTTATGGGCTCCTGTCCTCGGAGCCGGCCAAGGCACCACTTCTGCATTCGTCTCCTGTGGACATCAATGGCGGTTTCTAATTGTCGTCAGCGCCGGGAAACATCTGTCGTTGACGAAATTGGACGGTTTGCGCCCGTAACGGAATCAGGAAACCTTTGGATTGGTCGAGTTCAACGATTGAACGAGACCGGGAACTTGCAACACGAAGAGAGAATTGAGAATTCTTACTGCTAAGGAATGTTTCATTGGATAGTAAGAAACAGACTTACAGTAAGAACACTTGCTTTCTTGCTTCTAAGTCGTATTCTTACTGGTCAATAAGAACGTGATTACCAGTAAGAAAATACCTATTCGCTACCGATCAGAGTTGGCGCATCAATTTTTCCAACTCATTGACCAAGAACGTGAAATTCCTTGGAAGAGAGATCCTTTGTCTGCCGATGGTGATCCGCTAGAGTTGAGCCTGAGATTCGATGGACGCACTCATAAGTTTACTCCGCAATACTTCGTAGCTCCCACCATTGAAGATATCACGCACTTAGCTGCGCAGTCCAAGCCAGCAAATCTCCTAGTGGTGCCAAGACTAACATCCTCTCTAGTGGAGGCATGCAAAAAGCATCACTTGAGCGCGATTGATCTTAATGGTCGCGCATATCTGCGCGGGCTAGGACTACTTATTGATCGAAGCGCTCTGCCAGGTCGATTTTTTCGCTTCGAACTTGAACCGCGAAACGTATTTGTCGGCAAAAGCGTTCGTATCGTTCGAACACTTCTGACCGATCCGCAGCGTCATTGGACTCAGGCAGAGATTGTGACCCGATGTGGAGCAAGTTCCGGCCTCGTTTCTCGAATTACGACTCACCTGCTACGTCAGGGCTTGCTGAAAAAAGTGGATGCGCGACATTTTTTTGTGCCAACGCCCACTCTCCTTTTGGACGCGTGGGCAGATGCCGATGATTTTCCGCGACGAGTCAGCACACACTTTTATACCGCATTAAGTGCCGAGCCATTAACTTTAGCACGATCCCTGCGCAACGCACTTGTGCATTCGTCCAATGCGCCGCTTTTTGCCTTCACGCAGTGGATCGCTGCCTGGCTGCGGCATCCCTACACCGAGCCGCCGGTAGTTTCGCTTTATGTTTCCCGGCTTCCTGGGTCAGACGTGCTAGAGAAGCTTGGATTACGCCCCGTTAGCGAAGCCGGTCGTGTTTGGTTTCACATCCCAACGGACGAAGGAGTCTTCCTCGAAAGACGAACGGTCGAAACCTTGCCACTCGCGACAGATGCCCAAATTTACCTCGATTTGCTCAACACCGGTTTGCGTGGTCCAGAGCAAGCGCAGGCTCTTCGCGAATGGGAAGGATTCTGTCATCCATGAAGTTAGCATCTTACGCGGAATACGATCCAAAGGGCGTCGCGCTTTCCATGCCGGCTTTGTTGACCGTATGGGCGGGCATTCAACGTTTTCACGAAGAACTCGTGCTGATCGGAGGGCTCGTGCCCCACATCATTTGCCGGCATCCTAAATCAGCCACGCTTCCGCGCCCCGTTACCTTGGACGTCGACATTGGCATCGCACTGGGCGCTTCGGCCGGCCAATACGGCAGTCTCAGCGCCGATCTCCAAGCCCAAGGATTTCTGCGGAGCACAAAGTTCGCCGGCCGCTTCGAACGCATGGTCGAACGCCACCCCATATATTTGGATTTTCTGGTTGAACGACCGCCCGGGACGAGCGGCACCGTGGTAGTCGACGATATCCCTGCAAATATTTTTCCCGGGACCGATCGCGCGCTCGCGACCGCACGCACAGAGGTGATCAGTGGCAACGATCTGTTCGGCGCGAAGCAAAGCCTGTCCATCCGAATTTGCGAGGTCGGGCCGTTCCTGGTAATGAAGCTGCGCGCCTTCGCCAGCCGGCAGGCGCCCAAGGATGCGTTCGACCTCTTGTACACCTTGCTGCACTACGACGGTGGCACCGACGCTGCGGTCGCCGCGTTTCATGCCGAAGGCGTCGCGGGCAATCCCGCATTTCAGGATGCCGCCGCCTGTCTTCACCAGCATTTCGGCAACGAAGACGCAGCCGCGCCGGTTCGGGCCGCCTACTTTGTCTTTGGCCCCATGACAACCGGTGAGGGCTACGACACGAGTCTCCGGCGGAGGCAGATTCAACAAGATGTTGTGACCATGGGCTCGCTCCTGAGTCGCGCAAGCTGGCCGCATGCTGATTTACCGTCCTGAGTTTTGTTTTTCGAATACTGACGGCATGACCCCCTCCGGTGCCCCTTTTGTTTAATGCAGGTACCGTGTCGCGATTGCACTGTGAAAGATTGCTCTAGCGGGTTGCCCTGCTACAAACATGGCCTTTAGCCTGACTCCAAAGCTATTGCAGGCGTGCGTTTTGGCGAACCCATCGTCGCCGGCGCCTCCATCAGTAGCTTCGCAGAAGCCGGAATTGACGTTTAATACCTCCTTTCGGGAGCCTCATCGCAGCACAAGCAAATCCATGGACCAAGCTCAACTCAATTGGATCACCAGCTTCATCTGGAACATCGCCGATGATGTCCTGCGCGACGTTTTCGTCCGGGGTAAATACCGCGATGTCATCCTACCGATGACCGTCCTGCGCCGGCTCGATACCGTGCTGGAGCCGACGAAGCAGGCCGTGCTAGACATGAAGGCTGCGCTCGACCGGGAGAAAATCACCAATCAGGACGACGCCCTGCGCTCCGCCTCAAACGAGGCTTTCTACAACACCTCGCCCTTCCTCCTGCGCGACCTCAAGTCCCGCAAGACACAACAAACGCTCAAGGACGACTTCATGGCCTACCTCGACGGCTTCTCGCCGAATGTGCAGGATATACTCAAGAACTTTGAATTTCGGAATCAAATTCCCCGCCTCTCCGAGTCCGACGGCCTAGGCCAGCTTATCGAGAAGTTTCTCGACAAGGACATCAACCTCAGCCCCCGCCCAGTGGGCGATCTGCCGGGCCTCGACAATCACTCCATGGGCACCGTCTTCGAGGACTTGGTGCGCATGTTCAACGAGGACAACAACGAGGAAGCCGGACAACACTGGACGCCGCGTGATGCCGTCAAGCTCATGGCCAGCCTCATGTTCCTGCCCGTGGCCGACAAGATCGAGTCCGGCACCTACCTGCTCTACGACTGCGCCTGCGGCACCGGCGGCATGTTGACCGTCGCGGAGGAAACGCTCCAGCAGATCGCCACCACACACGGCAAGCAAGTCGCCACTCACCTTTTCGGACAGGAGATCAACGCCGAGACTTACGCCATCTGTAAAGCTGACCTCCTGCTCAAAGGCGACGGCGACGCGGCGGACAACATCGTTGGCGGCCCCGCCTTTTCGACCCTGTCGAACGACCAGTTCAGGTCACGTACCTTCGACTTCATGCTCGCCAATCCGCCCTACGGCAAAAGCTGGAAGAGCGACCTTGAGCGCATGAGCGGCGAAGGTGGGAAAAAGGATATCAAAGACCCGCGCTTCATCATCGAGCATGCGGGCGATCCCGAATACTCCCTCATCACCCGCAGCAGCGACGGCCAGATGCTCTTTCTGGCCAATATGCTCAGCAAGATGAAGCACGACACTCCGCTCGGCAGTCGCATCGCAGAGGTGCATAACGGCTCCTCTCTCTTCACCGGCGACGCCGGACAGGGCGAGAGCAACATCCGGCGCTGGGTCATCGAGAGCGACTGGCTAGAGGCCATCGTCGCCCTCCCGCTGAACATGTTCTACAATACCGGCATCGCCACCTACGTCTGGGTGCTCACCAACCGGAAGGCCGGGCCGCGCAAAGGCAAGGTGCAACTCATCGACGCCACCCAATGGTTCAAGCCTCTGCGCAAGAACATGGGCAAGAAGAACTGCGAACTCGCCGCCGAGGACATCCAGCGCATCTGCGATACCTTCCTCGCCTTCGAGGAAACACCGCAGTCGAAAATCTTCCCCAATGCCGCCCTCGGTTACTGGAAGGTGAAGGTCGAGCGCCCGCTCCGCCTCCACAGTCAGCTCACCCACCCGCGCATCGAGATCCTGCGCTACGCCTCCGGGGATGAAGCCATCCGCACCGCCCTCTACAAGGAACTTGGCGAGGCCCTTTTTGAAAACCCATCCTCCGTCCGCCCGCAACTGGAGAAGCTCGTGAACGACTGGGGCAAAGGCGACAGCGACGAGGAGGACGAAGAAGTCGAAGCCGACGCGCCGAAAAAAAGCCTTTCCGAAAAAAAGAAAAAGAAGCTACTCAGTGAAGCCACCTGGAAGCGCGACGCCATACTCCTCGATGTCGCCAACCAGCTCCGCAAGGCCCTCGGTGATGACCTCTTCGAGGACCACAACGTCTTCCTGAAGGACGTCGAAGCCACACTCAAGAAACTCGATCTCAACCCCAGCGCCTCCGAACTCAAGCTCATCATCAACGCCGTCAGTTGGCGCGTGGAGGATGCACCCCGCGTCATCAAGAAACTCCACAAGCCCGGTAAAGGTGGCAGTGCCATTGCCGTTAAGCCCGACCCGTTGCGCGGCTTGTTCGAGGACAAGTTCGACGGCAAGACTTGCGTCGTCGAATACGAGCCCGACAGCGAACTCCGCGACTTCGAGCAAATCCCGCTGCTGGAAGAGGGCGGCATCGAAGCCTTCATCCGCCGCGAAGTGCTGCCCTACACGCCCGACGCCTGGCTCGTCGAGGCCGACACCAAGATCGGCTACGAAGTCAGCTTCACCCGCCACTTCTACCAGCCGCCCCAACTCCGCGCCCTCGCCCAAATCAGCGCCGATATCCTCGCGCTTGAGCAGGAGACAGAAGGCCTGCTCAACGAAATCACCCGAGGAGCCACGCCATGATCGAGGGACTCAAGCCGTATGCGGAATACAAGGAGTCGGGGCTGCCTTGGCTCGGATACTGCCCAAATTCCTGGAGCGTTCGCCGCACAAAGATTCTCTTCCATGAGCGAGTCCAAAAGGGATTCCCAAACGAGCCGTTGCTCGCCGCGACGCAGACAAAGGGCGTCGTCAAGAAAGAGGACTTCGAAACGCGAACCGTCACGGCCCAAAAGGATCTTCACCTGCTCAAGCTCGTCGAAGTTGGAGACTACGTGATTAGTCTCCGTTCGTTCCAACTCAAGAAGTATGGCCTTCAAAAGGACTCGAAGGTATACAAACCTACGCCACCGGATTTTGACCCCGTCGAGATTGAGAAAAGGATTCGCCTTGGGCGAAGAATGCGTAATGAACCGCCAACCGTTCCAAACGAATAAGGCATGAAGACTGATACCAGTGAAAAAGGGCTCGAAAGCCTAATCATGCGCCACATGACCGGGACAGATGGCTTGGTCTCCGGCGTGGCGGGAGTCGTGGCTGAAGCAGCGTCCGCCAAGGGCGGCAGTGGCTGGTTGGCGGGGAGCCCGGCGGCGTATGACCGCGAGTATGCGGTGGATTCGGAGCAGCTCTTCACCTTTCTCATCGCCACACAGCCGGAGGAATGGGTGAAACTGGGCATCGGGGATTACAAGGACAAGCAAGGCATGACGCAGCAGAAGTTCCTCGCCCGCCTGCAAGGGGAGATCACCCGGCGCGGCGTGATCGATGTGCTGCGCCACGGCATCAAGCACGGGGCGCTGAGCTTTGACCTGTTTTACGGTAAGCCCTCGGCGGAGAACGCCAAGGCGGTGGAGCGCCATGCAAAGAACCGGTTCAGCATCACCAGGCAACTGCACTTCAGCCGTGAGAACAAGCGGTCGCTGGATTTGTGCGCCTTCATCAATGGGCTGCCGGTCATCACCTTTGAGCTGAAGAACAGCCTGACCAAGCAGACGGTGGACGACGCCATCGAGCAATACAAACGCGACCGCGATCCCCGCGAGACGCTGTTTCAGTTTGGCCGCTGTGTCGTTCACTTCGCGGTGGATGACCATGAAGTGGCGATGTGCACCGCCCTCAAAGGCAAGAATGGCACGGCCAAGGATTCGTGGTTCCTGCCGTTTAATCAGGGCTGGAACGATGGTGCGGGAAATCCCCCGAACTCGGCCGGACTTAAGACAGACTATCTGTGGAAGCGCATCCTCACACCAGCTCGGCTGACGGAGATTCTTGAGAACTACGCCCAGGTCGTGGAGGAAGAGAACCCGAAGACGGGCCGGAAGAAACAGGTGCAGATTTTCCCCCGTTACCATCAGCTTGATGTTGTGCGGATGATCCTGGCCGACGTGATGGAGCACGGGGCGGGCAAGCGCTATCTCATCCAGCACAGCGCGGGCAGCGGGAAGTCGAACTCCATCGCGTGGCTGGCGCACCAGTTGATCAGCCTGGCGAAGGACGGGAAGCTGGTCTTTGATTCCGTCATCGTCATCACGGACCGCCGGATTCTGGACAAACAAATCCGCGAAACGATCAAGGGTTTTGCTCAGGTGGGCAGCATCATCGGAGCGGTGAAGGAAGGCGTGGGCACTTCCAAGACTGAGCAGCTCACGAAGTATCTCAAGGACGGCAAGAAGCTCATCATCTCCACGGTGCAGACCTTTCCCCATGTGCTCGACACCATCGGCGATGAACATCGCTGCGGAAAGTTTGCCATCATCATCGACGAGGCGCACTCCAGCCAGAGCGGCAAGACTTCCTCGGCCGTTAGCATGGCCGTGGCGGACAGCGAAGACGAAATCAACGATGCCCTCGATCAGCGCATCAAAAAGAAACGGCTCGCCAAGAACGCCAGCTACTTCGCCTTCACCGCGACGCCGAAAAACAAGACGTTAGAGATGTTCGGCGTGCCGTATTCCGAAGGCGACGAGGTGAAGCACCGCCCCTTCCACGACTACACGAACTTCCTCGGTTTTCACATGCGCGATTGCCCGTAGCATCGGCTCTTTGATCGAGGGGGCGCCCCAATCAAATCCACGCTCGTCTACCGTGAAGCGATAGACGCGGTCCGCCTTAAAGGCCCAGAAGACCTCGATGCCCGGCTCACGTAGGTCGATGGTCTCGTCCAGACCAACCGCCCGCGTTCCGTGAGGAAAGACCTGGACGAGGATACATTCGTCGGCCGGCACAAAACTTGCCGCTTTTAGCATTTGGCGGACACTCGGCGTCGGATCGCCGAAGTGCATTGGTTGGCCGTTGATCGTCGCCGAAAAGCGCTTCCGGTCACGGGCGCTGGTTTCAATATCAGATTCAGTATGCATGGTGGGCTCCTTAGGTTGGGAGTGAATTGGTCGATTCAATGACATAGAATCTGGAGCGCCTGTTCCATAGTGTCAAACGTAGCACGCATTATTATTGCGTGTATTACACACAATGCGTGTGACATTGACATTTCACCTATCCAAACCCATCAATGGCAAGTGACCCCTGATCCGATCTACCGACACATTGGCGCGCTAATCAAAGCCCGGCGCAAGACGCTCCAACTAAAACAGGAAACTTTGGCCGGTAAGCTGGGGATATCGAGAGGATCGCTGGCCAACATCGAAACTGGACGACAGAATGTTCTGGTTCACCAGCTCTACAGGTTCGCCGTTGCGCTACAATTGACGCCTTTCGATCTCCTACCGCCACCGTCAACGGATCATTTCAAGGCTGGGCGCACCGAGCTGCCGCTTCCGGATAACTTAAAGGCGAAGCAGAAAAAACAAGTAGCTGATCTTTTCTTGCAGGTAGATACCAATCAAAAACCAGATAAGGAGGTAGGCCATGCCAAAACCACCAAACGATGATCCATCCGTCCGGGCACAAGCGGTTCTTGCCCGTCTAGCTCTAAAGTCCCCGCCCACTCCGGTAGAGAAGATTGCAAAGGCCCTGGGTGCCCAGGTGCGTTTTGCACCATTCGATGACGAATTATCCGGAATGATTTATATTAAGGACGGGGTTCCCATCATTGGGGTTAACTCGCTGCATCACCCCAATCGCCAGCGATTCACAATCGCGCATGAGCTAGGGCATCTCGAACTTCATCGAGCAATGATTACGAGCAATGTTCACGTCGATAAGAATTTCCCAGCGCTAATGCGCGATTCAAATTCAGCAACCGGAACAGAGGATAATGAAATTCAAGCAAATCAATTCGCCTCGGAATTATTGATGCCGAGCGCGCTAATCGAGCAAGTGTTGGCCGGGAAGCAATTCGACATAGATGATGACGGGCCTATAGAAGAGCTCGCCAAGAAATTTCGAGTGAGCAAACAGGCCCTGCAGTATAGAATTCGAAATCGTGGCAGATCCATTTAGCTCCTGCGTCCATGAGCCTTGTTTTCTACGATACGGAAACCACGGGAACCGAGACTTTTTTTGATCAGATTTTGCAGTTCGCCGCCATTCAGACGGACGAGCAGCTCAATGAGATTGATCGTTTTGAGATTCGCTGCCGTCTCTTGCCTCATGTGGTCCCTGCACCCGGTGCGATGAGTGTCACCGGTGCCAAGGTCTCCCAGCTAACCGACCCCTCCTTCCCATCTCATTATGAAATGGTTCGTGCAATTCGCGCAAAGTTGCTGTCGTGGTCCCCAGCTTTATTTACTGGATGGAACTCAATCAAATTTGATGAGAATTTGATTCGTCAAGCTCTCTACAAGACCCTGCACAACCCCTATCTCACCAATAGCGTCGGAAATAGCCGTTCAGATATCATGCGCATCGTTCAGGCGTGCAGTCTTTTCGCCCCGGACGCGCTTTCGTTTCCCACCGACGACAACGGCCAAACGGTGTTTAAATTGGACCAGATTGCGCCGGCCAATGGATTCATCCACGACCGAGCGCACGATGCAATGGGCGATGTTGAAGCCACGATTTTTCTCTGCCGACTTCTCATCGAGAAAGCACCGCACATTTGGTCTTCCTTCATGCGCTTTAGCACGAAGGCTGCCGTTTCCGACTACATCACAAATGAACCTGTGTTTTGCACGAGCGATTTCTACTTTGGCAGACCTTATTCGTATATCGTTACGACAATCGGACAGAACCAGGAGAATGACGCCGAATGGTATGTCTATGACCTGAGTGTCGATCCTGAATCGTTGCTTTCGTTCTCCGTAGCGCAGCTCACGGCACGTATTGCGCAATCGCCAAAACCAGTGCGCAGAGTAAAATCCAACGCTGCACCGATGCTCTTTCCCGCCGAAGACGCCCCAGTAATCTGCAAGGGCCGGGAGTGCGGTTTGGAAGAATTAGAACGTCGCGCCGCTATGTTGCAGAAAGATGTGACACTGCGCCAGCGGTTGATTTCTGCTTTGGAGTCCCAGAAGGAGGGATATCCACCTTCTGCTCATATCGAGAAGCAGATTTACGATGGCTTCGTCGAGAAGCCGGACGCGATACTGATGGACTCGTTCCACGAAGTGGCATGGCCGGAGCGCCATGCGATAGTCGAAAAATTCCAAGACCCACGATTGAAAACGATAGGCAGACAATTGATCCATCTCGAACGACCTGACCTTTTGGATAAAAGTACCTGCCGGAAGCATGATTTGGCCGCCGCAAAGCGCCTTCTGGGGCAGGGCGAAGATATACCGTGGCTGACATTGCCAAAAGCTCTTGAGCAGCTTGAAGAAATGTTAGAGGGCGCGTCCGGGCCGGAATTGGAACTGCTCCGAGAACACGAGCAATATCTTCGCAAACGCCATGAGCAGGCTCTCACGCGCGTGAAATATGCGTAGACGTTTGCTGAGGGTAAACGTGACAAGGCCAATAGCCCCCGGCACACTTCGGCTTCTTGAGATGACAAGCGGAGAGGCGTGGCCCCGGCTCCAATTTTAGCCCAAGCTGCACGTTTGCCCTTTTTTGTGCTGCTCGTCCGGGCGAAGCTCGGGAAAATCCAAGCGGAGAACAGACGCGATGGTGTTTTTTTGAACACCTGCGAGCCCACTTTTTCCGCCTTCTTTCTGCGGGGAATTAAGTTGTTCGGCTTTGCCGGAATTCGTCAGGGGACGCACAGAGATGCGACTGATGAACGGTTCGTCTTTGCAAATTTGCGCACGAAAGTTTTCCGGTATTTCGCGCAGGCAATCAACATGGAAACTGGCGATTTCAGACAGGAGCAAAGCCAGGTTAGCACCATGCAAAACGACTTCGTGATGAGCGAACATGAGCACCAGTTGCTCGCTCTCGCCAGTGCCTTGATGGCATGCGGAGACAAGATGCGCCCACGGCAACACCCATTGTTCACCATTCCATAAGTGGATCTGCACCATGCGCACCAGTTCATGCGCCCGGTTATACGATTCGAGGGACGGCGGATGTGCCGCCCGGTATTGTTGGAGTGCTTCTTTCAGGGTTGGGGAGCTCATAAGGTAATTTTGTGCTGCACAGCGTTTCGGGTGGTGAATTGCATGGCGTCTGCGGGCAGTATTCGGTGTGTCCAGGCCGACAGGCGATTGTGCAGCCCATGGCGGGTGGATGATTCTGATGCAGACGGTTTTATTTCCATAGCCAGGTCGCGGGCGCCGCTTTGCTCGATGCTGGCACGAAGACTGGTCTTGTCGTCGGTGAAAACAATGACCCGCTCACGCCCGCGCGAGATGGCGACATACCATTGGTTTTGATTCGTCGCCGCGCGACAGCCCGCATCTGCCACTAGCACCGTGTCAACCGTCTTGCCCTGCGAGGCATAAGACGTGACCGCATAGCCCCGGTTGAACAGGCGTTGTTGCGGTAAAAGCGTCTTCACCGTGAGACGGTCGTCTTCAACCGCCACCGAACCGTCGGTGTCGATGCCACGCACAGTCACGAGTTCGCCGTTAGCGATTGAGTGCCCTTCCTTGGATTTGCCGTTGAATTTCAGTTGCAGGCGGTCGCCGGGCGCCACCTCGGTTTTTTTCTCGGCTGCAACGGCCAGCCGGTCGGCATACTTATAACTCATGGTCGAACGCCGGCCATCCTTGATAAGTACCAAGCCGCGGTCGTTTGTCCCGTCGATGGGACAGAGATCGCCTTTTTCAAAGCGCCCGTAGCGTTTAAGCACAAAGGCGAACTGGCCCGTCTCATAAAACCGGGCATCCCGTTTCTGCGCCTCGCTTCGATCAACCGCCTGGTACGTCTTCAATGTGATGCCGGAGCCGATCCGCCCACTAGCCTGGAGTTCCGCCCGGATCGCTTCGTTTACGCCGTTTACCTCGTTCCACGTTTGGGCCACGACGAGCACACGTTCGTGGCGGTCAAGGCTGGCGAGGTATTCCCGGGCCAGCACGGCGCGGCGCTCGTCGGGCGCGACCTCGCGGATGCAGCCCAGCCGATCCAAGCCATCGAAAGATTCGGCAATGCGTCCGGATGAGGCCGCTTTGACTGCGTTGCGGTAAGCTGCCACGAACACGCGCTTTTCCTCTGATATTGCCCGCGCGGGGTCTTGCCGCCGAATCTCCCTCAGCTCCGCCGCTTTCAAACCGCTGTATTTTTCGATGGAGCGCAGCGCATCCGAGGCCTGCACGGCCCCATGCTGGCGGGTGTCGCCGGACAGGATGAGCCGACCCCGGTTGTCCTGCACCACCAGGATCAATTGGTAGAGCTGCCGAGCGCCGATCTGACCAGCCTCATCCACCATGACAACTGCGCCACGCGGGAGCTGCTTCTTTTCCAAAAACCGGGCGAGGGTTTCCGCGGGCAGTCCATCGGCCTGCAAATCTTGCGCCTGCTGCCGCTGGGGTGCCAGCACGACGACCGGATGGCTGCCCGCAACCAGACCGCGCTCGACTTCTTTCAGGGCAAAACTCTTGCCCGTACCAGCCCCACCACGAAACAGCGTGATAAAATCCCCGCTTCCAAGAATCTGTTTCACCGCCACCGCCTGTTCCGCCGACAAGGCTGACGGCAACCGATAATCCGGGTTGAGCGACGCGTGCCGGCCACGGCCGTCACGGGCGGCCATCACAACTCCCAGTTCCCAGCGCATCGCGTCACGCGACGTAAGCTTGTGTGTGCCGTCTTCACGGACGTAGTCGCGTTTTTCAATAGCCTCGCGCAAAGCCGCGAGGTCAAAAGCTTCCCCACGACCGCGCGCCAGCGCCGCCGATATCAATTCATAGTCCCGGATGACCGACCGGCGCTCAAACAGATGTTCATCTGCCCAGGCGACGACGGCAGCAACGTCCGCCGGCTGGCGGGAAATCGCCACCGCCGGCTTGATTGCAACCAGCGCCCCGGCTTCATCGGCCGATAGTTGTTTTTCCCAATACGGGCGTAACCGATCCGCCGTTGAATCTTTGATTTTCCGCTGACGCTTGTTTTCCGCCATCTGGCGACGCAGAGCCTTCAAGCTGCCACGCAGTCCTTCGCGCTCGATCCGTTTTTGCGTCTCGGCATCAATTTGCTGATGCCGCTTGGAAAACCGGGTGATGACACTGCGTGGCACGCCCTTAATTTCAAAATCGCGAGAGTTGTTCTCGATTTCGTAACCAAGTGCCCGGAGACCCTTGGCCAGTTCGTGGTAGTAAAGGTTCTCGGTAAACCTTTGGGCGCGATACATGCCCTGGACTTCGACCGCCTTCCAGCGCTTCTCGACCGGGTCAAACGTGGCGTTGAGCACCACGCAATGCGTGTGTAGGTGCGGGTCGAGTTCCCGGCTGGTGTCGTGCCGGAACGCTGCGCCGATGAGATTCCCCGTCGCCCGATCCCCGTATTGGCCGGACTTCCGCACCCGCGTTTCCGCGAGTTTTTCCAGCTCCGTCATCGCCTGCCGCACCGCACGGTTGTGCACCTCAACAATGCGGAAATCCCGTAAAAGGGCGATAACGGACACGCTCTTGGGCGGACTGAGCGTGAAGTCATAAAACACGCGCCGATTTGCCACGGTCTTTCCCTCTTCCCGGCGTTTGGAATTTATCCTCGCGGTCAATCGCTGACCTGTCGCCGGGTTCAACCCTTCGCACAAGGCCAGAAACTCCGACTCCTTCACCGTGCCTTTTAGTCCCAATTTTTCGGCACCCATTCCAAACCATTCACCCATCACTTTCTGACCCTCAGCGTAGTAATCACCCACGCGCAAATGCTCACGAAAGTATTCCTTCGCGCTCTTCAAATTCAACTGTGGTTTCGCAGTCAGCATCGTTAAAATCTCCGACCTCTCGTTGTTACTTATGAAAACACACCGGTGTTTTCTATCAGGGGCACGCTGCACTCCTTACCAAAACGGTAAGGTTAGGAATTGCGTAAATGCAGTATGCCCTTCGCCTATCGGCGCGCGTCAACCGGCGCAGATCACCTGCGCCCCGAAAAGCTGAAATAAGGCAGTGGCGGGACAGCCACTGGGCTTATCTCAGCCGCCCACGAAGGTGCGCCTCATGCGCGGTTTTGGCGCATCCTCGTGCCCTCGCGGAGCGATGCGTCCGCGCGCGGAGACTCCGCACCGGACGCCGGTTTGTCGCGTCAGCGTCACCATTTGAAAATGGCGTCAGCCTTTTCTGACGCGCCGCCGTTGCCGACCCAGCTTCGGGATTAGCCGACATGCGGCTTGTGGGGGTGTTCTTCTTACGCGCGTTTTCCCATTGTGTCACGCCGTCAAGGTATCGCTCGCTGCGCTCGACTCCACCTTCCCTCCGCCGTCCTTCCCCTTCGCGCGGAGCACCATGGCTCCGTGCTCAGCGGCCAGCGTCGTGACTTGGCGTGCCCCCGCGGGCCAACGCGCGGGCGCAGCCCGGCAACCGGATAAGACATCCGGTCCGGGATTGCGCACGTGCGCATGGCACAATGAATCAATCCACATTCGACCTTGGCGGCTATGCTACCGACCGAGGATTCACGATGGCAGTGGGCGAGCGTCCGCAACAGCGGTTGGAAAACTTCGGGGTCGCAGCGGCGAGCGACACCGAGCTACTGGCGATGATCCTACAGGGGAACGGCACCCGCACCGAACAGGTGGTGAACCTGGCCTCACGGTTGATCGCCGAAGCCGGTTCGATTGCCGGACTCATTTCATGGGTTCCATCGGACTACCGGAGATTAAAAGGAATCGGCCAGATCAAAGGGCTGCAACTCGCAGCGCTGGCCGAGATCGCCCGGCGAATGATGACCTCACAGAAATCATCTGCTCCGCTGCTCAACCGCGCCGACCTCATCGCTGACTATTTCGCACCTATCGTGGCGGGCCTCCAAATCGAAAAATTCTGGGTCGTTTGTCTCAATCGGAAGAACTACCTCATAAAACGAATTGAACTCACGTCGGGCACGGCCACCAACACACTCGTCCATCCAAGGGAAGTTTTTCGCGCCGCGATCCGCGAAGGCGCGACCGCCATCGTCTGCGCACACAACCATCCCAGCGGTGATCCGACGCCCAGCGCAGCAGACATGCAGGTGACACGGCAGCTCCGCGAGGCCGCAAAAATCGTGGACATACACCTGCTCGACCATTTGGTCATTGGCACCGCCAGTGCCGATCCAGCATCTGTCGGTTACTACTCGTTTCGGCAAGCTGGCCTCATCTGAGCCAGCGAACGAAGTCGCAATAGCTGGTTGTCAGGAGCAATTGAGCGAACCGCTGTAAGAACCGGCTTGCCGCTGGAAAACTCTCGACGGTGTGGAGAGAATTGCCACCCGTGGTCTCGGGGAGCCGGCCATTGCTGTGAAGGGTGCGTGAGTGACGTGAGCTTGGCTTGGCTGGGGTCGCCGGAGCTTCGCGCATCGGGCCTCCGATGCTTTGCTACGGCCCGTCCGGCGTCGAGTCTTGGCGGGCCTTGCTGGGGTCAGCTGGCGACCCCAGCCCCCGGATGAATCCTTCGGGTGAAAGCCTCACGCTGCGCGACCGGAAAAGTCAGTATCAGACGGTGGCGGAGCGGATGAATTACAATCAGCCTCAAAGATGCAGCGGAGCTTATTGTAAAGTGGCCGTAGGTCTAGACAGAGCAGCGCCCACCGTTCCGGCGTGCTGGCCGGGGAGTCGTTCAGTGTCTTGAGGGCGGCGACGAGCTTGCTGGCGAGCCGGATATGCGCAGGCAGTGCCGCCACCTGCGGGGAGTCCGCACGCGATTTCGGCTCGGTCGCGATGCCAAGGCGAAAATAAACCTGCCGCAGGCTCATACCTTGGAAGGCCGACACGTCGGGGACGGTCTCGGCCAGCCGCATGTAATGTTGCGCCGTGCGATGCGTCCCGCGAAAATTCGCTTCCAGCCAGAAACCCCAAGCTGCCCCCATCGTGCGCCGAACGCGCTTCCGCTCGCCAAGCAATAACTGACCGGCCTTCCACGCCGCGACCAGCGCGGTGTTGAGGCATTTTTTCGAGGCATCGGTTTGCCTGATGACTTCTTTATGCAGTTGGTTGATTTCATGTGCTGGCAGCGCGCTGGCAGGTGGGTTCATGATGCGATTGTTGTTCATGGATTGATTGGGTTGTCCCTCTACCATAGGCGCTATTTTCACTTCAAAATAGGGTCAGCGTTCGGTACCGGCTGTGCCCCTATTTTCGGAAACACGCGTTTCGTATTGTAAAAACCATGTTGCGTGACTGCGAAGTCTATAATGATAAATGGCTTTTGATGAAATAACGTCAGTATTCCGTACCGGAGCTATGACACTATTGCGAATTACGCGGGTACGCGTTTCGTATTTTGGAGCAAAATTGTAACACACACGGCATTGGCAGTGAAACCAGTGACATGTGTGTGTTTGCCTGTTGTTGCACGCGTCATGCCGCTGTGTGCAGCACCGCAAAAGGCAACGCGGAATCATGGCCGCGTTTGGGCAGGATGCCGAAAAACTGCTCGGCTTCCGCTGCGGTTTTCAAGTCGAGATAGTGCTTGCGGATGATACTCTCGGAATTGCCCGCTTGCAGGGCCGCTTCGCCCATCGACCGGAATTTTCCAACGAACATCGAAATGAACGTGTGCCGCATCACGTCGTGGGTGAGGCCAAATGCGTCAATAACCTTCCGCCGGATTCTTTGGGCGTTGTCAGGAACGATGGGAAAGCGATCCAACGGATAAGCGCGCAGCCAAGCCGCGAGGTTTGGCTGGATGGTCACCGAGCGTTTCATCCGCACCTTCGAGACCTCGGGCTCGATCATGATCACACCGGTGTCGAGACGGACGGACTCGGGCCGAAGCTTCAGGATTTCACCAGAGAGGACACAAGGCCGAATGCCGGCGAACAGGCAGAGAGCAAAATACGGAACCATTTGGCCGTCTCGGTAGGTCTCGACGTAGGCCATGAGCTTGGCGGCCTGTTCGGCGGAGATCGTCGCGGCCGAGCCGCGCCGATGGCGGAGGCGGTGCTGCGGGGTTTTCTCAATCGGATTGGATGCGATCCAGTCCTTCTGGAAGGCGAACTTGAAAAAGGTCGAGAGCAGTCCACGGCGGTTGTTGTAAGTTTTAAGCGATGGCGTGCCCCGTTCGAGGTAGGTGATGAGTGAAGCGGGCGAAAATTGCGCCAGCATCGCCGTCGGAAACCGCAGCTTGAAGGTTCCCAGCTCGTATTTGATCGACCGCAACTGACGCTCGGACAGAAGCGTCCGGTCGTGTTCCTTTTGCTTAATGGCCGTGTATTCGGCCACGGCGTCGGACAGCGACACGTCACGGACAGATTCGCGATAATTTGCGAATGCATAGTCGAGATAGAACAGAAGCGAGTGCGGCCGACCGTCGAGACGGCGGAAAGCGTCTTCGGCTTCGCGCATTTGCGCATCGGCGAGAAACGTGGTTGCGGAGCGAAGGCCAGCCGTGGCCTGCAAGGCTTTCAATTCCAGCGATCCTTTTTCGGCGGCGGCTTCTTCCTTTGTCTTGAAGTTTTTGCGGATGCGGACTCCATGCAGCCAGCCGGCCACACGCCATGACGGGATGCCGTTGCGGTTTTCAAACCGGCCGACGGCGAATGTATTTTCGTGGTTCATGCTTAGGTTGCCACGTCAACTGGCAACCTAGCTTCGCCTAATACTAACTCACTGATTATCAGCGAGTAAGTGGTGGAGGTGGCGGGAGTTGAACCCGCGTGCCCCTGACCTTCACGCACCGCGTCTACCTGTATAGTACTGCGTTAATCTCACCAGCGTCATGCGGCAGCGCGCGCTCGACGTAGGCCAGCCCTCGGAGTGAAGTTACGACCCGTGCGCCGGAGACAACCGCGCGGGCTATTCCTGCTGTCGACGTTCGCACCAGCTAGCAGGCGTCACTGGGAGAACGAGGCGGCCAATTAGGCCGCCAGAGGCATTGCTTCGTATGTGCCGTTTGTTTGTTTCGAAGGGAGATTTGCGAGCGACCTTCGGCGCTCGACAGGCAGCGGCACGCTCTAACCAAGGGTAGAATCCAGAACACCCCCGTGTGAAAATGACGAATGACGAATTTCGAATGACCAACGTCCAAGCAGGGGATTGGTAGCGTGACCAATCAAAGAACGAGTCGGCTAAGATGCCGCACTCTACGCGCGAATGCAAGCGCGGCGGCGGGGAGACCTTCGTGTTAAAAACTCCGACCCGTATCCGCGCTAATCTGCGTCCATCTGCGGTTAGATAATCTGAGCCAAATAAGTGAACATGAGTGCCCATCAGTGGTTAACTAAGCCCGGATTTTAATTCCGGTTTTTTGGCCCTTGGCGTTTGTGGTTTGGTCTCACTGCGGTGGTTTTAATTGAATCAAAACATTCGCCGCGGTGATGAGCCCGCCGCCGATCAGCAGGTTCGCGCCCGCGATTTCGTTGGGATAAACAAAAACGCCCCACTCCGCAAACCACGCCGGCAAAAACAACGCCATCAGCGAGGCAAACACCGGCTCGATGCAGTAAACCAGCCCAGCCTCGGTCGCGGTGATTTTCGGCTGCCAGGTATTCATAATGAGGAAGGCACCGAGCGTGCAAGCCAGCGTGAGCACAAGGGTGAAATCCACCCACGCACCCGAGCTCCACGGCACGAGCAGTTCGGCCGGCCGCCCGGCCGTGGCCAGCGCCAGTCCGAGGAAAATCGCGGCCGCGACGGCGAACATCGCCGCCGTCATCGACCGCACGCGGTTACCCGCGAATTCTTTTCGTTCGAGCCACAATATCTGTCCCATGAAAAATACCGAGCTGATCAAGCTCTCGGCCTCGCCGCGGCCCAGCCGCAGGTCGCGCCAGTCGAGCCGCGCAAGCACCGCCACACCGGCGAGCACAAGCCCCACGCTCAGCCACACACCGACGCCAGGGTTGCGCCGTTGCCGCAGCGCCAGCCACACCGGAATCAGGATGGCGTAAAGCTGGGTAAGAAACGCCGAGGTCGAGGCCGCGGTGAATTGCAGCCCGTCGATTTGAAAAAGCAAGCCAGTGGCGGAAAACAACCCGAGCCCGAGGCCCTGCCGCCATTCCCTGCGCGTGAGCGTGAGCAGCGCGCGAAAATCCAGCGCCGCGATCACGAGCAGGGACAACGTAAAACGCGGCCACAGCGTCTGCGCGGTGATGAACCAGTTGCTGCTCGCCGGCAACAGCTGCGCCTGCGTGAACATGATGGCCTTGTTGAGCGGAAAGCTCAGTCCCCAAAAAGCCGTGGCGCCAATGAGCAGGGCCAGGGCCTTGGGACGCTGCGGATGCGATGGCGCGGACATGGATACGCCCAGCGTAGAGAATGGAGCGGGACTGGGAAGCCAAACCGCGAATGGGTAGTGTATCATTTTGCAAAACGGTAGGTCGGGCTTTACGCCCGACACGTCGGGGATAAACCCCGACCTACAATCGTTTGTGGCAAACTGAGACAGCACCCGCGAATGAAAGCTAATCTTGATCCTGTTTTAACACGGAGGCCGCAGAGATCGCAGAATCAGGAACCCGGATTTTGAACCACTGATGCGCACTTGCTTTATTTTCCGCGGATCACGCGGATGATCGCGGATATCAGCAGGCTGCGGAAAACAACTGTAGGCCGTCGTTGCCGATCAGAAAACGCAGCTACAGCGCTTTCTGGCGCAACCCGACAGCCAACACGGCCTGCGGCCGTGTGCTGCATTAGCAGCAAAGTTTTTTCGCAGCCCCCAAATATCTTCCCTCCTCTGCGTTCTCTGCGACCTCCGTGTTAAAACTCCGATCCGTATCCGCGTTAATCTTCGTCCATCTGCGGTTAGATAATCCGAACCAAATAAGTGAACATGAGTGCCCATCAGTGGTTAAAAAGTCTCGGGGCCTTTCTCTGCGCTCACTCCGCGTTCTCCGTGATGAAGGAATTTTGGGGACAGGCCGAAAAAGGATCCCGGGTGCCTCCTATTCTTTTATCTAATCCTGGGAGCAGGTCAAAAAAGGCTTTCGTATGGTTCTTGGCTTTCAATTAATTTAATTGACCGATTAATTAATTGGTTCTCTTGTCGAAGCGTCGTCGGCAAAATTTACGGAAAATCCGGCCCGCTTTAAAAAAATCTCCTATGAATGATCACCAGCTAGTGACTGAACTGTACGAAAAATTAAGCCGCGAGGGCGTGGAGTATTGCTTCGCCTCCTATGTGGACGTGCATGGCAAACCAAAGGCCAAGTGCGTGCCTTTGAGCCGTCTGTCGCACATGGCCCATGGATCGGAGTTATTCACGGTTGGCGCCCTGGACGGCCTGGGGCTCATCGGACCCCATAAGGATGAGTGCGCCGCCATCCCGGATCTTTCGACCGCAACGATTTTCCCCTGGGACAGGCGATATTGCTGGTTTGCGTCCGATCTCTACTATCATGGCGAGCCTTACAAGAATTGCAGCCGGGTTATCCTGAAACAGGCCCTGGCCCGGGCCGCCGCCAAGAAGCTGACCTTCAACCTCGGCGTCGAACCTGAATTTTATGTATTTCGACGGACGGAGAAAGGCTATGCTCCGCTCCAGACCGAGATCTTTCATGGGATTACACCAGCCTACGACCTCTTTCAAACGTCGCTGGCCAAACCATTTTTAGAGCGTCTGGCGAACTGTATGGATAAACTTGGCTGGGGGCTCTATTCCTTCGACAACGAGGGTGGCCACGGACAATTCGAAATCGATTTCGACTACGCCGAGGCGCTTAAAACCGCCGATCGGCTGACGTTTTTCCGTTTCATGGTGAAAAACATCGCCCACGAACTCGGCGCCGTCGCGAGCTTCATGCCCAAACCTTACAGCAATGATTTCCGTTCAGGCGCACATCACAATATGTCGCTAACCAACACCGAGACCAAAAAGAACCTTTTTGACATCGGGTCTTTTCCGATCGGCGAGACCGCCCGGCGCTATGGCCTCGAAGCCACGGACGCGGCGTTGCATTTTATCGGCGGCCTCCTGGACCATGCCGAGGCGCTGTGCGCGGTGACTTGCCCCACCTACAATTCCTACAAAGGCCTTTTGGCCCAGGGTGACATGCCCGACACGTCCTGGGCTCCCGTGCTCCAGGCTTACGGACAAAACAATCGCTCGGCCATGTTGCGTCTCCCCATGAACCGGCCCTGCATCGAGAACCGCACCCCGGACATGAGCGCGAATTTCTACCTTTCGGCCGCGCTCAGTCTTCATGCGGGGCTGGACGGACTTGAACGGCAAATCGATCCTGGCGAGCCTCTCAACGAAAATCTTTACCTGGATCCAGGACTCCCCTCTGGCAAACCGCGCCGGCAAAGGCTGCCGCGCACCTTGCTTCAGGCGACCGACGCATTGGATGCCAGTTCGTTTGCCCGATCCAAGCTCGGTGATGAGTTTGTTGACATTTTTGTCGCACAGAAACGGAAGGAATGGGATGCGGACTTCTATGCCGTTACTTCCGATGAGCGGGATCAGCATCTCGTCTTTGTGTGAGCTGCCTGCCATGAGTGCCTGGGAACGGTCGACCAGCCGTCAAATTGGTGAACGAGTCGCGACCAACGGTCGCTCACTGGCCGTCTTCCCGATTGGGGCGACCGAGCAGCATGGCGCACACCTGGCCACCGGCACAGATACCTTCCTCGTCGAACACATTTGTCGCGCGGCCTGCCAGCGGCGCGGGATCCTGAAGTTGCCTGCGCTCCCTTTCGGCTGTTCGTATGGACATACGGAGAAGTGGCCCGGGACTTTGTCATTGTCGCCCACCCTCCTGACCGGGGTTTTGTGTGAGATCTCCCGATGGGCGATCAATGGCACCGGCGTCGATCGCCTGTTTTTCATCTCCGGGCATGCGACGAACGGACCTTCCATCGAGAGCGCCATTCTTCAACTCCGCTATGAGTATCCGCGCGTGCGTTTTGCTTATCGGGGTCTTTGGGAGATATCGGCGAAAGCGCGGGGCATTTACGCCATCGATGCGCCCGACATGCATGCCAATCTGGCGGAAACCGCGATGATGCTGGCCATCGAACCGGCCGGGGTTGACATGAAGAACGCCCACGATTTCGCCGACTTAACCATCGGTAAATTCTGGCGATATGCGATGCCGGCAGTGACGCCCAATGGGGTTGTCGGTCGCCCGTCCGAGGCGTCTGCTTCGGCGGGCGAAGCCATGCTGGAAGAAATGATTCAAGACCTGGAAAAGTTGCTGGTTGAAGCTGAGGCGGAGAGTTGGCCAACTCTCCCATGATTGGTGTACCCCCACTTGATGCGTCACAAAACCTTAACCTTTCAAGAGCGGCGCAAATCCATCGGCGCAGCCGCATTGAAACTATTTTCTGAATTCGGCTATGCGGCGGTCTCCAATAAAGATCTCGGCAAGGCCGCCGGGGTCAACCCAGCCCTGATCTACTATTACTTTAAGGATAAGGACGATCTCTTCCAATTCGCCGTGCGCATGGCGCTGACTGATGTCGTCGCGGCCTATGAAAAATTAAGGCGCGAGAAGAAAAGCATGGGCGGGCTTGAAGCCTGGTTGTCGAGCAACCTGCTATTATCGCCGGAACTCTCGGGATTTCTTAAAGTTGTCCTCGACTATTCCTACTCAAACCGCAAATCCCTCCTGACCGAAGGGGCCATCAAACAATTCTATGTGACGGAAGTTGAGATTCTCGCGAGCGCACTTTCTCAAAAGCCCGGGATTTCAGCGCAACGAGCCGTGAAATTAGCGCGCCTCATATCGGTATTACTCGATGGGGTGATGGCGGCGCGGGTCGTACGGCCCGAAATCGACGCCCAGCAAATTGTCGAACTGCTGCAGGAATTGATCGCCTCTGGATCGCATTGAAAAACGCCGGGGCGTCTCTACTCAGAAACTTTTTTAACCGCAGATGGACGCGAATACACGCGGATCCCTGCCAAGGACCGAACCCTTTTGAACACAGAGGCCGCAGAGATCGCAGAGGCAGAAACCAGGATTTTAAACCACCGACCTTTGTAACCACTAATCGGCGCTAATCTCGGAAGCCAGCGCTTGAACCACTGATGAACACTTATGTTCACTTATTAAGGCCTTTGCGCGGATAACACGGATGGCCGCTGATATTTGCAGGCTGCGGAAAACAACTGTTGGCCTGCGGCCTATTAGCGTGAATTAGCGTCCATTAGCGGTTAAAGCTCCGGGCCGAATTTCTAAGTGAACATAAGTGCCCATAAGTGGTTTTAAAAATCCGATCCAAATCCGCGCTCATCCGTATAATCAGTGGTTAAAAAATCAGGGCGATCAGCGGTTGGCTACAGCCCCGAGAAACCAATCACCAGCCCGACGACGAGCCCGTAGGCCACGTGGCCCGCGAGATGGCTCACGCCCACCGCCAGGCCGGCCTCCTTGAATTCATCGAGCGGATGCTGGTCCGCCACGATCCAGCACAGCGTGAGGCCCACGACCATGCCATGGAAAACCCCAAAGCCGATGCCCGCATAGGCCGCCACCGGAAATCTCACCAGGTTGAGCGCCATCATCGCCACGGTATAGACCATGGCAAAACCCACGCCGGAAAGCACGTGCAGGATGCCGCCGACGAGCCGGGCCGATTCACGCGAGCGCGTCAGCAGGCTGCCCACCGCCACCACCATGTCGCCGCGCGCCCACTTGGCGCGCGCGATGAGCCGGATGACCACCGCCATCGCCAGCGCGCCAAGCACGCCCGCCACGGCCGAACAGCCAAGAAATCTTATGATCAACTGCACGGGGTTCATCGCAGCCTCCTGGTTTTGAAGTTGGGGTCCGGCCGCGCGCGGCATGCCCGCAGCCGTTTCACCTTTGGCGCATCAAGCTTAACCAGCTTTGCCCAATGCGCGAGGGGTTTTGCTCGAATTTTTCTGGGCAGACTCGACAAGCCCGCGGCGCCACGGCAGAAATTTTTCCAGCATGGCCCGTAAAATTGCGACGCCCCGTATCCCCAAAAAAGAATATGAGGCCCGCGTGCCCCGGCTGCGCGAGCGCCTCATCCAACTGCAGGTGGAGCTGAAAGCCGCCCCCTTTCCCGTGCTGCTCGTTGTCGCCGGCGTCGAGGGGGCGGGGCGCGGCGAACTCATCAATACGCTCAACGGCTGGCTCGACCCTCGCGGCGTGGAGACGGTGGCGTTTCACACGCCCACCGACGAGGAACGCGAGCGCCCGTTCATGTGGCGTTTCTGGCGCAGCCTCTCGCCGCGCGGCCGCATGGGCATCTTCGCCGGCTCATGGTACACGGAAACGCTCCGCGAGGAAATCCACGGCGCCAAGAACCTCACGCAGCTCGACCATGAACTGCACCGCATCCGTCGCTTTGAACAACTGCTCGCCGATGACGGGGCGCTCATCCTGAAAGTCTGGCTGCATCTTTCAAAAACCGCGCAGCACAAACGCCTCCATGCGCTCGCCAGCGACGAACGCACCGCGTGGCGCGTCAAGCCTGACGACTGGCACCACCACCGCCTCTACGACCGCCTCGGGCAGACCGCCCGGCGCATCCTGGACGCCACCCACCGCCCGGCCACACCGTGGCTCATCGTCGGCGCCGACGACGAGCGCAGCCGCGACCTGGCCGTGGGCCAGCTGCTGCTCACGCGCTTCCGCGAGCACGCCCGCAAGATTAAAAAGGCCCAAAGCCAAAAGGCCAAAGCCCAAGGAACCGCCGCCGCCCCGCTGCGCGCGGCCGGCCTGCGCCGGTTGCTCGCGCTCCCGCTCGACCAGCAGTTGTCGGCCGCGGACTACGAGGAAAAGCGCGACAAGTGGCTCGGCCGCCTCAACCACGCCGTGCGCGCAGCCTCGGCCCAGCACCGTTCCATCGTCTTCGTCTTCGAGGGCTGGGATGCCGCGGGCAAGGGCGGCGCCATCCGCCGTCTCTCCAGCGCGATCGACGCCCGCGACTACCGCGTCATCCCCATCGCCAAGCCGAACGACGAGGAAAAAGCCCACCATTATCTCTGGCGCTTCTGGCGGCACGTGCCGCGTGCAGGCATGGTGACCATTTACGACCGCTCGTGGTATGGCCGCGTGCTCGTGGAACGGCTCGAAGGTTTTTGCAGCGAGGCCGAATGGAAGCGGGCGTTCACCGAGATCAACGACTTCGAGGCGCAGCTCACCGAGCGCGGCATCATCGTCGTGAAATTCTGGATGCACATCAGCAAGGACGAACAACTGCGCCGCTTCCGCGAACGCGAGGACACCGCCTACAAGCGCCACAAGATCGACCACGAGGACTGGCGCAACCGCCGCAAATGGCACGCCTACGAGGTGGCGGTGGGCGACATGCTCGCCCTGACCGACACCACCTTCGCGCCGTGGCACCTCATCCCGGCCAACAACAAACGCCATGCGCGCCTGCAGATTTTAAAGACCGCCTGCAAACAGATCGAGACGGCGCTCGAAGGAAAATGACGAATGCAGAATGGCGAATGACGAGTGTTCATGCACGATTCCTGGCTTCAGGGTTTCCCTCTTACCCTTCGCCTCCTTCGTCCCCTTCGCGAGAAACCATCTGCTTTTCTTCGCGGCTCTTTGCGACCTTCGTGTGAAACAAATCCGCGCCTGAAAACAAAAACGCCGCGCCAGGTTTCCCCGGGGCGGCGCTTTGGTTGAAAGGGTTTGCCTTAGCTCTTGACGTGACCGGAAACGAGCTTGGTCATCTCAAACATGCTGACCTTGGACTTGCCGCCAAAGACCGCCTTGAGTTTGTCGTCGGCATTGATCTGGGTCCTCTTGGTTTTATCCTGAAGACTGTTTTTCTTGATGTAGACCCAGAGCTTCTTGGTAAGCTCTGTGCGTGGGAGAGGCGCGGCGCCGACAACGGCGGCGAGCAAGGCGTCCGGCGTGACCGGGGCCATGAATTTTGCATTAGGTTTACGAGCTGATTTTTTAGCCATAGTGAATCTGGGTTTAGGGTGCTTTACTCTGAACGCAACGCCTTTCTAGAGCGAAAAGAGGGTGTTTTCCGAGGAAAATCTTTGAAAAAATCATCTTTTCTGCTCTGAGCACATTTCGGAGACCGGTCAGTTTTGGTCGTCCATTTGGACAAATTGCCGGTAAAGCGCCGCATAATGGCCGCCCTGCGCGAGCAACTGCACATGCGTGCCGCGCTCAACCATGCGCCCCTGGTCGAGCACCAGCACGAGGTCGGCATGGCGGATGGTCGAGAGGCGGTGAGCCACGACAAAGCTCGTGCGGCCGTGCAACAACGTGAGCAACGCATGCTGCAAGCGCGCCTCCGTCAGCGCATCGATGGAGCTCGTGGCCTCGTCGAGGATGACGATGCGCGGATCGGCCAACAACGCACGGGTGAAGCAGATGAGCTGGCGCTGGCCGACCGAGAGACCCGCGCCTTTTTCGCCGAGTTCCGTCTGCAGGCCACGCGGCAGCGCCTCCAGAATGTCGATGCAATCCAGCCGCCGCGCGGCCGCGCGCACCTCGGCCTCGGACGCCTCCGGTTTGCTCAGGCGGATGTTGTCGAGCACCGTGCCGCTGAAGAGAAAATTCTGCTGCTGCACCATGCCCATCTGCCGGTGCAGCGAATGGCTGGTGACGGTCCGGATCTCGCGCCCATCGATGAACACCCCGCCCTGCCCGGCCAGGTAAAACTTTGCGACGAGGTTGATGATGGAGCTTTTGCCGCTGCCCGTGTGGCCGACCAGCGCGACCGTCTGGCCGGGCTCGGCCGTGAAATTGATGTCGTGAAGCACGAGTCGCTCCGGATGGTAGCCAAAGCCGACCCCACGAAATTCGACATGCGCCCCGAGGGGCGCGTTCAAGGTTCCCTGTTCAAGGTTCAAGGTTGGGTCAGCAGAGCCGTGGACTTTGAACTGGGAACTGGGAACTGGCTGCCGCGGATCCTCCAGATCCGTGGCGGCCGGATCATCCTCCCAATCCGGCTTGAGATCGAGCAGGCGGAAGACGCGCTCGGCGCCGGCCATGGCGATCAACGCCTGGTTGTATTGGATGCCAAGGTTCTGGATGGGCGCAAAGAATTGGTTCGCCATCAGGAAAAACAAAATCAGGTCCGCCACCTGCATGTAGCCGTGAAACGTCCGCCAGCCGCCGAGCATCAGCAGGATGGCGATGAAGAACTGGCTGTTCAACTCCAGCAGCGGCACAAGGAGGCCCGAGGTGCGCGCGAGATCGACGCTGTAGCGCGAGTGATCGGCGAGCAGGCCGCGAAACAGCCCGGCGTTGGTCTCCTGCCGGACGAAGCCCTGCGTCACGCGGATGCCGTTGATCGACTCGGCCAGCGTGGCCGTCACCCGGCTGAAGCTTTCCTGCGCCGCGCGCGAGTAGCGGCTGAGCTTCACGCGGAAATGGCGGTTGATCGTCCACAAGATCGGCGCCATCCCGAGGACGACGAGGAACATCGCCCAATCGCGATAAGCCATGACCCCGGCGGCAAAAAGCATCTGCCCCGCCTGCACGATGCTGATAAAAAACACATCCTGGATGCCCACGCGCAACGCCTCCACATCGGACGTCACTCGGCTGATGATGCCGCCGACTTTCATGCGGTGGAAAAACGCCATCGGCATGCGCTGCATGGTGGAAAAAATATCGCGGCGCAGGGCATTGACGACGGTCTCGCCCACCTCGAGCGCCAGCCGCTGGCGGAAATGAAACAGCCCGTCGGTCAGCACCGCGAGCACGCCGTAGCCGGCCAGCGCCTTCCACAGCAGCGAAAGGTCGCGCTGTGCGAACGGCTCGCGCGTGAAGCCCGCGATGAGGTTGCCGATGACGAGGCTCGAGACCCACACCAGGGCGGGCAATTGCACCGAGCGCAAAGCCGTCAGGAGAATCAGCCAGTTGCGCTTGGCGGCGATGGGCCGAGTGTAGCCCATGAGCCGGCGGATGAGGCCCCAATCGAGCGGTTTCTGCAGTTCCCCATATTCGTCATCGTCCACGCGATGAATGAGCATCGGCACGCGGCGGGGCGGCGGGGCGGGACTCGGATTGGTCAGCGCGGGGTTCATGCCGCGCCTTTCGTTTCCGCCTCGGCCTGCAACTCGCGGTTGTCCACCAGCTGCAGGTTGGCCACGCTGAGATACGGGCCGGGAGTTTTCATCAGCTGCTCGTGCGTGCCCTGCTGCACGATGCGGCCGTGTTCCATCACGATGACGAAGTCGGCGCGGCGCAGCGTGCTGAGGCGGTGCGCGACGATGAACGTCGTGCGCCCGGCGATGGCGCGGTCGAGCGCCTCGAAAATTTCGTGCTCGGTCTCCGAGTCGATGGCCGCCGTCGGGTCGTCGAGCAGCAGGATGGCCGGCTCGAGCAGCACAGCGCGCGCGATGGCCAGGCGCTGGCGCTGCCCGCCGGAAAGGCTCTGCCCGCTTTCGCTGATCACCGTGTCGTAGCCCTGCGGCAGCCTCATGATGAAATCGTGCGCGGCGGCGATGCGCGCGGCCTTTTCGATCTGCGCCGGCGTCGCCTCGGGATGGCCAAAGGCGATGTTGGCCGCGATCGTGTTGCTGAAGAGGAAACTTTCCTGGAAAACGAGGCCGATGTTGCGGCGCAGGTCGTCGAGCCGGAGGCGGCGCACATCCAGCCCGTCGACCAGCACGCGGCCGGCCGTGGGATCGAAGAAGCGCGGGATGAGGCTCATCAAAACGCTCTTGCCCGCGCCGGTCGTGCCGAGGATGGCGATGCACTGGCCGGGTTTCACCTCGAGGTTGATGTCGCGCAGCACGGGATCGATGCCGAGGTAGGAAAAGGTCACGTTCTCGAAGCGCACCACGCCCTCGAGTTTCGGGCGGCCCAGGGCGTCGGGC
This sequence comes from Opitutaceae bacterium, assembly GCA_035568935.1. Lineage (GTDB taxonomy): Bacteria > Verrucomicrobiota > Verrucomicrobiia > Opitutales > Opitutaceae > DASRHD01. The sequence continues at coordinate 32,911 of DATMNP010000095.1, read as the reverse complement.
GCGCTCTGCACTTCGACCGGGGCATCGAGGATTTCAAACACGCGCCGCGCGCCGATCAGCGATTGCTGCACGCTGTTCACGATCTGCGCGACGTTGTTGACCTGGCCGGAAAACTGGTCGAGCAGGCCGGCGAAGACAACCAGACCGGCGCCGAGCGGCAGCCGGTCGTGGGCCACGAGCCAGCCGCCGTAGCCAAGCAGGACCATGACGTTGATCCGCGTGAGAAAACCAATCGCGGGCGTAAACAAGCTCACGCGCCAGAAGATGCCGCGCTGCTGGTCGAAGACCGCCTGGTTGCTGCGGTCGAACTTCTGGCGGTCCTCGGCCTCGCGGCCAAAGGCCTTGGTCACGGCGATGCCCTGGATGCTCTCGGCCAGGTTCTGCACCATGACTTCCACCAGCTCGCGGTTGCGCGCGTACTTCGGCTGGATGCGGCGCGAGAACCACACCGCCATCGCCCACAGCAACGGGGTCGTCGCCAGGCACGCCGCCGTGAGGCCCGGCGAAAGGCTCGCCATGTAGATGATGTAAACGGTCAGCGAGATGATCATGATCACGCTCTGCACGAGCACCTGCTCGATAAACATGCGCACCGACTGCACGTCGCCCGTGACGCGCGTGATGATCGAGCCGGTCGTGTTGGCGTCAAAAAAACGGAAGCTCAGCCGCTGCAGCTGGCGGTAAACCTCATCGCGCAGGTGGACCACGAGCTCCTGCTGGGTGAGGCGGTTGAGCAGAAGGCTGTAGCAATAATTGAGCGCGGCCCGGCCCGCGGCCAGTCCGAGGATGATGGCGCCGATCAGCGCGAGAACATCAAGCGCGGGCCAGTTGTCCGGCAGCGCCAGATGGAGCTGGTTGGGCGACAGCGGCACATGCTCGACCTTGTGGCGGATGAAATCGATGCCGATGCCCGTGAGGCTGAGCCCAAAAAGGCCCATCGTCAGCAGCACGAGCTGCAGGCCGAGCACCTGGAAGCAGCGCAACCGATAACGCCACGCGAGGGCAAAGAGCCGCCGGATGAGCTTGCCGTTGGTGTAAATCGCATCGGCCTGGGTGTTCGTAAGCATGGTCAAATCCGCGCGAGCATGCGTCCGCCGCGAGGATCGCGCACGCTACGCGCCCCGCCGAGGATTTCACGAACTATTTCCGATGCGGCCGCGCCGGCGCAATCCCGCCCGCTACGGTGAATCTCCCGGGGGCAACGGCTGCGGATACGGCTGCGCCTGCGGGTATGGCTGCGCCTGCGGATACGGTTGTGCCTGCGGGTATGGCTGGTTTACTCCCGCTGGATATTGTTGCTGCGCTTGCGCACGCATGGCACGGCGCCGCCTGATTTCCTCGGCGATGCGTTCAAGGCGCATGCGTTCGTCTGCCGGGCTGGCGCCTCCCATGCCTGGCTGCATCATCTGGGGCGGCCCCATCATCGGCATCTGCTGCATCGGCATGGGCATGGGCATTCTCATGGCTTGCTGCTGCATCGACATGGCCCCGACTCTCGGCTGCGCCAAGGACAGCGTGAGTTCGCGACCTTGGTATTCGACGGTCACGCGATTGTGGGCCGCATCATGCGCGCGCACCACGAACGGCTGGCCGGCCGCATTGAGGCCGATCCATACATTGATGTGGCCGGACTGGTCGCAAAGATTGAATTTATAGCCATCCGGCCCGGACAGGATGCCATGCAGCTCCAAAGGCGAATTGGCCGCTGCCGCACTCAGGTCAGAATTGCTGTTCAGCGGCGCAAACGGTGAGGTGGGTGTCAGCTCCACCGCGCGCACACCTATTCCAGCGATGCTCGCAACGGCCAAAACGAGCAACGTGGAACCACGGTGGAAAGCATGCGAGGGATTCATTGGCATTCGGGGAATCCATAGTGAAGACTATATCAGGCTACGGGTCAAGTTGCGCGAACCGCCCAGCCGAAATTCGCTTGCCTCACCCCCGCGCCCCGGACACTTTGCGCCCCGCCTGCTATTTGACTTTCCTGCTTGGTGAATTGTCAGGTGAGCCCCGGTTCGCTGATGATTTGAAACTCGACAGTCGGGAACGGGTGGGATCCGCACAGGCCACATCAAGCAGATGAACACCAAGTTATACGTGGGAAACATCCCGTTCTCCACCACCGCGCAGGATCTTCAGGACCTGTTTGCCCAAGCCGGAGCCGTCGCCTCCGTTGACCTCATCTTCGACAAACTCACGGGCCGCTCGCGCGGTTTCGCCTTTGTCGCCATGACCACCGGCGAGGAAGCCCAACACGCCATCGAGAAACTCCACGGCCACTCCATGGACGGCCGCGCCATCACCGTCAACGAGGCGCGCCCAAAGGAAGACCGCCCGGCCCGTTCGTTCGAGGGCGGCGAACGCCGCGGCTTCGGCGGCGGTGGACGCGGCGGCGGCCATCACGGCCACCGGAGCGAGCGCGGCGAACGCGGCGGCAACTGGGAACGCCGCGGATAATTCCCGCGATTTTCACTGCATAAAACTTGCTCGGCCGGGCCACCGCCCGGCCTTTTTGCTTTTCCGGAGTTAGGGCGGGTTATCCCTAACCCGCCGCTAAAGCGGTTTTAAAATTAGTGTCGCCACAAAGGGTCACAAAGAACCGAGCGCACAATCCCTCTTTGAGCGCTTACCAAGTTGTCCAAGCAGAGGGAAAGACATCCTGCCCTAGTCCGGGCCATAGGGTTACGGCTCCATTTATAAATTTACTAAAGCCTCCGCCTGGTTGCCATCCTTCGCCAAGGCTGCTCTTCTTCAGCGGGCTCCTCACCCCCGCCGGCCCAAGGAACATGAAAACCTTTTCCCACGCTAACTTCATCGTTGCTGCACTCCTCCTCGCCTTCGCCGGCTGCGCCCGGCACGGGCCGCCGGCCTGGCAGGGTTACCTCGAGGGCGAATTCGTTTACGTCGCCGCGCCACTCGGCGGACAATTGGAAACCCTGTCCGTGCAAAAAGGCGCGCAGGTCGCCGCGGGCGCCCCGCTCTTCACGCTCGAACGCTCGGCCGAACTCGCCGCCCAGCACCAGGCCGCCGCCCGCCTCGCCGACCTGGGCAAGGGCCAGCGGCCCACCGAGCTGGCCGCGCTCCAGGCCCACCTCGATCAAGCGCGCGCCACCGCCGAGCTTTCCAGCCGCGAGCTCGCGCGAGAGGAAAAACTTTTTGCCGACAACACTTTCACCGCCAACGAACTCGATCGCGCGCGCCTCACCCATGAGGCCAACCTCCGCGCGGCCGACCAGCTTGCGGCCGAGCTTGAAACCGCGCGGCTCGGCAGCCGGCCCGACGTCATCGAGGCCGCCCAGGCCGCCCTCGCCCAGGCCGACTGGAGCGTCGCGCAAAAATCCCAGTTTTCACCCTGCGCCGGCCTGGTGTTCGACACGCTCTACCGCACGGGTGAATTCGTGGCCGCCGGCAACCCGGTCGTGGCGCTGCTGCCGCCGGAAAACATCAAGGTGCGCTTTTTTGTGCCCGAGGCCGCCTTCGCGGCGCTGCGGGCCGGCGCCACCGTGCACGTGACGGTGGCCGGAGGCAGCCCGCTCGACGCCCGCATCAGCTACCTGTCACCCCAACCCGAATACACGCCGCCCGTCCTCTACAACCGCGACAACCGGGAAAAACTCGTCTTCATGGTCGAGGCCGTGTTTTCCGCCGCCGACGCGCGCAACCTCCATCCCGGCCAGCCCGTCGACGTGGCGCCTTGATTTTGTCATTCCGGGCTCAGCGAGGAATCCCATGAAGGCCGACCCTGAAAACTTCGCCATCGACGTCACGGGCGTGACAAAAAAATTCGGCGACAAGACCGTCGTCAACGCCATCGACCTCTCGGTGCGCCGCGGCGAGATCTACGGCTTCCTCGGTCCCAACGGCAGCGGCAAGACCACCTTCATCCGCATGCTTTGCGGCCTGCTCACGCCCGACGCCGGCACCGGCACCTGCCTCGGCTACGACATCCGCACCCAACAGGCCGAGATCAAGCGCCATGTCGGCTACATGACCCAGCGCTTCAGCTATTACGAAGACCTGAGCATCCGCGAAAACCTCGATTTCATCGCGCGCATCTACGCCGTGCCCGACCGCGCCGCCGCCGTGCAGCGCAGCCTCGAGCGCCTCGGCCTGCAAAACCGCAGCCGCCAGCTCGCGGGCCAGCTTTCCGGCGGCTGGAAACAGCGGCTTGCGCTCGCCGCCTGCCTCATCCACCAGCCGCAGCTGCTCCTCCTCGACGAGCCCACCGCCGGCGTGGACCCGAAGGCGCGCCGCGATTTTTGGGACGAAATCCACCAGCTCGCCGCCGGCGGCATCACCGTGCTCATCACCACGCACTACATGGACGAGGCCGAGCGCTGCCACCGCCTCGCCTACCTCGCCTACGGCAACCTGCTCACCCGCGGCACGCTCGACGAAGTGCTGGCCGCCGCAAAACTCACCACCTGGACGGTCACCGGGCCCGGGCTGCGCGAGCTGGCCGGCTCGCTGCGCGGCCGCGATGGCGTCGAGCAAGTGGTCGCCTTTGGCAACACCCTCCACATCAGCGGACGCAACACAGGAAAACTGGAGGCCGCCATCGCCGCCGTGCGCGACCCGCGGCACCAGTGGACGTGCGTCCGCTCCGGCCTCGAGGACGTGTTCATCAGCCTGATGGAAACCGCGCGGGACAACTTTTCGTGACCATGCACCGCTTCTCTTTTCACCGCCTCTGGGCCATGGTGCTCAAGGAATTCATCCAGATGCGGCGCGACCGCGTGACGTTCGCGATGATGATCGGCGTCCCGCTCATCCAGCTCACGCTTTTCGGTTTTGCCATCAACTCCGACCCGAAACATCTGCCGACCGCCCTCCGCGATGCCGACCACGGCCCGTTCGCGCGCACGCTCGTCGCCGCGCTGGGGAACAGCGATTACTTTGCGCTCACCCGGGAGGCGACCACCGAGGCCGGGGCGCAACAGCTCCTGCAACTTGGCGAAGTCCAGTTCGTGATCAACATTCCCGTGGATTTCACGCGCAAGCTGCTCCGCGGCGAGCGGCCCACCGTGCTGATTGAGGCCGACGCCACCGATCCCGCCGCGACCGGCCCCGCGCTGAACGCCGTGCGCGCCGTCGCGGACACGGTGTTTGACCGCGATCTGCCGGGGCCGCTCACCCGCCTCCGGGCCAGGCCGGGGCCCGTCGATTTCGAGATCCACGCGCACTACAACCCCGAAAACATCACGCAATACAACATCGTGCCCGGCCTCATGGGCATCGTGCTCACGATGACGATGGTCATGATCACCGGCCTCGCGATCACGCGCGAACGCGAGCGCGGCACGATGGAAAACCTCCTCGCCACTCCCGTGCGCCCGTTCGAGGTGATGGTCGGAAAAATCCTGCCCTACATCGTCGTCGGCTACATCCAGGTCACGCTCATCCTCATCGCCGCGCGGTTCATCTTCAATGTGCCGATGGTCGGCAGCCTGCCGCTGCTCTACGCCGTGGCGCTGGTCTTCATCACCGCGAATCTTGCGGTCGGCATCACCTTCTCGACCCTCGCGCAAAACCAGCTCCAGGCCGTGCAGATGTCGTTCTTCTTTTTCCTGCCGTCCATCCTGCTCTCGGGTTTCATGTTCCCGTTCCGCGGCATGCCGGAATGGGCGCAGTGGGTCGGCACCTGCCTGCCCAACACCCATTTCCTGCGCATCGTGCGCGGCATTCTCCTCAAGGGCAACGGCCTCGCCGAGATCGCGCCCGAGATCTGGCCGCTGCTGGTCTTCGTCGCCGTCGCCATGACGATCGGCGTGAAACGCTACCGCCAGACGCTGGACTGAGAAGCGGTGGATCAGTTTGCTTGTGGGAGGGGCTTGATGCCCCGACCTGTCGCGGGGTAAACCCGCTCCCACATTCTTCAGAAAAACAATTACACTGCCGACTGAGGCCCGAGCTTGACCTCTAGTAATGCTGGTAATACCTTTATTACTTGTCATGCAGACGCTCTCGATCAGCAAGCTCACCAGCAAAAGCCAGGCGACCATCCCGGAACGCGTGCGTCGGAAGCTCGGGGTGAAGCCCGGTGACTCGGTGGCATTCAAATACAAAAGCGGGCAGGTCTATTTGCAGAAGGCCCGTTCCATCGATCGCATCTTCGCCAATGCCGTCGAGGAAACGCTGCAAGACGAATGGCAATCGCCGCACGACGAGCGGGCCTACCGCGACCTTTGACCACCGGTGAAACCCTTTGATGTCATCGTCGTGCCATTCCCGTTCACGGATAGTGCGGCGGTGAAGCGGCGCCCCGCGCTGGTGCTTTCCGCCCAGGCTTTCAACGATCGCGCGGCCCATCTGGTGCTGGCCATGATCACCAGCCGCGAAAATCGCGGCTGGCCGCTCGACGTGGAAATCCGGGATTTGTCGGCGGCCGGCTTGGGCCACGCATCGATCGTGCGCATGAAAATTTTCACCCTCGACGAGCGATTCGTGCTGCGCAAAGCCGGGTCGCTGGCCGAACCCGACCGCGCAGGAGTGCAACGGTCCCTGCGCCTGCTGCTGCCGCTCTGAAGCGGCGCACCCGCGCCAGACATTGGATAGAGCGCCCGGCATATTGCCTACACCAAGGTCGCAAAGTAGCGCGAAGAGCCGTTGGAATTTCGCCATCAAAGGCAAAAACAGGGCTCGTTTGGAAATTTGATTCGAGCCAACACCGGTCGCTTCGCGTCCCTCGGCGACCTTCGTGTTGAAATGTTTTTGAAATCCCCTACCCTTTTTTTTCCGCCATCTGTTTTGCCAGCGGTCCGTCGAACACGATCGTCTGCGACGTGGGCACAAACGCCAGGCCGCGCCCCGCCACCGCGCGCATGATGGCCAGATTGATCCGCTCGCGCAGCGCCATGTGCTTCTGAAAATCCGGCCCCTTGGTCATGTAAACCACCCAGATGCCGAGCGCCGCCGCGTTGTAGTCGCGAAAATAAACCATGACCGAACCGGGCTCCACGTCCTCTTCGCGCAGGATGATCTGGCGCAGGTCATCGACGACGGCCGTCATTTTCTCCGGGGTCGCGTCGTACGTCAGGTTGATGACCTGCTCCACGCGGCGCTGGGTGAAGCGCGAGAGATTGTTGATCATCTCGGTGGCCACGGTCTTGTTCGGCACCACGACCAGCGACTTGTCCACCGTGCGAATCTTGGTCGAGCGCAGCCCGATGTCCTCGACCGTGCCGGTGGTCGTGCCGATCGTCACCGTCTCGCCGATTTTGAACGGCTGGTCGAGGGCCACGACCACCGAGCCGAAGAAGTTGGCGATGGTGTCCTGCGCCGCGAGCGCAAAGGCCAGGCCGCCGATGCCGAGGCCGGCGAGAAACGCTTTGACGTCGGCCCCCAGGCTCTGGGCGATCAGCAAGGCGCCAAAGATGATGCCGGCCGTGATCAGCGCTTTCTTGATCCAGGGCATGAACGGGGCGATGTCGAGGCGCCGGTCGATCGCGACCTGATGCAGGTGATCGAGCAGCGCGTTGGCCGCACGGAGCACGCCCCAGAAAATGACCAGCGAAAAGGAAACGGTCGCCGCGAGGTCGACGTAATAGCGGGTCAGCTCCGAAAGCTTGAGCGCGTTGAGCGCGCAAAAGATGCCGAGCAAACCCACGAATACGCCGGCCGGGTTTTCCAGCACTGGAAACAACCGAAGGCGCAGCCCGGTCCTCGATCCGCCCCCCGTTTTGTGCAGCCGCTTGATGATGAGCGCCGGGATCACGCGGCGAAACAGCAGCGTCATCAGGAGAAAAAACGCCGCCACGCCGTAGTGGGTCAGGGCATTGGCATTCTCGTCGACGTTGAAAAACCCGAGCACCGAATCCACGATGCGCTCGATCAAGCCGGTGGCCGCCACGACCGCGGGTTTCTCCTGCTCGCGCGCGAGCACGGTTGCCGCCGCGGCCTGCCGCTTCAATTCGTCGTCGGGCGTGGCGTGGCTTTTTTCCGGCGGCGCAGTCGTGGACGGCGGTTCCGTCGCAGGCGCCGTGCTGGCCGGCGGGCTCGCGGCCGGGGCGGGCGCCGCATTGTCCGCGGCACGTGCCACCGGCCACGCGGCCGACAGGGCGAATAATAAAAGTAAAATCCATCGCTTCATCTCCGCGCAGTGAAGAAGCGACCGCCCGGGTGTCAAAGAGTTCCTTGCGATTTTATTCATTTGGTCGGGCTCGCTCCCCGAGCGGGCCGCGGCGCGTTGAGGCAACGCGCCCGACCAGCCAATAGCGGAAGGCCTCCCTCTTTTCACTTCGCGCGACGCAGGGCTCCCTTGTTACTTGTCACTTGATACCTGCACCTCGGCTTACCCGTTTCCTTGCACTTGCACCCACGCACCAGCCCGCACCATGCTGGGGAGTGTTTTGCGCCGCCATCAATGCCGTGACGCCGCTGCCGGGGTGGGCTTGGACGGCTTTTTTCGTTTTCATCGCCGCCATGCTCGCCCTCGACCTCGGACTTTTTCGCCGCGGCGAGCATGACGTGCGCATGCGCGAAGCCCTCGCCTGGTGCGGCGTGTGGGTCGGCCTCGCCCTCGCCTTCAACGCCCTGCTCTGGTCCTGGCTCGGCCCCGAGCCCGCGCAGCAGTTTCTCGCCGCCTACCTCGTCGAGCTCTGCATGAGCGTGGACAACATTTTTTTGTTCATCCTCGTCTTTGCCTATTTTCAAACCGCGCCGGCCTGGCGGCACCGCGTGCTGTTCTGGGGCATCATCGGCGCCGTGCTCATGCGCAGCGCCTTCATCCTCGTCGGCCTGGGCGCGCTGCACCGCTTCCACTGGGTGATTTACCTCTTCGGCGCGTTTCTCGTCTATACCGGCGTCAAGATGGCCTGGGTGAAAAAAGCCGCGGACGAAATCCATCCCGAAAAAAATCCCGCCGTGCGGCTGTTCCGCCGCTGCTTCCCCGTCGCCGCCAATTTTTCCGGTGCAAAATTCTTCACGCGCGAGTCCGGTCGCCGCGTGGCCACACCCCTGCTCCTCGTGCTGCTCGTCGTCGAAACGGCCGACCTCATTTTCGCGCTCGATTCGCTACCCGCCGTGCTCGCCATCACCGGCCGCGCCTTTGTTGCGCTCACCTCGAACATCTTCGCCATCCTCGGCCTGCGTTCGCTTTATTTTGCGCTGAGCGGCGTCATGCAACTCTTCCGCTTCCTCCAGCCCGGCCTCGCCGTCATCCTTGTTTTCATCGGCGTGAAAATGCTGGCCTCGCGCTGGCTCGAGATTTCCACCGCCCGCTCGCTCGGCGTCATCGTCGCCGTGCTGGCCGTGTCCGTCCTGCTATCGCTACTCATCCGCGAACCGCTGAAGAAAAGTTGAGCCGGATTTTAACCACGGATCGAACTTAACCGCTAATGGACGCTAATTCACGCTAATAGGCTGCTATCGGCATCGATCTGTGATCAGTGCACATAAGTGTTCATCCGTGGTTAAACCCAACCGAGGTAAAAATTCGCGTTTATTCGCGTGAATTTGCGGTTAAATAATCTGAATCAAATCCGCGCCGATCCGCGGGATCCGTGCTATCCGCGGGAAAAATTCATTCTATGAATCGTTTAGTCCACTCCGGCCGCGGCAGCGGACACGTTCTCCACGGACCGAAAATCTTGTACCGCGTGCGCGACACAAGCTTGTAGCCCGCGTCGCGCACGAACCGCGGAAACATATACAATAACGCCGCGAGCACGCGGCTCCCGCCACCGCACATCCACAACGCACCGGCAACCCCGTCGGTCCGCAGCGCGAAGCGAGGCTCCGATCGTTTGGCCCAATCCGGCACGAGCACGAGCGTGCTGAAATCCTCCGTCGGCAACCCGTGCGAGCGCAGAAACTCCTGCGCCGGCTCGCTCTGCAGCGCCGCAAAGCGCAGCACCCCGCGGCGGTCGAGTCGCAGCAGCATCCGCACCACCCGGTTGCACAACCCGCACTCACCGTCGTACAGCAGCACCGGGCCGGGTCGGTCGTTCGAAGATTTCTCGCTCATGGTGAGGCAAGTTATTCTGCGTCCACCCAAAGGCAAACCAGCAACGCGGCCTTGTCATTGGTCATTCGTCATTTGCCCTGCCCTTCCGCCGCAACCTCGGCCACATCGGCCAGGTCGCACATCAGATCGGCCAGCGCCGCGAAACGATCGCTCAACTTCGCGTCGGCAAACCCGCCCACCTCGGCGTATTTTACTACACCGCCTTTCAGCTCAATGTTTCCTTTGGCGCCCGCCTGACAGGCCGCCATCAGTTTCGCGCGCAACTCAGGGATGAGCGCGGCACTCATAAAATCCGGCTGGTTGGTCTGCACAAACCACGCCTGGGCGAACTCCGCATCATCCACCACGGCTTCATGCGCGCCGAATAATTTCTCGATCTTGGCGACGAAGCCCCGCTTTTCCAACGAAAAGGTCAGCGCACCGGCCATCGCCGCCTGGATCGTCACCGCCGCCCAGGCCGTGCTCGATTTGCCGGTGCTGGTGACGTAGCTGAAGAAATCGGTCTTTTTTCCGCGCAACGTGCCGGTCACACAAGGCCGGCCCGTCCAGCCGGTTGCCGCCACGAACTCCAACCCGAGCTGCGCCGCCAGTTTTTTTAGGTTGTCCGTCGCGCGCTGCTTCTGAACCCTCCCGGCCCAAATCGCCAAACCAACAACCGCCACCATCACCAACGTAAAGAAGCCAAATGCCATCAAGGGAACCATGACTCCCGAACGTTAAGAAAAAATTTCGCCTGCGCCAGCGGGAAGAGTCTTTGACCGCGGATATCACGGATCCAAACCGGATTTTAACCGCTAATGGACGCTAATTCACCTACTTCGCTAAAGCTGCGAAGGGCAGGCACTAATAGGCTGCTATGAAAAACTGTGCTGCTGCACTTTCTGCTCGCAACGACGGCCGGCAAAGTTTGCCACAGCCTGCAAACATCCGGTCAAGAATTAGGGTGTGTCTTCAAATTGGCATGGCCCGCCGTGAAGAATCAAAATCCGGAATATTCGTGTTAATTCGCGTCCATTCGCGGTTAAAAATATCAGTGGTTCGAATGTATCGATCCGTATCCGCGTTAATCTGCGTCCATCCGCGGTTAAAAAACAGGGATTGGTCATTCAGCGTTCGACGTACACCGTGCCCTTCGGGGCCTGGGCAAAGAAGAGGCGTTACGTGCTCGACCCAAACGACCAACTATCCTCTCAAATGATCTCCATGTAATCCAGATCCTTGCCGTGCGTTTCCTCGAGCCCACGCAGCGCCCACAGCGCAATGACGATGCAGGCGAGCCCGATGACGAGGGCGCCGGGAACGATGCCGAGCCGTCCTTTGCAGTACTTGAACCCAAGCGTGATGGGCACGACGGCGCCCCGGGCAAAATTCGGCACCGTCGTCGCCACCGTCGCGCGAATGTTGGTGCCAAACTGCTCCGCCGCGATGGTGACGAACACCGCCCAATAGCCGACGCCGATACCCAGCAGCAGGATGGCTGCATAAAACACCGCGGCGCTCCGTCCCGCCGCCAGGAAGTACACCGCGATCGCAGCCAGCGTGAGCAGGAGGAAACTGAACAGGACCTTTTTGCGCGAAGCCAGGATCTGGCTCAGAAACCCGCTGGCAAAATCTCCGAACGCCAGCCCGAGATAGGCAAACATCACCGCATGGCCCGCCTTGATTTCGCCCTGGATGTGCAGCGCCTTCGCAAATTCCGGGGAGAAGGCGACCAGGATGCCGATGACAAACCAGCTCGGCATGCCAATGCCAATGCAACAAAGGTATTTTCCAAGGCGCGCCCAACTGGCAAACAAGGAAAAGAAATTACCGCGGGAGACTTGCCCTTCGCGGACATGCATCTGCTTGAACAGGCCGGACTCGGCCACGCTGACCCGCAGCGCCAGCAACACCAGCCCGAGTCCGCCGCCGATGAAATACGCCGTGCGCCAGTTGACGAGATCGGCCACCAGCCCGCCCGCGACCGCCCCCAGCACCCCCACCGTCGCGACGATCATCGTGCCGTAGCCGCGCGCTTCCTTCGACAACACCTCGGAGACCAGCGTGATGCTGCCGCCGAGTTCGCCCGCCAGCCCGACGCCCGCGATAAACCTCAACGCCGCGTAAGCCCCGATCGAGTGGACAAAACCGTTGGCAATGTTGGCCGCCGAATAAAGCAGGATCGAGCTGAACAGCAGCATGACGCGCCCCAGGCGGTCGCCGAGAATCCCAAAGATTATTCCGCCAATCAGCATTCCCGTCATTTGAAAATTAAAAAGGAAGATGCCGCGGCTGAGGAGCTGGTCGCCCGCGAAACCCAGTTCGGTCAGGCTCGCGCTGCGGACGATGTTGAACAGGATGAGATCGTAGATATCGACGAAGTAACCCAGCGCGCCGACGACTACGGCAGGCTGTAAAACTTCACGGGCGATGGATCGGCACGCAGGAGCGGAGACTTCGGTCATCACAACAGAAAGACATCTTCCACCTTCACGGTTCAAGACTCAACGTCCACCGCGCCCTTCGTAGCCTTGGCCAAGGAGGGCGATTCGCCGTTCACGGTTCAAGGTTTAGATTTTCAACCGCAGATGGACGCGAATGAACGCGGATATGAATTGGCTGATGTTACTTGCTTCGGCCTGGCGACCGCAGCGCTTCCTGCTCGCAACGACGGCCAGCAAAGTTTTTCACCCCTCCAATATCAGTGTAAATAAGTGGTTCCAAAAAGATCGAATGTTCTGTCTCCAATATTCGCGTGCATTCGCGGTTAAACTAAAGCAGGAAGCTTGACAGGAATGTAAATGCGAGTGACACTCAGTCGCATCAAATAACTGCCGCTCAAATGCCGATCAAAGCACTTGTATTCATCTGTTTAACTACTTTCGTTGCAGGCGCATCCCCTTCGAATCCTCCCGAAACAATCCCTGAAATCCGTTTCGCCAACCATCGTTTCTCGCCGCAGACACTGCTGGTTCAAGCCGGCCAACCGCTGCAAATCAAGGTGGTGAACTCGAGCCGGGAAAAGATCGAGTTCGAGAGCTTCAGCCTCAACCGCGAAAAGGTCATCGAACCCGGCAAGTCAATCACCGTGCGCCTGCCCGCGCTTCGCGCCGGCAGCTACGACTTCTTCGACGATTTCCACGACAACGTGCCGGAGGGCGTGATCGTCGCGGAGTCTGCAGACTCCGCCAACATCCAACGCCCAACTCCTGGCAACAAACCATGAGAACCGCATTCGCCAATTTCTGCTCAGCCTTGGATGTTGAATGTTGGATGTTGAGTGTTGGATGTTGGATGTTCGTGGCTTGCGCCACGTGCTCCGCCCAGGTCGATCCGTGGGAATTCGAGGTCTATCCCTACTCCACCACGCCGCGAGGAATCGCCGAGCTTGAAACCAGCAATGCCGTGGTCGCCCGCGGCCATGACGGCGGCGGCGAAGGCACGGCCAAGGGCGTTTTTCCCAGCGACAAGTTGTGGTACAACGCCTATGAACTCACGTACGGCCTCACCGACCGGATCGAAGCTGCGCTTTATGTCACCCTGGCCCAGCCCAACGGCCACGGGCTCCAGTGGGCCGGCGACAAGTTCAGATTGCGCGGAAGATTATTCGACCAGGATGTTTTGCCCGTGGACATCGGCTGGTACATCGAGCTGGAGTCCCACCAAACCCCGCAGTTCGACGACGCCGTTCGCGAACTGGAGTTGCGGCCAATTTTCGAGAAGGACTTCGGGCGGCTTTCGATCATGGCAAATCCGAAGTTCGAAAAAGTCCTGGCCGGAGCCGGACACCACAACGGGTTTGAGTTCGGTTATGTCGCCAGCCTGCACTACCGCTGGACCCGGCGCCTGTCGCCGGGCCTGGAATTCTACGGCGGGACGGGGCTCATCGACCAGGCCGATCCCCTCAGCACCCAACAACACTACCTCTTTCCCGTCATTTGGGGCGAACTGCCGCACGGCCTTGAATATAATTTCGGCGTGGGCTGCGGGCTCACGCCCGGCTCGGATCACCTCATCGTGAAATTTAACCTGGAGCTGGAGCGGTTCGTCGGCGCGATCTTCAAGGCGTCGGATCAGGGATGGTTTTGGTAGGAGTAGTTGGTAATTCGTGATTGGTCATTGGTTCTTTGTCATTGGCCGTCCAGCGTCCGTACCCATTGCCAAAGACGAACGCCCAAACCGTTTTTAACCGCGGATGAACGCGAATAGACGCGGATGGCTGACGAAAGATTTTTTTAACCGCTAGGGTGTGTCTTCAAATTGGCATGGCCCGCCGTGAAGAATCAAAATCCGGAATATTCGTGTTAATTCGCGTCCATTCGCGGTTAAAAAAGCAGGCGTTGGTCATTCAGCGTTCGCGCTATTTCCGCGACGTGAAGTTCACGCTCACGGAAGAGCTCACGCCGTACTGCTGGCCATCGGGCCCCGTGGTGGCGTGCGCGGACAGGCTCAGGTTGATATGCCAGTGCGGCAGCTTCGCGCACAAAGCGGGAAAAATGTTTTCCGCCGGCACGACGATCTTCGGATTGATGCTGAAAACTTGGAGCGCGTGCTTGCTCATCAAGGCGGTGGTGGCGCCGTTCAGGGAGGCGGAGACCGCGAAGTACTTGAATTCGCGCGTCGCGCCCACCGCGCCGTTCAGGGAATTCGAATGGAGCGCGTTCTTTCCATAGCCATCTGGCAGGGACGTATGCGCGAGCATATCGGCGCCGACGCTGGCGAAGCCGACCAAGTGCAGGCGCGCGGAGAGCGGCCGCGTGTAGGTGAAAAAGGGATCGGTATGGCGAAATCCATCACTCAGCGAAAGGGGCGGCCGGCCGATCGGGGTGGAGAAATTCAGGCCGACGCTCATCGCGGTGCCAATGGGCCCGGCCAGGCTGCGGTTGTATTTTATGCCGGTGGTCGCGCCATAGAATCCGTAGCGTGTCGCATCGCCCTCATTCGAGTCGCGCCAGACGTAGCTTTGCGCGCCGATATTGAAGTCGATGGACTTCGTCACCTTGACCCACATCCCCGCGTCCAGGCGAAAATATTTTCCCTGGAAAGGATTGCCTATACTCGGCCGCGCGTAGAACCAATACGCGCCGCGCGGGGCGAAAAACGGCAGGTTGGTGTCAACGAATTCCGGCAGCCGGTCCATGAAGCCAAGCAATCCCTGCGACGGCGGCGCGGCCGGGGTCGGGGTCGTCGTCTCGCTCCGCGCTTCTACAGAAAAAAAGCACGGCAATGCCAAAATCCAGAGGATCTGCTTAAGGGGTATTTTAATGATATAAACATGTCGTTTTTTCGCGCATTTTCAAAGCTATAAGCCCTTTATTCGGCTATTTATATCGGAGTATATTCAATCGGTTTTCATCTGCGGGTCTGGTCGGAATTCAGGCAATAAAAACGGTTGATATATATTTACTGCAAATCAGTTCTGTTGGTTCGGGCGGATCCGGGGATCGCGCAGCCTGGGCTTGCAAACGGCGGCTTGGGTGTTATCTTAGACTGCGTAGAGAGAATAAGTTACAAGTTATCCCCCAACCCAAAAATTGCCATGGGCCTGCCAATGAAAACGGCTTTGCTGCTCACCGGTGGCGGCGCTCGTGCCGCGTATCAGGTTGGGGTTTTGCGCAGCCTGGCCCGGGCCTACCCTGACCTGACGTTCCCCATCCTGACCGGCGTGTCGGCAGGCGTGATCAATGCCGCGCTGCTGGCCAGCACTCCCTCAAAATTTCCGGAAGCCGTGGAGGAACTGGTGAAGGATTGGGAGAGCCTCACGATCGACGATGTGTTCCACACGGAGTTTCACCATCTCAGTTTGAAGGTGCTGTCCTGGGGGCTCCGGCTGGTGTCGGGTGGCGTGCGCGTCGGGCCTTCCACGCATGCCCTGGTGAACACCTCCCCGTTGAAAGCCTTCCTGCACCGCGCGCTCAAGACGGAGGATGGCGTGTTGCGCGGGATCGAGGAAAATATCCGCCGCGGCAGCCTTTCGGCCCTGGGCATCATCACGACGAGTTACCCGACCGGGGAATCCGTGACTTGGGTCCAGGGAAAAGACGCCGTTGGGTGGGAAGGCCCGTCCCAGCGCGGGGTGCCGGCGCAGATCACCATCGATCACATCATGGCCTCGTGCGCCCTGCCGCTGGTTTTCCCGGCGGTGCGCCTCGCGGGCGGATGGCACGGCGACGGCGGGGTGCGGCTGGTTTCCCCGCTGGCACCGGCGATTCACCTCGGCGCGGACCGCCTCCTGGCCATTTCCACGCTCCTTGAGCCGGGCCATTGCGAGGCCCAGTTGCCGCTGGAAAAATATCCGCCGCCCGCCACCATCATCGGCCTGCTGCTCAATTCGATTTTTCTCGATACGCTCGATCGCGACGCGATGGAACTCCGGCTGGCGAACAAGCTGCTGGCCGGCCATCCGGATAGCCGCCGGCTCGGGCTCCAGCCCATGGAGGTGCTGCTGGTTCGCCCGTCCCAGGATCTCAGCGCGCTGGCCAGCGAATTCCAATCCGAGCTGCGCGGCACCTTTCGCCACATCGTGCGCGGCCTCGGCACGCACGAGACCAATCGGTCCGACTTTATCGCCACCCTGCTGTTTCAGCCGCTCTATATAAGAAAGGTCATGTCCATCGGTGAACAGGATGGAAATCGCCGGCTCGCCGAAATCGCCGCCTTCCTCGGCCTGCCGGCGCCACCGACCGCGGGGCCGCCGGCCGGAGGCCCCGCCAAGCCGGTGACCGTTGAAACCGCCTCGCCTTTCGTCATCTGATTCCGATGCCGATCACCTCGCTCACCTCCCACTGGCATAGTCTCGACCGCGCCACCGTGCTCAAGTTGCAGGGCCGCAAGCTTCACCGTTACCTGCGCGACTGCGTCCTGCCCTTTTCGGAACATTATCGAACCCTGTTCGGGAAGCTCGGCTTGTCAGCCGGTGATTTCCATTCGGTCGACGACCTGCAAAAACTTCCGTTCACGGCGAAGGAAGATTTGTTGCCGGCGCCCGGGGACCCGCAGCGCGCGCTCCGCTTCGTCCTCATCCCCGATCCGCACCAGCTCGCCCGCCGCCCCCGCGTCATCGCCCGCGCGCTGGTGCGCGGACGCGCCCGCGTGAAGGACGCGCTCGACCGGGAGTGGCGGCCGACCTTCATGACCGCGACGACCGGCCGCTCGACAGAATCGGTCCCGTTCCTCTACACGCAACACGACCTCCGCAACCTCGCCGTCTGCTGCGACCGGATCACCGGGATCGGGCGGGTCACGCGCGAGGAGAGAATGCTGAACATGTTTCCCTTCGCGCCGCACCTCGCGTTCTGGGGCATGCACTTCGCCGGCCTGGAACACAACACCTTCACGCTCTCGACCGGCGGCGGCAAATGCATGGGCACCGAGGGCAACCTTCGCGCGATCCTGAAACTGAAGCCGCAGATCCTCGTCGCGATGCCGACCTTTATCTACCACGTGCTGCAGCAGGCGCTCGACGAAAAGCGGCGCATCGAGGGCGTGCGCATCATCTGCCTCGGCGGCGAAAAAGTCGCCGACGGCACGCGCCGCAAGCTCGCCGCGCTGTGCGGGCAGCTCGGCTCGCCGGACGTGCAGGTGATGGCGACGTATGGCTTCACCGAGGCGAAACTCGCCTGGACCGAGTGCCCCGTCGCGCCCACCGGCACCCCCACCGGCTATCACCTTTATCCCGACATGGGCATCGTCGAGGTCGTCGACCCCGAGACCGGCCAGCCCGTCCCCGACGGCACCCGCGGCGAGATCGTCTGGACCCCGCTCGACCAGCGCGGAACCGTCGTGCTGCGCTACCGCACCGGCGACCTGATCGAAAACGGGATCGCCTGGGGAAAATGCCCGTGCTGCGGCCGCACGCTGCCGCGGTTGATGGGCCGCATTTCACGGGTCTCCGATTTTCGCGCGCTGCGTTTCCAAAAAGTCAAAGGCACGATCGTCGACTTCAACGAGCTCGAGCATGCGCTCGACGACGTCCCCGGGCTCGGCTCGTGGCAGATCGAGCTCCGCAAGGCCCATGACGATCCGCTTGAACTCGACGAGATCGTCCTGCATGTCACGCGGATAGCGTACACGCCGGAGGCGACCATCGAAAACGCCGTGCGCGAGGTGCTGCACGCGCAGTTCGAGCTGCGGCCGAACAAAATTGTTTTTCACACGGACGATGAAATGAAAACGCTCCATAAAGTCGGCCTCGCGCTCAAGGAAGAGAAGGTCGTGGACCACCGGCCGAAAACCGCGGCCACCCCGGTCAACCCGCAGCCGGAGGAAACGCCCGCATGAAGGCACCGCTCTACATCGTCGCCGGTGTGCGCACGCCGTTTTGCAAGATGGGCACCGCCCTGGCCGGCGTCGACGCGGCCGATCTCGGCCGCACCGCCGCCGCCGCGGTCCTCGCGCAGACCGGCCTCGACCCGGCGCAGATCGACGAGGTGATTTTCGGCTGCGTCGGCCAGCCGGCCGATGCGGCCAACGTGAGCCGCGTCATCGCCCTCCGCGCCGGCGTGCCGGACAGCGTCCCCGCCATCACCGTGCACCGCAATTGCGCGTCGGGCTTCGAGGCGATCACGCAGGCGGCGGAAAAAATCGCGGCGGGCCGCGGCGATATCTTTCTCGTCGGCGGCACCGAGAGCATGTCGCGTTATCCGCTGCTCTACAACGACAGCGCCGCGAAAAAATTCGGCGGGCTGGCGAAGGCGAAGAGCCTGAAGCAGAAAGCCGCCGCGCTCCTGCAGTTTCGTCCCGGCGATTTCGTGCCGCGCATCGGCCTGCAGCTCGGCCTCACCGACCCGGTGTGCGGCTGCAACATGGGCCAGACCGCCGAGACGCTCGCCCGCGACTGGCGCATCACGCGCGAGGCGCAGGACCGGTTTGCGCTGCAATCGCACCAGCGCGCCGCGGCGGCGAAGGCGAAGTTCGCCGAGGAAACGTGGCCCGTTTATCCGCGCGGCGCCCACGCGCCCGTCAACGTCACCGGGGACAACGGCGTCCGCCCCAACCAGACCATGGACGCTCTCGCGAAGCTGAACCCCATTTTCGAAAAGCACGGCGGCACCGTCACCGCCGGCAACGCCTCCCAGGTCACCGATGGCGCGGTCGCGATGCTGGTGATGAGCGAGGCGGCTCTGAAGCGCACCCGCTTCACCCCCCTCGGCCAGCTCATCCATTATGCGTATGCCGGCTGCGAGCCCGCGCGGATGGGCCTCGGTCCCCTTTATGCGATCGCCCAGGCGCAGAAACGCAGCGGGCTCGGGTTGAAGGATGCCAACCTGATCGAAATCAACGAGGCGTTCGCGGCGCAGTTGCTCGCGTGTTGCGCGGCCTCGGTTTCGCCGGAGTTCAATCGCCAGCACCTCGGCCGCAAAATCGTGCTCGGCGAAATTCCCCAGGAAATCCTCAACGTCAACGGCGGCGCCATCGCGCTCGGTCATCCCGTCGGCGCCACGGGCGTGCGGCTGGTGCTGACCGCCCTGAAGGAGCTGCAACGGCGGCACGCGCGCCGCGCCCTCGTCTCGCTCTGCGTCGGCGGCGGCCAGGGCGGCGCGCTCTGGCTCGAAGCAACCTAAAAATGACCAATCCCCGATGACCAATGACCAGTAACAGGCGCCAGGCATCAGGTGCCAGGACCAACACCAAATATGAATTACCCATTCCCTTTTCTTAACCGCAGATGAACGCCGATTCACACGGATCCGAACCAACTACCACATCCAAACGACCAATTACCAAAGCATTTTTAACCGCGAATGAACACGAATAGACGCGAATCAGCTTCCACCACGGATTCCACAGATGATCACGGATGCGATCCGTTTTTAACCGCGAATGAACACGAATAGACGCTAATGAACGCAAATAGGCTGACGAAATATGGTTTTGGTAGGGCCCGTTGCCCTCAACGGGCCGAGATGTTTTTCCCGCGGATCACGCGGATCGACGGCCAACACGGCCTGCGGCCGTGTGCTGCGAACGCAACACGGTTTTCCAGCAGCCTATTCTTGGCTTCCTGGTTTCCTAATAAAAATGACCGGAGTAGCTTAGGAATGAAAATGCATTCCTCCGCGACCTCCGTGTTCAAAATTCGATCCGAATCCGCGATCATCCACGTTATCCGCGGGGAAAAACCTTACCGGCAGATGCATTGGCCACAAAAGAACACAAAGCACTCAGAGAGGTATTCTTTATGATCCTTGTGCCCTCTCGTGGCTAAAAAATCCGATGCGAAAAATTAGCGCCGATTAGCAAAAATTAGCGGTTTCAAACGAAGAACCAAGTAACAAGCACCAGAAGTCCTGCCCCAACTACTAACGACCAATTACCAACCACGGATGACCAAGGACAAATGACCAATAACAGCTAATGACCATCACCCGCACCACTTCCGACGGCATCTGCCTCCTCACGTTCGACCGCCCCGAGTCGTCGGCCAATATTTTCGATTTCGCCACGCTCAACGAGCTGGACGCGCACGTCGCGGCCCTCGAAAACGAAGCCGGCCTCAAGGGCGTCATCCTCATGAGCGCGAAGCCGAAAATCTTCATCGCCGGCGCCGATCTCCATGCGCTCGCGCAGAATACCGACGAAGCCGCGCTCGCCGACATCATCGACCTCGGGCACCGCGTGTTCACCCGCCTGGGCCAGCTTGCGATTCCCTCCGTCGCCGCAATTCACGGCGTGTGCCTCGGCGGCGGGCTCGAAGTCGCGCTCGCGTGCGACTGGCGCGTGGCCTCGACCGACAAGGCGACAAAACTCGGCCTGCCCGAAACGCAGCTCGGCATCCTGCCCGCGTGGGGCGGCTCGACGCGGCTGCCGAAGCTCATCGGCCTGTCCGCGGCGCTCGGCTTGATCCTGACCGGCAAACAGATCGTCGGCGCGCAGGCGTTGAAGCTCGGCCTGGTCGACGACGTCACCCACGTGGAATATTTGTCCAACGTCGCGCGAAACCTCGTCACCCGCGGGAAACGCCGTCCCCTGCGGCGCTCGTTGCTCAGCCGCGCCCCCCTCTCCTCGCTCGTCGCCCATCGCGCCCGACGCGATGTGCTCGCGAAAACCCGCGGCCACTATCCCGCGCTGCTCGTCGCGATCGACGTGTGCACGCACGCCGTGGGCAAGTCGCCCGCCAAAGGCTTCGCGCGGGAAAAGTCCGCCTTTCTCCAACTCATCCACACGCCCGGGTGCCGCAACCTGATGGGCGTTTTCTTCCTGCAGGAGCGCGCGAAAAAACTCCCTGTCCGCCGTAGCCCTGAGCTCGTCGAAGGGGCTCGCGGTCAGCATGTCGAACAGGGCGAAGGCGGAACCGCGCCTGCCCTTCAAGGCCCTGGGCAAGCCGAAAAGGGCGAAGGAGAACCCGCCGTCCGTCGAACCGCCGTCATCGGCGCCGGCACGATGGGCGCCGGCATCGCGCAGTGGATCAGCGCGCGCGGCTATCCCGTGTTGCTGAAAGACGTGACTCCCGACGCGCTGGCGCGCGGCCTGAACCAAATTGAAGGCCTCTTCGCGTCCGCCGTGAAGCGCCACGCGTTCACTCAGCCCGAGGCCACCGCCGGCCTCGACCGGATCGTGCCGGTTCACACCGACGTGCCGCTCAAAGGCGTCGACCTCGTGATCGAGGCCGCCGTCGAGCAACTGGATTTGAAGCAGCAGGTGTTCCGCGATCTCGAGACCCGCGTCGGGCCTGACACCGTGCTCGCGACCAACACCTCCGCGCTTTCGATCGACGCGATCGCATCGGTGCTCACCCGGCCCGAGCGCGTCGTCGGCATGCATTTCTTCAACCCAGTGCACCGGATGCAGCTCATCGAAATCGTCCACGGCCCGCGCACCTCGCCGCAGGCGCTCGCCACCGCGCTGCAATTCGCCAAGGCCATCGGCAAGCTGCCGGTGATCGCGAAGGACAGCCCCGGCTTCATCGTGAACCGCATCCTGCTGCCATACCTGGTCGAGGCGGTGAATCTCTTCGGCGAAGGCATGGCCATTGAGACCATCGACAAGTTGATGCTCGATTTCGGCATGCCCATGGGGCCGTTGCGGCTCTGTGATGAAGTCGGCCTCGACGTCGCACAGCATGTCGCAAAAGACCTCGAGCGCCGCCTCCCCGTTTCCGTGCCGGTCTATGACACGCTGGAAAAAATGATCGCCCGCGGCTGGCTCGGAAAAAAATCCGGCTGCGGCTTCTATCGCCACGATCCAAAGGGCGAAACGCCGAATCCGCAGGCGAAATCCCTGCAGCACGCCGGCGCGCTCTCCACGCCAATGGGCGCCCCCCGGCACGCCCGGGGCCTGGAGCCGGTCGACGCGGAAACCAAGCTCGACCGGATGGTGCTGGTCATGATCAACGAAGCCGCACGCGTGCTCCACGAACGCGTGGTCGAGGCGCCCGAGGATATCGATTTTGCCATGATCATGGGCACGGGCTGGGCGCCGTTCCGCGGCGGACCGCTCCATCATGCCGACGCGCTCGGACTCGACCTGGTCCTGACCCGCCTGGAAACCCTCTCGCATGACGTCGCGACCTATTTTTCCCCCTGCGAACTCATCCGCGGACTGGCCCGCGAGAAACAAAAATTCTATCCGAGGTAATAGGCATCAGGAGTCAGGTGTCAGGCCCAACGACCAAATCCAAATTACCAAGCCGTTTTAACCGCAGATAAACGCTAATTCACGCGAATCCTGACCAAACACCGAACCTGTTTAACACAGAGGACACAGAGCCGAACCGATTTTAACCGCGAATAGACACTAATGAGCACTAATAGGCTGACGAAAAACTGTGCTGCGAACGCAGCACACGCCGCACGGCGTGTAGGCCGTCGGGTTGCGCCAGGAAGCGCTGCGGCAGTGCTTCCTGATCGCAACGACGGCCGCAAAGTTTTTAAGCAGCCAATTAGTGAAAATTAGTGGTTAAAACTCCAATCCATATCCGTGCTCATCCGTGTAATCCGTGGTAAAAATAAGTGAGCATGAGTGTTCATAAGTGGTTAAAAAATCCGAATAACCCATGACTAATGACCAAGGACCATCCCCCGAACCCGAGTCGGTGATCGACACCTCGAAGATGAATCGCGCCCAGCGCGACGCCCTCGAGCTCACCGAGGCCGCGCGCAGCGCCGGCAGCTGGCGGAGTTTCGCGGGCGCCTTGTTCATGGGCCGGCTTTCCTTCGATCAGGTTTATCCGTTCCCGCTCCAGCCTCCCGCCGACGTCGAAGCCGGCCAGCCCTTTCTCGCCGAACTCGCGAACGTCCTGAAGAACGAGGTCGACCCCGACCAGATCGACGCCGACGGGGAAATTCCCGACGCCCTGATCAAACGGCTGGCGCGGATGGGCGCGTTTGGCATCAAGGTGCCGAAGGAATACGGCGGACTCGGCCTCTCGCAGCTCAACTACTGCCGGGCCGCGATGCTGCTCGGCAGCGTCGATGCGAATCTCACCGCGCTCCTTTCGGCACACCAGTCAATCGGCGTGCCACAGCCGGTGAAACTTTTCGGCACTGAGGCACAAAAGAAAACCTATTTGCCGCGCGTCGCGCGGGGGGAAATCTCCGCCTTTGCGCTGACCGAGACCAGCGTCGGCTCCGACCCGGCAAAAATGACCACGCGCGCCGAGCCGACCCCCGACGGGAAGCATTTTATCGTCAACGGCGAAAAACTCTGGTGCACGAACGGCGTAAAGGCCGGCGTGATCATCGTCATGGCGCGGACGCCGGATAAAATGGACGCCAAAGGCCGGCCGAAGAACCAGATCACCGCCTTCATCGTCGAGATGAACACCCCTGGCGTCGAAGTCGTGACACGCTGTCACTTCATGGGCCTGCGCGCGCTCTACAACGGCGTGATTCGCTTCACCAACGTGAAAGTGCCGACCGAGAACATCGTCGGCGGCGAAGGCCGTGGACTCAAGGTCGCTCTCACCACGCTCAACGCGGGGCGGCTGACGATTCCCGCGGCGTGCGCCGGCCTGATGAAACGCTGTCTCGGCTACGCGTGCGACTGGGCGAAAGACCGGGTGCAATGGGGCGCACAAATCGGCAAGCATGCGGCGATCGCGGATAAAATCGCGCGGATCGCGGCGAACACCTTTGCGACCGAGGCGATGGTGATGCTCACCGCCCAGCTCGTTGACCGCGACCACGCCGACATCCGGATCGAGGCCGCGATGTGCAAGATGTTCGGCTCCGAGGCGGCCTGGCGCGCGGTGGACGAAACGATGCAAATTCGCGGCGGGCGCGGCTACGAGACGGCGGCGTCGCTGAAAAACCGCGGCGAGCCGCCCGTGCCGATCGAGCGGATGATGCGCGACGCGCGGATCAATCTCATCTTCGAAGGCTCGTCGGAAATCATGCGCCTCTTCCTCGCGCGCGAGGCGCTCGATCCGCATTTGAAAGTCGCGGGCGCGGCGCTCGATTCACGTCTGCCAGCCGGCAAACGCCTCGCCGCAGCGATGAAAGCCGGAATGTTCTACGCACATTGGTACCCGGGATTGCTGCTGCCGAGGGGTGGTGGGCCGGATCACCTCGCCCCGGCGCTCAAACCCGCGCTCGCCTATGTGACCAAGACGAGCCGCCGTCTGGCGCGCACGCTCTTTCATGCGATGGTGAAGCACGGACCCAAGCTCGAGCGGAAGCAACTCCTCCTCGGACGCATCGTGGACATCGGCACGGAACTCTTCGCGATTGTGTCCACGGTATTGTATGCCGATGCGCTCATTAAACGCCGGGAGCGACCCCGCGAAGAGCTGGAAAAACTCGCGCTATGTTTCGTGGCCGATGCCCGCGGACGCATCGCGGCGAGCTTCGCGACCCTCGGGCACAACAATGATTCGAGGAATTATGCCCTCACGCAATCGCTGCTTGAAGGGAAGCACGCGTACCTACGCGACGGGATTGTGTGACATGCGGACGCATGTGTAGTTGGTAATTAGCAGTTGGTATTTGGTGACCGAAAACAAACTACGAACTCCTAAATACGAACTACCAATGCATTTTTAACCGCGGATGAACGCGAATGGACGCGAATCCTGACCAACCACCGAACCTTTTTTACACGAAGGGCGCAAAGAGCGCAGAGACAAACCGTTTTTAACCGCTAATGGACGCTAATTCACCCTACTTCGCCCTGAGCCAGCCGAATGGGCTACGAAGGGCAGGCGCTAATGGGCTGCTACGAAAAACTGTGCTGCTGCGCAGCACACGGCCAAGGCCGTGTAGGCCGTCGGGTTGCGAGCAGGAAAACGCTGCAGCAGCGCTTTCTGATCGCAACGACGGCCGGCAAAGTTTTTCCGCAGCCTATGATCATGGAGAAAATTTCTTTATGATCCTTGTGCTCTCTCGTGGCTAAAAAATCCGGCCCGAATGATAAGTGATTATCAGTGCCCATAAGTGGTTAAAACTCCGATCCGACTCTGCGTCCTTTGCGATCTTCGTGTAAAAACTCCGATCCGTATCCGCGTTCATCTGCGTTCATCTGCGGTTAAAAAAACTCCGATCCGTATTATAAGTGAAGATAAGTGCCCATAAGTGGTTAAAAATGCTTTCTTCGTGTGCTTCGTGTCTTCGTGGTTAAGGCCTGAAAATAGCTGCCGTTAAAAAAATGATCCCTCTCGTTATCGCTCATAGAGGAGCATCAATTGAAGCTCCGGAGAATACATTGCGCGCGTTTCAACGCGCGCTCGAACTCGGCGTCGACGGCATCGAACTCGACGTCCAGGTCACCTGCGACGGCATCCCCGTCGTTTTCCACGATTTCACTTTGACCCGCCTCACTGGCACCCGTGGCCGGCTCACCGACCATACCTGGTCCAAACTGCAGAAACTCCGCGTTGGGGGCGAACCCATTCCCACCCTAGCCGACGTGCTCTTGCTCACGCGCAAACGGTGCATCCTGCAAATTGAAATTAAAAAAGGCGCGCCTGTGGCGCCCATACTGGCGGCCATTCGGAAGACGGCCTCGACCAAAAATGTCATCCTGGCCTCGTTCGAACCCGACATCCTCCACGAAGCGGCAACCCTCGCGCCGAAACTGCCCCGGATGCTCATCGTGGATAAACCAAGCCAGTTTTACACCAAGAACGCCAAGGACGAACCAAGTAAGACATCCGCCATTCGCCATTCGCTGTGCCCTTCGAAGCCCTCGGGCGAAGTAGGGCCATTCGGAATTCGTCATTTGCCATCCCCCTCCCACCTGTCGCCTGACGCCTGCCGCCTCCTCCGCGCCATGTCGGCCGTTGGCGCGAGTGGCCTCAGCGTCTCCCACGAAGCGATAACAACTTCCTCCTTTGTTGAAACAGTCCACCGCCACGGAACGCAACTCTGGTGCTGGACTGTCAACGACGTTCGCAGCATGCGCCGTCTCCGCCGCTACGCCGTGGATGCGATTTTAACCAACGATCCGGCCAAACTTCTAAAAGTGCTGCGAGAATGACATGTGTCCGGTGGTTGGAATTGGATGTTGGGCGTTGGATGTTCGATGTTGGATGTTCAAGGCAGTCCGAGGGGGGTCGGGCCTCTACTTTTTGAATTTCCGGTTTTTGGCCCTGCGCCGGATGGCGAACAGGCGCGTTCCGCGCATTTCAAATTTAAAATCTCAGATTTCAAATGGCGGAGGCCAGACGGAGCCAAAGTCCAGAGCTGAGAGTCAACAGCCGGGCGGCGGATGCCAACGCTGAACGCCGAAGTTTTTGATAACGAAGCCAAAACCGGTCGGAGTTTCCTGCTAGAATGCGAGGTGCCATTGAACATCCCTACTTCGCCCCATCCTTCGCCAAAGTGGCTTGCGCCAGACAGGGTTCCTGCTAGCCTACACAGCATGAGCACCGCGGAAATTATGGACCAGCTTCGGGTGATGCCGGCCGCAGAACGCCGGGAGGTCGTCGGGAAAATTTGGGCCGAATTTGCAGACCAGGATTTAGGGCTCACGCCCGCGCAGGCCGCTGAACTCGACCGCCGTTTGGCCGAGCATCAGGCCCACCCGGACGACGTGGTGTCGTGGAATGAGATCAAGGCCGCGACAGAAGCAAAATACGGCCGGAAATCGTGAATCGGGAGGTCGTCTTCCGGCCTGTCACCCGAAGTGAATACGACGAGGCCGTGTCTTGGTATGAAAGCGAGTGTTCCGGCCTCGGACTGGAGTTCAAAGCCGTCGTCGATGAAATACTGGTGCTGGTGGCTCGACAGCCGGAGCTTTTTCGTCACGTCCGCGGGCCAGTGCGCCGAGCGATCTTGAGACGCTTTCCGTACACGATTCATTTTCTTGAGGAGAATGCACGGATCGTGGTGCTCGCGGTCTTTCATGCCGCGCGTGATCCCATCGAACTCATGCGCCGCAAATAGGCGATCAGGCCAGTGATCGGAGCTCGTAGTTGAGAGCCGGCGCCTGGCGGCGAACATTCAACGTTCAACATCCTCCTTCGCCCCATTCGACAAGCTCAGGGCTTCGGCGGACAGGTTCAACGCCCAACATCCAAGTCTGAAATTTGAAATCTGCGATTTGAAATGGTGAACGCCAGACTTGACTCCTGAAGCATTTTGAACACTTTTGAGGCATGGCAACCATTCAACTTCGAACCCGGATCGATCGTGACCTGAAGCGCAAGAGCGACGCGCTTCTGGCCCAGCTGGGCCTCGATGCCGGCGCCTACGTCTCGATGGCCCTCACCCAACTGGTAAACCATCGCGGGGTTCCTTTTGCCGTCGCTGAATCCGATGAGAATTACTTTGCCAACGAGTATGGCCTGACCCCGGCCGAAAAAGTACGGGCCGGGATGAAAATGCGCCGGGAGTCCGCCCGGGCGCGCCGGACCGGAAAGCTGAAGGAAATCAAAAGCCCCTCCGACTTGGTCTAGCCCATGAAAATCCTGGCCACGCCACGCTTTTTAAAAAGCGTCCCGGGCGGACGTCGGGCGGAAGTTTTTGCAGCCATGAAAGCCTCCGCCCTGGCCTATGGCGTTCCTCATTTGCATGCCGGTGTCGGGTTGCGGCGCATCATCCCCTTCATGGAGTGCCGATGCGGCCTGGACCTGCGCCTGGTTTTCCAACGCGAGGGCGATGCCTTGGTCTTTCACCTCTGCGGAACCCATGACGAAGTGCGGGCCTTCCTCAAAAACCGGCGGTAAGCATTTTCCCGCGGATAGCGCGGTAGGGCAGCAGCGCGTGCCGCGCATTTCAGATTTCAAATTTGAGATGCGCCCGGCAGCGGCGGTTTCCCCGCATTTGAGATCTCAGATTTAAGATTTGAAATGGCGTAGCCCTAACCGGCCGGACTTTGCTGCTAGAATAGACGCGGGCCATTCGCCCCGAACACTCAACATTCAAGGCCGAACATCCTCGACAAAGTTATCCTAAGCGCTTAGCTTATCTGGCATAAATCACATCGCCTTCAGTCGAAAGGGTGGCAGGGCCCGGTCACTGGCAAAAACCATCGCCAATCGGGCCAAGGCCGCCGCTTTTTGGAACGCCGTGCGCGCCGGCCGGCGGCCGGCACCGCACCGTTTGCGCGTGCCGCCGTCACCAAAAGCCATTGCCGATTTGCTGGCGGCGTATTGCCGCCAGGCCGGCATCACCCGCTTGGAAATATTTGGCTCGTTGGCGCGCGGCGAAGCCCGACGCGGCAGTGATGTCGATTTGCTCGCAAGCTTTGCCGACAATCCCGGCCTGCGTTTTTTCACGATGGAAGACGACATGGCCACAATCCTCGGCGTGCCCGTGCATCTGCTAAGTCGCGATTCGGTGGAGGAGATGACCAATCCCTATCGCCGGAAGTCGATCCTCGCCGATGCAAAGGTGATTTATCATGCCTAAGCCCGCGTCCAAGGCTCAGGACGCGTACCTGCACGACATGCTGGAGGCGGCGCGACTCATCCACGCCTACACGGACAGGGTCGCATTTGAAGATTTCTGGCCCAACAGCGAGAAACGCGATGCGGTGGCACTGCGGATTTCCGTGCTCGGCGAATCGGCGCACAAGATCGACAAGGCGACCGAGGCAGCCCTGCCGGGCATTCCCTTTAAAAGCATCCGCGGGATGCGCAACCGCATTGCCCACGATTACGGAGCAGTGGATTTTAAAATCGTCTGGGCGGTCACCCGGAAGGAAATCGAACCGTTGATCACCGCGCTGGAGAAATACTTTAAGAAGAAATAGCGCAAGGCGCGTGCCGCCGCAGCGAGGCGGCGGCCTCGAACATTCAACGTTCAGATAGGCAAACGGGACGACGAGCGAAATTGAGCGCTGAGAGTCCAGAGCCGGAGGCGCGACGCGCGTGCGCGCATTTCAGATTTGAGAGGGCGAACGGCGGAGGCCGTTTCGCGAATCTGAGATCTGAGATTTGAAATGTCGGACGCCAACGCGGCCGACCGGACACTTCACTTTTTTGTTAATTGAGTGTTGACAGACCGGCTTCTGCTCTTAACACTTAACAATATGGTTAAACGTTGTTCACTTCAACTGGATCAGGTCTTCCGCGCGCTGGCCGACCCGACGCGGCGGGAAATCCTCTTCCGCGTCGCCCGCGCGGATTGCACCGTGGCGGAGCTGTCCGAACCATTTGCCATTTCCCCGCCCGCCGTTTCCCGGCACCTCAAAATCCTCGAAGACGCCGGCATCCTCCAACGGGTGCGGTCAGGCAAGCATCACCGATTTAACATGAACCCCCGCCCTCTCGCCGATGTCCGGACCACCCTCGAGCAACTCACGGCTTTCTGGCTGCAGCGGCTGGATGGGCTGGAAGCTTTCCTCGATCAAGAAAAAGAAAAATCCTCAACCAAACAGATGAAATAGCCACAAAAGAACTCAAAGAAAATTTCTATGCGATCGATGTGATCTCTCGTGGCTAAAAAAGATCGGGCAGCTAACTACAAATTTCCAACTACCAACTACGAAAAACCCATTCCCAATGACCAACTACTAATCCCACTCCTCCTATGAACAAGCCATCCCACTCCCTGCAAATCACCCGTCAACTTAAGCACGATCGCACGCGCGTGTTCTCCGCGCTGACCGATCCGGCCAAGATGGCCCAATGGTTTTTCGGCATGAAAGGCGGCCGGGCCAAGGTCGCCAACGATCTCCGGCCGGGCGGCACCTATGTCATCGAAATGTCGAGTGACCAAAAGACCGCCACGCCCAAGGGCACGTACCTTGAAATCGTCCCACCCGAACGATTGGTCTTCACCTGGTTGTCTTGCCTCGACGGCAGCGAGTCAAAGGTGACCATCGAGTTGTTCGAGCAGGGGGCGGGCACGAAGCTCGTCCTCACGCATGAACTGCCGGAGGCCCAGGTCACGCCACACCGCGAAGGCTGGACGGTCTGCCTCGACCATCTGGAGATTTTTCTCAGCCGGGTGCCGGCCACGGTCGGCGACCGCTGAGGGTCAGCGAGGGGCCAGACGAACGCAAAGTCTGGAGCTTGGAGTCGAGAGTCCAGAGCCGGGCGTTTTCTTAACCGCGGATTGACGCGGATATTAACCGGCTGCGTAAAAACTGTGCTGCCAGGCAGCACACGGCCAAGGCCGTGTTGGCCGTCGGATTGCGCCAGGAAGCGCTGCCGCAGTGCTTCCTGATCGCAATGACGGCCAACAAAGTTTTTTCGAAGCCCTCAAATCCCTTTTCCGTCTCTCTGTGCCCTCCGTGACCTCCGTGTTCAAAACAAAATTAGCGCCGATTAGTGAAAATTAGTGGTTAAAAATCCGATCCGTATCCGTGCTCATCCGCGAAATCCGCGGGAAAAACCTTACCGGCCGATACTTTGGCCACGAAAGAACCCAAAGAACTCAGAGTGGATTTCTTTATGATCCATGTGACCCTTTGTGGCTAAAAACTCCGATCCGAATCCGCGTTCATCCGCGCATGCCACGCCGTAGCCCGTTCGACTGGCTCGACCAGCTCACCGCCAGCAAGCTCAGGGCGAAGGCGGGGTCATCTGCGGTTAAAAATCTGGGCCGAATCAGCGGTTTGAAATCCCGATTGGCCGATCATAAGGCCAGAGGAGCCGCCAAAAATCAGGGCCGCTGCCATAAAATTTGTCCAACAGGCCCTTGTATTTTGCGTTTTTATTCTGGTCATAGGCCTGGACCAAGAAAGGCAATAGTCGCCTTCGCGGGGTCGGCACCACTTCGTCGTCAAGCCATGGGTTGGTAGGATCGATGTACGGAGCCAAATAATCCAGGGCCGAATCCAGGCTGCCGTTATTTTTTGTCTTATATTTCCAGCCATCCACGCCCACGTATTCGCCCAGCGTCGCAAGGCGAAACAGTGCTTCCAGGTTGAACAAGCTGTATCCCAGCGAATTGGTCCGCACGAGCTCGTGCGCCTGCTTCCCCGTGGCCGCGATCTGCATCTCCAACAGGCGAGGAAACTCCTGCTGCAACAACCTGCGGGCGTAGTCCGCCCTGCCCAGCACAAGGGAAAATTGGATCCTCTCGACGTCATGCCACGATTCATGGTTATTTTCCGTGGAGGTTTCGTCGATGGGTAGCTTGGGGTGCGTCAGCCATTCAAAATACAATTCCAGCCAATGCCGGAAAGCGCTTCGATCAGGGTTGGTCCAGGCCTTGGAGGATTCGATCAGGGCGATTGCGTCAGTGATCCTGGTAAGGCCCCGCAATTCGATCTCCCCTTCGAAGCGTCCGTTGGTGACGCCCGGGATGGCCTGCGCATAGTTGGCGCTGGGATTCATCGCCGTCGCCGGGTTTAAAAACCACACCCGAATCAGCTCGGCGGCTTTTTCGGCATAGGCGTCGCGGCCGGTAAAATAATAGGCGTAGGCCAGCGCTTCGACATGGTTGAGCAAGCTGGTGAAAGCGATGGAGTCCGTGCCGATTTTGCTATTCGGGTACGTGTAACCGTCGTGCCGGATGTAGGGCAATCCGTCTGGCTTGCGGGGATCCGGCCACCAGTAGGGCCCGAAGGTGAAAAAATCGTGTTTATTGCCGCTCGCTGCCACCTGGGTTTTATCCATGACCGATCCGGGCCTGGACAAAAGCGCAGCGTCCGCGTTTTCGATCAACTTCGCGAAAGGGATCTGTACCGACGGATCATTACGGGCGACCCGTTGTTTCGCCATGACGAGATTCCTGAGGGGAACGCCGTAGACCTGCGGTGAAGAAGGGCCATCGGCGGCTGAGGCCGCCAACAAACCCATGAGCCACAGAACAGCGCCCATCGCAAAATGGAGAAATTTCATCTGGCGGCAGGGTAACGAAGGGCAAGACGGAGGGCAGACGGACTAAAGCAGCCAAGCCTTAGGGTGGAACGCGGCGATGAACCGTTTCGCGCGACAACACGGGTAGGGCGAGGCATCCTTGACGAGCCGAGGGGAATGCGGCTCACCGGGGACGGTTCGCCCTACCTCGGAAATCCGAATTTGAACCGTAATTGGCATGAGTTCATTGGCAGCAAAGCGAGGAATCCCTGGATTGTCATTCAGAGCGAAGCGAAGAATCTCGATTTCAGTTTGTAACGAATTATATTAAAACGAGATTCCTCGATTCCCTCGGAATGACAAAGCGTTTACGGATACGGATTGGTGTACTTAACCTTAAACTGCTTTGATACTTCATTCGATTCAGTGAACCACTTTTCCATCCCTGGCTTGGGTTTGGCCTGGATGTATACCGTGGGATGAGTCCTGCAATCATCCACGTACACGGTCAATTGATCGCTATAGGTCCAGGTGTTGCCACCGTCGGTGCTGGCACCGCTGCGGACAAAATAAGTTCCGGGCGATGGAAAGGTAACGCCCGTGGAACACTGGTCAGAAATGCCTGAGCCGGCGGCATTGTATTGCTGTTGCCAGATTCCACCGTCTGAACCGTCGCAATTGATATATTCGATCGTGTGCAGGCTGATCGGCGTGGACGCCGTCGATGCGGTGGATGAAACGCTGGTCGGCGACTCGGCGTAAACGGTGGTGGAGGCATGGATCGTGACGTTGATCGGGTCGGGAGCTGGGGCAGCAGAACCGCCACTGACGTCACCGCC